>JAYWEU010000223.1:0-3988 GCA_043779385.1 Pseudobdellovibrionaceae bacterium
GCCGGGGGCTAAATTTAAAGCGCCCGTTTCGATCCAACTTTTAATTGCAGCTGTCTCACTTGCGGCTAAGGGCTGCCGTCCCAGCGGCATTGTGCCCGAAAGAACTTGCAAATAAAAAGTACTTCCTGAGATGTTACCAGCGACCACGGTTCCGCTGGCCATAATGTTACTGTAACTTGAAAAGTTATGCAGGCCTGAGGAATGACAAGCCAAACACTTTGGAGTGATGATTTTTTGTTGTAGTTCGGAAAAAACTGGGTTTGCAGACAGACTGGCAAGGGAGCTTAAGCTCGAGGAACTCGCCAATTCTTGAGTTGGAGCCACCATGCTGCAGTTCTGAAACAGCATAATAAATAAGACGGATGCTAAACCTAAAAGCGACATCGATTTTGTTTTTAACGACCTTTTGAGCCTCATTCACAACCCCTTGGTTTCAAAGTTTCCCCGCTTTTATGATATAGCACTGAACTTGCTGACCCTAGAAAATCTATCGATTTGTCCCAAATTAGGACTGGTAATTCAGACCTGTTTCATATTAGAACCTGCTATGCCAAAACTGAGCATTTATCTTCATCGTGATCTGCGCCGATCGGTTCTTCGAGGCCATCCCTGGATCTACCGCGAGTCTATCTCCAGCCCTCCGGCCCTGGAAAAGGCGCAACTAGCCCAGGTGTTTGATAGAAAAAAAGAACCTTTGGCATGGGCCCTCTTTGACCCCCATGCACCGCTGAGCCTTCGAATACTCAGCCTCGAAAAAAAGCCACCTGTGTTTGAGGTTTTTCAAAAAAGATTTGCCGAGGCCTTAGCTTTGCGTCGTTCTGTGGTCTCTGAAAACACGACATCTTACAGATTGTTTAATGGCGAAGGTGATCTTCTTCCAGGACTGATTTGTGATATTTATGGATCCATTGCCGTCTTGCAATTTGACGGGCAGGGGCCCAATGAATTTTGGGATAAAAAAGGCATCGCCGATTGGTTGGTCCAAGAAAAAGTTGTCTCTAGTGTCGTTGAAAAATTTCGTCGGCACACTCAAGGCGGCATTCAGTTGTTGGCTGGAGAAAAATGCGAAAACGAAGTCATCATTCTTGAAAACGGCATCCAGTTTAAAGTGGATTTACAAAAAGGCCAAAAAACGGGTTTCTTTTTAGATCAAAGGGACAACAGAAAATATATTCAATCCGTCACTCGCGCGGCTTCAGTCTTAAATTTATTCAGTTACTCGGGTGGATTCTCTGTTTACGCTGGACTTGGGGGGGCAAGCAAAGTGGCGAGCCTTGATGTCGCAGAAGGTGCGATTCATCTGGCCACTGAAAACTGGAAACTGAATGGCTTGGCACCGGAAAAACATCAAGGCCTTTGCGTTGACGTTTTTGATTATCTAAACGGTGATAAAGAAATTTGGGATCACGTCATTGTCGATCCCCCATCGATGGGACACTCAGAAGATCAAAAAGATCGAGCCCAAGCCAAATATATCGAACTTTTCGCAGCGGCCGCAAAGCGAGTCCGCTCAAAAGGTCAACTCTCACTTAGCTCGTGCTCGAGTCATATTTCATTTCAAGACTTTTTTGAAATCATCAATGAATCCATTTCAAAAGCCAACCGACGTGGGCAAATTTTAAAAATATCAGGACAAGGACCGGATCATCCGTTTCCGCACAGTTGTCACGAACTAAGATATCTTAAATTTGTAAACTTAATTTTGAATTGAGTTTGCGACCTTTCAACAGGCCAGTGTATTTCAACAGCGCTGGCTTGTATTGAACCAAGCATTTTGTTAAATTAATGAAATGCTTGTCCACAATTTACTGCTGCTACAGCTGATCTCGACCGCTATGATGACAGGCATCTTATGGCTTGTCCAACAAGTGCAGTATCCTCTTTTTTTGGGCCTTAACAGCGGCCAATTTTCTAAATGGCACGATCTGCATAGCTCGAGAATAACCTGGATTGTAGCTCCTTTGATGATCTTGGAATTAGTTGTCAGTGTCGCTTTATTGTTTTTAAATAAGCCTTATTTTTTGCAAAATATCTTTGTTTTTATTTTAACAATTTTAGTTTGGGGAATGACTTTTTTTATCAGCGTTCCCAGACACGAAAAACTGGCGCAAAAGGGTTTTGATGAAACTGTGATTTTATCTTTGATTCGTACTAATTGGGGACGAACTTTAGCTTATACATTGAAACTTTTCTTAGTTATTTACGTTGTTGAGCAGTCGTAACACTTAAGGGGGCTTTATCGAAACCATTCCTAAAACCAAAGTTTTTGTCGACGGCAACTGTGTCGTTTGTAGTATGGAGATTTCCCATTACAAAAAAATAGCGCCAACGCTTTTTGAAATTGTCGATATTTCGAATCCAAAATTTAAAGCGACCGAATTTGGTCTTACACCTGAAGCCGTGGACCGCCATATGCATGTTCAAACTCCCGAAGGAAAAATTCTGATCGGAGTCGAAGCTTTTGCCCATATTTGGAGCCGGATTCCTAAGTATCAGTGGGCCTCAAAAGCGATCCGCTGGCCCTTGGTTCATCCCGCAGCCTTAATCGGGTATGAAGTTTTCGCTCGCGTTAGACCTTATTTGCCAAAGCGTAAAAATCATATAAGTTAAATGCATGTCCAATGTAGGAGTTTCTGAAATTGCTGCGACCTTTATCTTTGCTTTCGCAGTGATTCATTCATTTGTAGTCACGGGGATTCAAAAACGAGCCCATCAATTTCCCAAAGGCTCCGTCGGAGAATTTATTTTCCATTGGTTGGGCGAGGTCGAGGTGGTTTTTGGTGTTTGGTCTTTTGTTTATCTTATTTTCTTAAGCTTCAGTTCAAATCTTTCGACAACTTTTTATTATTTAGAAAGTCGAAACTTTACAGAGCCCGTTTTTGTCTTTGTCATCATGACAGTTTCTGCTAGTCGACCCATTCTTTCTGCTGCAAATTACGTTATAGATTTTATTTCTGGACTTCTGCCATTTAAAAAATCAATCGCTTTTTTTATTTCTGTTTTTATCATTGGGCCCATTTTGGGAAGTTTTATCACTGAACCCGCCGCAATGACTGTCACAGGTTTAATTTTGCTAGATCGTTTTTATAAACAAAATATTTCGTATCGCCTGAAGTATGCAATGTTGGGGTTGCTATTTGTCAATATTTCAATCGGAGGGACTCTGACTTCGTTTGCAGCACCTCCGGTTTTAATGGTCGCTCGCCAATGGGGATGGGATTTAGTTTTTATGCTGACACATTTTGGTTGGAAGGCTTTTGTGGCGGTGACAATTTCTACTTTATTAATAAGTTATCGTTTTCGAACTGAATTAGCGACAGTTCCGTTTTCAAAAACCAAGATCTCAGATGATAATTATGCACATAAAAAAATTCCAGCCTGGATTTATTTTCTTCATATCTTTCTTTTAATATTAATTGTCGTTTGGGCCCATCAGCCGGTTGTTTTTTCAGGATTATTTTTGTTGTTTTTGGGACTGCACTATTTCACTGGCAAATATCAAAATAAAATTCATTTGCGCCAAGGATTGCTGGTGGGTTTTTTCTTAAGCGGACTTGTGATTTTAGGGGGACCGCAAAGATGGTGGCTGGAACCAATATTGTTGAAATTAGAAACTTGGGCGCTTTATTTAGGCGCTGTGGGCTTAACTGCTTTCACGGACAATGCGGCTCTGACCTATTTGGGTTCACAAGTGCAAAACCTCTCTGAATTTTCAAAGTATGCTTTGCTTGCGGGAAGTGTTGTTGGTGGCGGTTTGACGGTGATGGCGAACGCTCCAAACCCGGCTGGTTTTGGGATTTTAAATTCGTCTTTTGGCGTCGAGGGTATCAGCCCTTGGCAATTATTTTTATCAGCTTTGCCGCCGACTTTCATTGCGATGATTTGTTTCTGGTTTTTAAAATAAAAAATCAGCCTTTTGAGCTGATTTTTTACATTTAACTTTTAGATTAAATTTCGGTTGGAGTTACTAATTAGTAACGTCCGCCGC
>JAYWEU010000224.1:0-3983 GCA_043779385.1 Pseudobdellovibrionaceae bacterium
TCCAAAAAAAAGCCAATTTATTATGGCCCCCGCTGAGCGAGGACGAGGATCTTTAACCTCGCTTGCAGACAGATGCAGTATTTTAGAACTTATTGCGGAAGCCGTAGCGGCTGGTTGCCGCAAGTTTCGGGCTTGTGAAGCTTTTAATCTTGAGGAGCGCACTATCCAGCGTTGGAAATTAAGTTCAGCAGATCAGCGCCACGGGCCATTGACAGCGCCGGCTAATAAAATTTCAGATTCAGAAAGGGCTTTGATTATCAAAACATCAGTGAGTGAAATCTATGTAAATTTAAGTCCGCACCAGATTGTGCCGCGATTAGCTGATGATGGAATTTATATTGCCAGTGAATCCACTTTTTATCGTGTACTGAATGCTGAAAAGTTAACAGCACATCGTGGATTATCAAAGCCCCGAATCGTTGAAAGACCCAAGGCTTATGAAGCAACAAAGCCGAATCAGATTTACAGTTGGGACATCACCTATTTGCAGAGCTGTGTGCGTGGTCAATTTTATTATTTGTATTTATTTTTGGATATATTTTCTAAAAAAATAGTTGGTTGGAATGTCCATGCGACGCAAGAATCAAATTTATCAGCCGTTTTAATAGAGGAAATCTGTTTGAAAGAAAAAATTAATAAACATCAGCTCGTCATTCACTCTGACAATGGCGGACCAATGAAAGGTGCCACGATGCTGGCTACGCTACAAAAGCTTTGCGTCGTGCCATCGTTCAGCAGGCCCAGTGTCAGCAATGATAATCCATTTTCTCAATCACTTTTTAAGACGTTAAAATACTGTCCCATCTTTCCATCGAAACCATTTGAAAGTATTAAAGCTGCGAAAGCGTGGATGGAGATATTTTGTGAAGTCGCACGCTCTTTTGAGCAAAGATTCTCATTTTATTTTGCATAGTGCTTTTTTGACTTCTTAAAAAAAGCTCCCATTTTTTGATGGAAGCCTGATTAAAATTATGATTTTCTATTAAATTAATTCTGTTGAAGCAATTCTTATGTGTTCAGCAGTTACAACTTGTTCTTTTTCAGTGGCGGCGGCGATTAATCCCCCGCGACCTAGATGGTTGGTTTTTCTTAAGATTCCACCACCAATTTGCGCGATCGCTGTAATTGCCGTATCCGTAAATAATTGTTTTTTTATTCCCGCAATTACTTGTTGGTGATGCTCCAGATAAATTTTAATCTGTTCTTGGTTCAAATTACTCAAATGTGTCTTCGTCACAACTCGAGAGGCCAGCGGCAGCGAAGTTCTGTAAGTCAATTTATCAATTAAGTTAAAAAGTCCAACGAGAACTAAAGAGACCCAATTCTTAGAGTCATTTTCAAATTGTATCGCCGTATGAAGCTCGGCAAACACATCGGGCCGAAGCAGGTGAGCTTCATCGATAACAATAATTATTTTTTGCTTTCGAGTTTGGATTATCTCACTTATTGTTTCGCGTGTTATTCGAAGAAGCCTGGTTCGACTGCCAACATTGGTTTCTACGCCAAGACCCCAGCATATTTGCCGGTATAATTCGATTGTCGACCCGCAGGAACCAATCACATTTACAAACAGGTGTTGCGACGGATGATAATGACTCTGAGCCCATCTTATTGATGAAGTCTTACCACTTCCAACTTCGCCAGTTACTACAAAAACTCCGCCTTTTAACACGTAATCGAATCGTTCTTTAACTTGAACCATATTCGGAAGCTTTAGAAGGTTTTTTGTATTTATCTCCGTCGTAAATGGTTCCTCTTTAAATCCAAAATATTCACTGTAATTCATAGACCTGCTCCTGAAGCTTTATCTTTTATGGACTGTAATGCTTCAAATAACTCGCCTGATTTTATCGGACCAGTGTCTTTCGTAATTTCAATTGTTTGATTCGATGGATTTTTATGTGTTTTCCAATTGCGTCCAATCTTTGCATTAATGTTTGGATTTACTACTGTAGCCAAACCATAACTTTTTCCGTCAAAAAATATTTCAATATTCGATAAGTCCTCCGCATGGAAACGCAACTCCACCAGCCTATCAATCAATCCAACAGGAACTTCAAAAACTCCACCCATAAGACGAACTGTTCGATCCTTTTTTGCTCGACGATATTCAATTTGACGGAAATAATTTAAAAGATCAGGTGGGGCCGGCTTTACATGGTTTATACCTGATTGATATCTCTTTAAAGGCGTTTGCTTTGTCGAACTGTGTTCACGATTATTATACTCATCCACCCAGTCACTAAAGTTCTGATTTAAAAAATCTAACTTTGGCGCTTGCTCACTAGGTTCCTTTATTCTTAATACTTGAATAAAGTTTTCGCGCACGTAACGGAACCATCTCTCGATCTTGCCTCGCCCCTGAGGCGTGTATGGCCTTGAATGTTTGATTGCAACACCCAGCTGTGCTGTTACTTGTTCAAGGTGAAGCGCGCGGAAACAGCTTCCATTATCAATATAAAATGTCTGAGGTAGACCTCGCTTCAATATTGCAACCCGTAAACAATCCAGAAGATTCTCACGGGTCTCTGCTAAGTAAAATGCAGCGTGGATTATAAGCCTCGAATGATCATCGATAATGGCGATTAAATAACTTTGCTTGTTTTTCCCACCAGATTCTGTTCGAACATACGGGCCATACATCACATCGCTTTGCCAAATTTCATTCGGGTGGCTTGCTTCAAACTGCCGCTTATCAATCGCCGTCGTATTAATACTATGTAGTTCCTCTTTATTCCAATAACGATATAAACTTGAAAAACTTATTTTCTCATCTGCCGCAATCAGTTTTTTATGTTTTAATGACGTGATAATCGTCGGCAATGTCAGAGATGGATTTTCTTTTTTAAACTCTTTAATCGCCAGTTTAATATGAGTGGGAATTGATTTAATTTCACCCTTGTCCTTTCTGATCTTCGGATAAAGTCCCTCAAGTCGATAACCTTCTCGTTTATAATCATTAATCCATTTTAGAATTGTACTTCTTGCCACTCGTTGCTGGTTAGAAAAAGGTATTTCATAAACATTAGCTACTTTGTTTTCAAGAAGCCTTTCTTTTTCCCCATAGTCGAGCCTTGTGCCATTCACAAAATCAGCAATAATTCCAAATCTAAATGTTGCCACCCTTATTTTCAGATCCTCTTCTTTCATTTCAACCTCCGTTTTAGTTGAAAACCCTTCTAACGAAGTTGAAATGAAAAATAACTGACGAAACAAGGTGGGTTTCATTTTAAAAATAAAATTCTAAAATATTTTAAATAAAAAAATGAACTTCTTTTGAAAATCTGTCCCCTAAAAAATTAACAGCATCAGAAACTCCAGCCATAAGAAGTGAGACTTTAAAAAGCTTTAACCAATACCAACCCCTTTGTCTTGGAAATCCAACTGGCCAGAACCCTGATTTAAGGCGCGCATCCAGGGCCTCGAATATGCTTTTGGTTTCGCTTCTAAACGCTGAATAATACTCTGCTGGTCTAAACGTTATGACTATTCCGCAAACTGGGCATCGCAAACGCTTAATTCGTACTGACACATTCAAAGACTCAAAGAATCTGGAAACAAAGCCATGTCCCCACATTTTTTTTGAACATTTTTCGCATTGGCAATCTGGCCACTTGAAGTCAGGTGTAAACTTTGATATTTCAAAAGCAGTTTTGGTCAAGAAAACTATCATGAAAGTAATTTTGTGAGGGGGAATCCGAGGACTATCGAATTCCCTTTTTTTTCAACCTTCCGTCATAAGAGCTTTGTCTTAAATAAGTTGAAAATAAGAAAGCTTATCTAAAGCACCGTGAAAAAATTCCCTATATTCTGTCTAAGAAAGCGTGCGACTTCACACTAATCCCATGTAACCCGCACTTTAAGCAGGTTCTAAAATAATTTAAAAAGTTCGAATACAATCCGCTTCGATTAAGATCGGAGTGAATATGTCAGAATCAATTCAATCTCTAGCAGAAAAAGTTTGGAAATGGCGTCAAGCGAAT
>JAYWEU010000225.1:0-26460 GCA_043779385.1 Pseudobdellovibrionaceae bacterium
CAGCGGCGCCGGCGGACAGCATGTGAACAAAACAGATTCGGCAGTTCGGATGTATCATTTACCCAGCGGGATCATCGTTCAATGTCAGACACAACGCTCGCAGATTCAGAATCGCGAGACCGCGCTCAAAATGCTGAAAGCGGCTTTGTACGAAAAAGAAATTGAAAAACGAAATAAAGAAAAAGATGAAATGAATTCGGTCAAAAAAGCCAATGAATGGGGTTCGCAGATCAGATCCTACGTCATGCACCCTTATCAGATGGCAAAAGATCATCGCACGGACTTTGAAACCAACCAAGTCAGTGATGTCTTAGATGGCGACCTTGAAGGATTTATTATGGCCTATTTAAAATCCCAAGTCCTTCAGGAAAAACCGGCCACCACATGATGGAGCTTTGGTTGGCTTTTCGTCTGCTATTTTGTAAAAAAACATTTGGTCAGACCAACATTATGGTGGCCCTGATCGGGCTTGTGATTGGTGTCGCATGTTTAGTTGTCGCCATGGCTGTGATGTCAGGGTTCGAGACAACTTTAAGAAAATCAGTCGTCGATGTGGCAGGCCATCTGCAGGTCATTCGCACAGGCGCGGGCACGCCGCAATGGGATGAGCTGGAAAAAAAAATCTATGAGATGGACCCCCAGCTGCAAGCCAGTCTTAAATTTTTATTTCTAGAAGCCGTGCTGGCTCATAAGGGTGAGACCTTAGGTGTTTCTATGGAAGGCGTCGATGCCAAAAAATGGCGTCAGGTTTTAGATTTTTCAAAGCGAGTCAAAGCCGGAAGTTTGAATCTTGTCAGCGCCGATGAGATCCCCCAAGCGTTGATCGGCGAAGGCTTAGCCAAGCGCATGGGCTTATCCGTCGGTGATGTGTTCCGCGTTGTTGTTCCCATTGCAGACAACCTGGATCCCCACCGTTTTGGTCGCCACCTGGGTCAATTTCGAGTCGGTGGAATTTTAAATTACGGTAAATATGAGTGGAATGAGCGCTTTATGATCGTTGATTTGCAAGCCGCGCAAGATTTAGCTAAAATCGGCGATCGAATCAATGGCCTCATTTTTAAAATTAAAGATTTAGATCAAACCAGCCATGTGTATTTTAATTTAATGTCAAAGCTAGGTTCAGGATATCTGGTGCGCACGTGGCGCGATGCCAATGAAAATTTATTTCAGGCCTCGCAAGGCGAAAAAGTCGTGATCTTTTTTGTGGTTTTTATCATTATGTTGGTTGCAGCTTTCAGCGTTGCCAGTAGTTTTTATGTCAATATTTTCCAACGCTATCCTGATTTAGCTATCTTTAAAACTGTCGGTGTCAGGCCCCGTTCGCTGGTTAAAGTTTACGGTTATCAGGGATTATTTTTGGGCGTTGTTGGAGTTTTTTTTGGTTATCTTTTAGGATTAAGTCTTTGCTTTCTTTTTGTTTGGGGTCAGCGAGTGTTCCACTTGATGCCAGGATCTGTTTACAAACTGAATGAGATTCAAGTAGAAATTAAATTTTTAGATACGATCGCTATCATAACATCAACTTTGGTGATTTGTTTGCTGGCTTCGATTTTTCCAGCCCGTCGAGGGGCACAGCTGAATCCGGTGGAGGGACTTCGCTATGAATAAAGATATTCTTTTAAAAGTGACAAATATTGTGAAGTCTTATCAGCAAGGAATGGGTGAGCTTTCGATTCTGAAGGGGATCAATCTTGATCTTTACACAGGGGATGCTTTAAGCATTCAAGGTGTCAGTGGGGCTGGTAAAAGTACGCTCTTACACATTTTAGGAACCTTGGATCGTCCGCAAAGTGGCGAAATTAATTTTGATGGTCGTGATGTCATGGCGATGAACGATGATGAACTGGCGCGTTTTCGAAATGACGAGATGGGCTTTGTTTTTCAGTTTCATCACCTAATCGCAGAATTTACAGCGCTTGAAAATGTGGCACTTCCTTGCCGCGTGGCGGGCGAATCAAAAAAATTAGCCGCTCATAAGGCAGAAGAGTTATTAGATATTTTAGGCCTGAAAGATCGCCTTGAGCACTATCCCCAACAACTTTCAGGGGGCGAGCTTCAGCGCGTGGCGATTGCACGAGCCTTGGTGCGTCGACCGCGAATTTTGCTGGCCGATGAGCCCACCGGCAATCTGGACACGCAGAACAGCTTGAAAGTTCAGGATTTATTCTTTGATTTACAAAAACGTTTTGATTTAACCATGGTGATTGTCACTCATGATCAGCAATTTGCGCAAAGATTCCCGCGAAAACAGGTGATTCGTGACGGAGTTTGGGCCGAAAGTTGACGGCCCGCACCCATATCGGTTTTTGACTGGCCGAATGTTTTGGGCTAGCCTTTGACGGTTTGCATTAGGGGCGTTTCACAAGTTTGTTTTAAAACTCTGTGTCAGCATAAAAACTCGAACTAATGGCAGGATTTGCCAAAGGTTTTTGGAATAAGGTAAAGAAGCTTGTGAAATTAAAGCTAGGGAAGTTGAGTTTAGGCGCCATTTTAATTTCATTAATTTTGGGCGGAGTTATGTCCGAAACGGCCCAAGCACTGCAGAAAAAATCGACGGCCGCCAAAACTAAAAAATTCGCAAAATCAGAATCTAAAATCCAAAAAACAGAAGGCACCGTTAAAGCGCTGCAGGTTTCAGGCAATAAAAAAATCGAAAAAGATGCCGTCCTAGGGCGTCTGACCTCTAAAGTCGGCGAAGCGTACACTGACGCAAAAGTTCGTGAAGACGTGATTAATTTATTTAAAAGCGGCTATTTTTTAGATGTGTCGGTGGACCGGCAAGGGCAAGGCAGCGACATCGTTTTAACTTATAATGTCGTTGAAAAACCCTCCGTCGTTGAAATCGTCTATGAAGGCAACACCGAGCTTAAAAGCGAAGAGATTGCCGAAGCGTCTGGCATCAAGCCTTACGAAATCCTTAATATGTCGAAGGTTAAAGAATCCATCGAAAAAATCCAAAAGCTTTATGAGGACAAGGGTTTTTTCTTAGCAAAAATAGAACCTAAAATTGAAGATGTGAAAAAAGATGAAACTGTAAAACTGATTTACAAAGTTCGCGAAGGTGAAAAAGTAAAAGTCAAAAAGATCACTTTTCTGGGGAATAAAAATATCAGCGATAATGCGCTGAAAGGGAAAATCTTTACTCAAGAAGAGGGCTATTTTGCGGCCGTCAGTGGATCTGGGGCTTTCAAGCAAGAAGCTTTTGATCGCGATGTTCAAATTGTGCGACAAATTTATTTTAACCAAGGCTACGTGCAGGTAAAAATTGATCGTCCGCAAATTTATGTGACACCTGATAAAAAGGGCATCTACGTCACAATTCGCATCGAAGAAGGAACCCAGTATTACGTCGGGGAAGTCGATTTTAGCGGGGACCTGTTATTTACAAAAGAAGAACTTTTTGCCACAACCAAGATTGATGATAATGAAATTTTCGCAGGCGATGTCCTGCAAAGAGATTTAGCTGACCTGCAAGCCAAGTATGGCGATCTAGGCTACGCCTACGCCAACGTTATTCCGCAGTGGAATTTTAATGAAAAAGAAAAGAAAGTGAATATTGTTTTTGTCATTGATAAAGGCAATAAAGTTTATTTTGGAAAATTTGGTATGGTGGGAAACACCCGCACGCGCGATAAAGTCGTTCGCCGAGAAGTGCGTATTTTTGAGGGTGAACTTTACAATGAGACTCGACGGCGCCAGTCCCTAGAAAATATTCAGCGTTTAGGATTTTTCGAAGACGTCAATTTCAAGACTTCAACGCCGCCCGATCAGTTGGACGTGATGAATATTGATATTGTTTTAAAAGAACGAAACACGGGACAAGTGCAGCTCAGCGCCGGTTACGGTTCAACAACGGGCGCCACTTTTGGGGGGTCAGTTCAGCAGACGAACTTCTTGGGCCGTGGGCAGAATCTGGGAGTTTCGGCACAGTTGACAAGCTCAACAAGCATTTATGATTTCACATTTACGGAACCTTATTTCGAGGACTCTTTATGGTCTGTAGGTTTTCGGGCATTTATGAGTCAAGACAGTGGGCGGGCTGATTATAACTCCAGAAAAACCGGCGGCTCTGTTTCCATCGGGCATCCGATTTTGGATGAATTGCGGTTTACAACGACCTACGGCTATACAAATACAATTTTGTCGCCGGTTTATGGAACTTCGGGGTTATTGACGGATTATGATTTGTTTCCGCTGTCGACCGCCGAAGGTGACGCCAGCACGATCGGTGTTGCCTTGGATTACGACACCAGAAATGATCGATTCAAGCCGTCCAAGGGATGGTACGCAAGAGCTTCCTACAATAACTCAGGCCTGGTCGGTGGGAATCTGCACTATTACCGGGCTGAGGGAACGTTAAGATATTTCAAGAATATTTTTTGGGACGTCGTTTTCAGAAACTCGCTGATGTACGGAAAGATCGGATCGACTGACTCAGATCGCGAGCCGCCTTTTAATGAGCTCTTCTTATTGGGTGGGCCTTATTCACTCAGAGGCTATCGATACTCTCGAATCGGTAAAATGAAACGCTCGACGCGAATATATAACGATTATTTAACCCAAAATCCAGGTCGTGTGGATGATGCGAATGCTCAGGCTCGACGATTTTTCGGGGGACAAGAAGAAATTCAGTATCAAGGGGAACTTCAATTTCCATTGATACGGGAAGCCGATATGTTTGGTGTGGTTTTTTACGATGTCGGTAAGGCCGAGGATAACATTTTCACCACCGAAGCTGGGAACCGAGACCGCTCAGACAATAAACTTTATGCGGATTGGGGTTTTGGAATTCGATGGTTTTCACCAATTGGCCCATTGCGTTTTGAATGGGGATTCCCATTAGACCGCGATCCAGTGTATCATGAACCAGTCGTTTTTGAATTTTCAATCGGCACACCATTTTAATTTTGAAAGGATCTCAAATGATCAAATTGTTAATGATGTTTGTAATGGCCTCTGGACTGACTTTTGCGCATGCAGCGACGACTAACATTGCAGTTGTAGATATGCAGAAAGCAATTCAAGCAACTGCAGAAGGCAAGAAAGCCAAGTCAGAGCTTGAAGGCGAATTTGATAAAAAGAAAAAAGAACTTCAAAAGCGCGAAAGCGACTTGAAAAAGATGGGTGAAGATTTAGAAAAGAAGAAATCAGTTCTTTCTGAAGAAGCCTTAGGAAAAAAGCAAGCTGAGTTTCAAGAAGAAATGATGAAGTACCGTGATGTGATGGGAAAAAGCCAAGTCGAGATCCAAAAGAAAGAGCGCGATTTAACAGCGCCGATTTTGGAAAAAATGCGTAAGGTGATTGAAAAAGTCGCCAAGGAAAAAGGTTTCAACTTAGTTCTAGAAAACAGCGGAGCCATCTTATTTGCCGAAAAAACAAACGACATTACAGATGATGTTGTTAAGGCTTTTGAAAAAAAATAAGCATGTCTCAAAAAATTCATCCTACCAGTGTGATCTCTCCGGATGCGGACATTGGGCCTGATGTTGAAATCGGGCCTTATTGTTTGATTCAGGGAAAAATTAAAATCGGACGCGGCACTTATATTGAGGGCCATGCGACGGTAGGATGCCGGTCTTCAAATATTATCATCGGTGAAAATAATCATATTGCCCCAGGGGCTGTGATCGGTGGGCCACCACAGGATATTTCCTACAAGGGCGAACCCACGCAACTGATCATCGGCAGCAACAACGTCTTCCGAGAATTTTCAACCGTCAACATTGCGACCTCTAAGGGCGACGGCAAAACTGAAATCGGCAACAATGGCTATTTTATGGCTTACACTCATATTGGTCACGATTGTAAAATTGGTGATAATGTGATCATGGCCAACGACACTCATTTGGGCGGCCACTGTATCATTGAAGAAAACGTGGTCATCGGCGGAATCTGTGCTTTTAACCAATTCACCAAAGTTGGAAAAGGCGCTTTTATTGGTGGCAGCAGTGTCATCAATAAAGACATTTTACCCTTTTCAAAGGCCCAAGGGAATTACGCCCTTTGCCGAGCCACGAATAAGATCGGGCTTTTAAGAAAAGGTTTTAGCAAAGTCGAAGCGCAGAACGTTCATAAAGCTCTTAGAATTTTAATCATGGGTAAAGACGGAACTGACGAACTGATTGCTCGCATTCGCAGTGAATGTGTCATTTCTGAAAACATTGAATATTTGATCCATTTCGTGAAAAGTTCCAAAAGAGGAATCGCCATTGCTCGCGGGACGGCACGGGACGCGGTCGATAACGAAACTTAAGAAGGGACCTTTGATGAGTTCCAAGCTACGAGCCGGGGTGATAGGTGTTGGTTACCTTGGCAAATTCCATGCTCAAAAATACAAAAATAATTCTAATGTAGAGTTGATCGGCGTTTGTGATGGGCGATTCGCGCAAGCTGAAAAAATAGCTGCTGAACTGAATGTGAAGGCCTTTTCTTCCGTTCAAGAAATGCTAGGAAAAGTTGATCTAGTGACCATTGCAGCCAGCACGGTGGCCCATTATGAGTTAGCAAAAATTTTTCTGCAAAACGGCGTTCATGTGAATGTCGAAAAACCGATCGCTGCCACCCTTGCACAAGCCGACGAGATTGTTAATTTAGCGGCGCAAAAAAACTTAAAATTGGCTGTTGGACATATCGAAAGATTTAATCCAGCCATCTTAGAACTTAAAAAACATATCAATCAACCTTCGTCGGTCACTTTGACTCGGTGGGCACCTTTTAACACTCGGGGTTCCGATGTCAGTGTTCTGCATGATCTGATGATTCACGATATTGATTTGATGCTGTGGCTTTGTCCTGGAAAAATTGAAAACTTTATGGCCAGCGGTGCAAAAATTTTAACTCAAGAACTCGATGTGGCCGAAGGACAATTTCAAATCAGCTCGGGTTGTCAGGTGCACATCACCGTCAATCGAATGGCAGCCCAAACAGTGCGGCAAATCCAAGTGATTCAAAAAGATGCCATTTTGCAAGCCCAGACCGGAACATTGCAGTTAGAAAAAGTCGAACCCGTGGGAATTCAACAGGTCCCGCCGATCAAAGTCACGCAGTGGCAGGTTGAAAAGGCAGACGCCCTTCAAAAAGAAACCGATGTTTTTATTTCCGCCGTTCAAAATCTGACACCGCTAGCGGTGACCGGGGAAGATGGCCTTAAAGCCCTGCAGTGGGTGGAAGAAATCCAAAAAAGGATATTAACAAACTCATGAATTCAATCCTGATGGTGGCCGCCGAGGCCTCCAGTGTTATTTATGCGCAAAGAATCTTGGAAAATCTGAAAGCTAAAAATATCGATGTGAAAGCCTTCGGTGTTGGCAGTCGACAGATGGAAGAACTGGGTTTTGAGCGTCTGGGAAAATCTGAAGAAATGGCCATTGTCGGCGCTGCGGAAATCATTTCCCATTTTGGTCTTTTGAAATCAGTGTTTGATGGCTTGGTTAAAGCCGCCGCAGAACGAAAACCAAAAGTCGCTATAGTGATGGATTATCCTGAATTTAATCTGATGCTTTCTAAAAAACTGCACGCTTTAGGAATTCCGGTGATTTATTATATTTCTCCGCAAGTGTGGGCTTGGCGCAAAGGTCGCGTTCACACGATTAAAAAGTACTGCGAAAAAGCTCTGCTGCTTTTTCCATTTGAAATTCCATTTTATTCAAAACATGCGGTGCCTCATGAATTTGTTGGGCATCCCATCTTAGATGAGCTGGATGAGAAACTTTTAGATCCGCAGTATCGAATTCTACATCGAAACCAATGCGGAATTACCGATCAAGAGATTGTTTTGGGCCTGATGCCCGGCAGTCGGCGCCTAGAGCTAAAGCAGCACTTCGCCATTCAGCTTGAAACCGCAAGGCAGCTCAGTCATCAGTATAAGAATTTGAAAATTTTAATCATGGTCGCACCCAGTTTTGAAAAAGAAGATCTTTATCCCTACCTAGAGGACTTTAAACTTCCGTATATGATGATCAAAGATGAGCCTTTTCGGATGATTCATCTTTGTGATTTTATTTTAGCGACCTCTGGCACGGCAACTTTAATGGTTGGCCTTTTAAAAAAGCCCATGGTCATTATTTATCGAATGAAGGCTTTAACAGCTATTTTTGCAAAGTTGATCGTTCGTGGAACTAAATATTTTGGGTTGGTGAATTTGATTTTACAAAAAGAAGTGGCACCGGAACGATTTCAAGGCGATGCTTTGCCTAAAAAACTAGTTCCCTTGTTTCAAAAATATATCGACGATCCCGATTACGCTGAAAGTGTTCGCCAGCAGCTAGGTGAATTACGTCATCATTTAGGTGAAAAAGGCGCCACCGAGCGAGTCACCGGAATCATACAAAGGTACCTTTTTCAATGAAGCCGTTGAGATCTCTTTTAGCCCAAATTTACGCAATGCTTGCAAAATGGCGGGTGAAGGCTTACCAAAAGGGTTTTTTTCAAAAGCATAAAATTAATATTCCTGTCGTCAGTGTTGGTAATCTGACTTTTGGGGGGACTGGAAAAACTCCAGTGACCGAATTTTTGATGCGGCTTTTGATCGAAAAAGGACAGCACCCGGGAATTGCCTGTCGAGCCTACAAAGCGCGACGCAAAAAAGTGCAACGAATAAATCCGCGGTATGATCAGGCCCATGATGTCGGCGATGAAGCGCTGATGATGGCCCGACGGTTTCCACAAAGCCCAGTTTACAGCGGACTCAAAAAATGGCAGGTGGCCGAAGCGATCAGTCAAAATGAAGGCATCAATGTTTTAATTTTAGATGATGGATTTCAACATTTAGCTTTGGAACGAAATTTAGATATTGTTCTGTTAGATGCCAATGAAAAACCAGAAAATTATTTATGTTTCCCCATGGGTCGGGCTCGCGAACCATGGAGTGCCCTCAGGCGTGGTCAGCTGATCTTTCTGACTAAATGCAACCTAGCTTCGCCAGAGAATTTAGAATTCCACCGTCAGCAACTACAAGGCCTTGAGGTTTTCGAGTTTAAATATACGGTGGGTGGCTTTGAAAATTTTAAAGGTCAGAAAGTCCCAAAAATTAATTTCAAGAAAGCGTTGCTGGTTTCTGCCATTGCCAAGCCGAAGTCCTTTCAAACTTTGATTCAGAATGAATTTCCTGGATTAACTATTGAATCCTTGATTTTTCCTGATCATCATCGCTTCCGTCACCAAGATTTGGTTAAAATTCGAAAACGGATGAATCAGGGTTTTGATTGTATTTTAGTCACGGAAAAAGATTTTGTGAAGTTGAAAGATTTAAGATCTGCTAAGGAATTGCCAATTTGGCAGGTGCAACTTGAACTTCAGCCCGATTTTTCAGTAGAATCTCTTTATGCAAAACTGCATCCTATTTTTATTTAAAGTCTTTGCTCGGCTGTTAGCATTTTTGCCCCGACGGGCAGTCCGTGGCTTGGGCTCAATGTTAGGTTGGCTTTGGATTGATGTCTTACGGATTCGACGAAATTTAATTAAGGAAAACTTGGATATTGCATTCCCCGAAGTGCCCTTAAAGCAAAAAATGCGATGGGGTCGTCATTCTGTTCATAAATTGGGTGGAGATTTTGCCGAAATTTTAACAACCCCTTGGCTGGATCAAAAATGGGTGGACAAAAATATTGTTTTCCAAGGCTTAGAAAATTTAGAAATGGCAAAAAGTCTGGGCAAAGGCGTTTACTTGCTGAGTCTTCATTTAGGGAATGGCGATACGGCGGCCAGTGCTTTGTCGATGAAAGGGTATCGACTTCATCTCATCAGTAAATATTTTAAAAATAAACTTCTTAACAAAATTTGGTTTTATTTCAGAGTGGCCCAAGGCGTAAAATATATTGAAGCCCATAGTGAAAAGACCACATTTGATATTTTACGGGCGATTCGGGCTAAAGAATTTGTGATTTTTGTCTTGGATCAGTTTATGGGTCGCCCTTTTGCCGTTGAAAATACTTTTTTCGGCCGCAAAACAGGCACGGCCTATGGATTAGCTCTGTTTTATCTGAAGACGAAATCTCCGGTCGTTCCTATTTATGGGGTCGAAGGGGACGACGGTCGCTTGCAGGTTGTTTGTGAGCCGGCATTAGATCTTGAATCCTTACGAACTTCAGACCAAGATAAAGACATTGCCGTACTGACCCAGCATTTTAACGACGTGATTGAGGCGATTATCAGGAAGCATCCACAAGATTGGATGTGGATCCATCGCCGGTGGAAGGACTACGAGTGAACAATCGGATGCCACTTCAAACGCTTTTGCTGCTTGTCTTTCTGAGCTCATGCTCGTCAAAGTTTTTAAAATATGATCACGAAGATAAGTTAAAAACGAATGAAGAATTTGATGCTGTCGTTAAGATCACAACGCCTGAAGAAAAAGCTCTTTCACCTCAAGTGATGCCTAAAGAAATTGAAAAACCTGTTGCGATTGTTAAAGTTAAAAGTACGAAAAGAAGTAAAAAATCTAAAGTGGTTGAAATATCGGGACCACCGCGGCGGGAACCAGATATTGAAGACGACGAAGGATTCGATGGTCGCAGGCCCCTTAAAGACCCATTCCATGTTGGTGAATCTGTTGTTCACCATGTGAAATACTTTAAAGTTCATGCGGGAACCATCACTTTAAAAATTGATCCCTTTGTCGAGGTCAATGGCCGCAAATCCTACTCATTTGTAAATGAAATTAAGACCGCCAATTTATTTAATTCATTCTACAGTGTTGACGACCGAATTTTAACACTGATGGATTATGACTTGTTGATTCCCCGAGTTTTTACAATGCACGTCAAAGAGACCGGACAACTTCGTGAAGCCAGGTCCCATTTTGACTTTGATAAATTGAAGGCGACCTATTGGGAAAAGAAAGTCACAGAAAAAAATGGGGCCGAAGAAAAGAAGCAGCAGTGGGATATCTTGCCATTTTCGCAAAATGTTTTCAGCGCACTTTTTTACATGCGGGTTTTTAAATGGGATCTTGGAAAAACTTATTCATTTCGTGTCGCCGATGATGAAAGCAATATCGTGTTTAAGGGAACAGCAATTCGGAAAGAAGTCCTGGAAACCAGTGCCGGGGATTTCAAGGCCATCGTCATCAAGCCAGAATTTACTGTCAAGGGGGTCTTTAAGCCCGTCGGGGATATTTTTATATGGCTTTCTGATGATGATCGTAAGCTGGTCCTTCGCATAGAATGTAAAATCAAGATTGGGACCTTGGTCTCTGAAATTGAATCCTACACCCCCGGAAACTGATCGGCCATGTTAACATTGGAAGATGCCGGTCCCCAATTGCAGATATTTTAATGGTTATAAACCTTGCGGGAAGAATGCCACCTGCAATCTTTCTTGCTCTTCATTGGATCAAGTTGAAGAGTCTATTTTAATTATTCATCTTGGCGCTTTAGGCGCCGTAGTCAGAAGCACCAGCTTATTAGCAGCGCTGAAACTGAAACATCCTCGCGCAAAAATTATTTGGCTGACAGAAAAATCAGCGATGCCATTATTAGAAAAAAATCCCACCATTGACCAGGTGGTGGCAGCCGATCATGACGGCTTATTAAATCTTCAATCTTATCAATTTTCTATGGCTTATGTGATCGATAAGTCCCTGAAGGCGTCAGGTTTAGCCCAGTCTTTAAAAATAAAAAAGATTCACGGCTTTATTGCTGAAGAGGGCGTCATACTTCCGGCCACCGCCGCTGCCACTGAACTTTGGAATTTAGGCATTGATAATTTTGAAAAATTTTTCGTCAATCAAAAACCTGAAACTCAATTGATCAGCGAAGCTTTGGAATTGGATTATACAAGAGCAGAGTATCAACTCCCTTTATCAGCAGAAGAAAAAAAAGTTTCCTTCAACCGCTCTCAGAAATGGAGCGAGCACAAAAAAAAATGGGTGATCGGTATCAATACCGGCTGCAGCTCAGTGATTCCATATAAAAAACTGACCGTCGATTTTCATCGAAAAATCTGTCGCGCCCTGATTGCTCGGGCGGATGTGCAGATCGTTTTATTAGGTGGGTCTGAAGACACTCAACGAAATAAAGAAATTGCTGACGGCTTATCCGTGATAATTTCTGATTCTAAATCTGGCTTGCGGGACGGCCTTATCAGTGTGTCTGCCTGTGATGTGGTGGTGACGGGCGATAGCCTGGGCATGCATATGGCCATCAGCCAGAAAAAGTGGGTGGTGGCTTGGTTTGGCCCCACTTGTGCGCAGGAGATTGATCTGTTCGATCGCGGCATTAAAATCTTGTCAAAAGCCGAGTGCGCACCTTGTTGGAAGAGATCTTGTCAAAAATCTGTGATGTGTTACGATCAAGTCAGTTTTCAAGAAATTATTTCCGGAGTGGAAAAAGGAATTCAGTTTTGGCAACAAACCTCGTTATCCAAACAGCCTTTCTCGGAGATCTGCTTTTAAGTATTCCCCTGTTAAAGAGAATTAAACAACAGACCAACCATCCACTGGCCTTAGTCTGCCGTCATGGTCTTGGTGAATTTTTTCTAAAAACAAAACTGGTCGATTCTGTCTTTGAAATTCAAAAGGGCGATTCACAAAGCTATGAAAATGTGGCTGCAAATTTGAACCTTTTGGATTTGAAAACGATCTATGCCCCTCATCAATCGCTTCGCACCCATTTTTTTATTTTAAATCTTAATGCTGAAAGAAAAATTGGCTTTGCGACTTGGTGGAATCAACTTTTTTTTTCAGAGCGGGTCCAAAAAGATCTGTCGTTGCCTGATGCGATTCGCCAGCAAAGTTTGCTACAGAATTCTGACAATGAGCTTCAGGGCTTTATCAAAGATTACAAAAATTTTAAGATCGCTTATCAAATAACAAACTCTTTATTATCGGCGCCTCCGATGTGGTCGTCGATGAGCTTAAAAAATCAGATATTAGAGGATAAAGCCACGTGGGCCCGGTTTTTAGAAAGACGGGGCTTGAGTGCAAAACGAGACAAGCCATGGATTTTAATTTTTCCTGGCAGCGTTTGGGCAACAAAACGTTGGACCACCGAAGGCTTTGGCGAATTGGCAAAAAGGCTTCTAGAAAAAAATTATGAAGTGTTCTTGATGGGCGCCCCCAATGAAGAACGACTGTGCGCAGAAGTGGCGGCTTTGGCTCCAGGTTCTTATATGCTGGCCGGTCAAACGACAATTTATGAATCAGCTTTGATGTTAGCGCACGCCGCTTTGGTGATTGGTAACGACAGCGCCTCCATGCATTTAGCCACTTGCACAGAGACCCCACTGATCAGCGTGTTCGGGCCTACAGTCATTGAATTTGGCTACAGGCCTTGGGGAGAGCAAAGCTATATCGTTCAACATCCTAATTTAGCCTGCCGGCCTTGTGGTCCCCATGGCCATAGACAGTGTCCCTTAAAACATCATCGGTGCATGACAGAGATTGAGGCCCAATCGATTTTAGAATTAGTTTCCAAAATTCTTTAAAGACTATTCTTCTGAATAATCTTTTACATTTATTCCGTATTTACGAATCTTTCGAAGCAAAGTATTTTTTGGAATATTTGCCTGTGCGACCGTTTGATTGATTCGGCCCCGATTGGCCTTTAGTGCGCCAATAATAAAATCTTTCTCCATGCCCTCTTTAAAGATATCAAAATCGAGTCGCATAGGTGTGCCAGATGGCGCGGGCTTTCCTTGCGCAACAGGTTTGGGGGCAATCATCATATTTTCTGGCAGACTTTGCGCTGTGATCATCGAAGAATTTTCGACAATAAAAGAACGCTCGATCACATTTTCAAGTTCACGAATATTCCCTGGCCAGCGATAACTTTTTAAAATTAGCAAGGCTTCCTGGGTGATGCCTTGAATAGGATTGCCATGCTGTTTGGTGAATTTTTTAATGAAATGCTGGATCAGAGCTGGGATGTCATCAGCCCGATCGCGCAAGGGCGGCATATAGATGGGCATGACGTTTAAGCGATAAAATAAATCTTCTCGGAAGTCGCCATCTTCCATCATTTTTTCTAAATTGCGATTGGTCGCAGCAATGATACGTGTATTGGTTTTAACTTCGCGGGTTCCGCCCACGGGGGTAAACCGTTTATCTTGCAAAACACGTAATAGTTTAACCTGCATATCAGGTTTTAATTCGCCGATTTCATCCAAAAATAAAGTGCCATTATTAGCGGCCTGAAAACGACCAATTTTTCTTTCAACGGCCCCTGTGAAGGCGCCCTTTTCATGTCCGAATAATTCAGATTCCATCAGGGTTTCGGGGATCGCGCCGCAATTGATCGCGACAAAAGATCCTGATTTTCTAGGTGAATTAAAATGAATCGCGCGAGCCACAAGTTCTTTTCCCGTGCCATTTTCTCCGCGAATTAAAACGGTTGTATCAACCTTGCAGAGTTTAAAAATTAAATTAAAAACATCCCGCATTTTTTGCGTGTTTCCAACAAATTCACTTTCAACATCTTCATCAAAGATGGGATTAGACAAAGCAAGGCTTGAAACTAAATCTCGGGCTTCTAAGGCTTTCGTGACGATTTGAACCAAGCGTTCAGATTTGACGGGCTTTTCTAAATAGTCGTAGGCGCCTTCTTTGATAGCTAGCACGGCATCATTCAAATTACTATGAGCGGTCATGATGACGACGAAGGTTCGCGGATCATGTTCCTTGATTTTGACTAAAGCCTCAAGGCCGTCCATTTCTGGCATTTTTACGTCCATCAAAACCAAATCCCAAGAACCGGCTTTGACTTTTTCTAAGGCGGCCACTCCGTTATCGGCCTCGTCGACCGTCAATTGAATATCAGGGATGGAATTCGATAAGATGGAACTGACACTTCGGCGCAGTTCTGATTCGTCATCCACAATCAGAACTTTTAATTGTTGGGTCATGTTTTCACCTCCTCCGCAGAGAGGTTTGTATCATCAAGCAGCGGCAGGGTAAAGGACACTGTGCTGCCTTGACCCAGCTGGCTTTGCAGGTGGACTCGGCCTCCATGCAGTTCAATAAAATATTTGACTAAATAAAGGCCCAAACCCGTTCCTTTGGATTTTAAATCCTGACCTTTTCCGCGGGTGAATTTCCCCCAAACATGATCCAATTCTTCTTCTGCGATGCCGGTGCCTGTGTCTTGGACTTCGATGCGTATTTCATTTTCAATGTCTTTAGAGCGCACTGTGATTTGCCCGCCAGTGGGCGTGTACTTGATCGCATTTTCGACTAAATTGATGATCACTTCTTTGATTAACGTCACATCAAATTCAGATGAAAAAATGGGCTCAAGATGCATCCAGATAGAAATTTTTTTCTCATCGGCCAAGGGCCGCAGCTGACTTAAAGCTTGTTCGATCACTTCATTGATATCGCCCACTTCGATATGCAATTTGAAATCACGGGACTCGACCCGTAATACTTTTAGAATCGATTGAATGTAGCGATTTAATTCTTCACTGCTCATGCGCAAAGACTGAAGGTCTTCAGATAACTCCGAGGACTTATGCTGTGTTAAAAGGCGGTCTAGAATGGCTTGGATTTTTGCAATCGGAGTTTTTAAATCGTGGCTGATAAGGCTCACAAAATTATTTTTTAATTGTTCGAGCTCTCGCAAATATTTTTGTTCTTGTTTCAGTTTAAAATTAACACGCTCAATTTTGGTGGCTTGATAACCAATAAAAATCACCCAGACCGTGGCCAAAATTAAAAACGGCGAAAAAGCCGGGAGCCAGATGTAAAAAGAATCAAACACCCATGCTGACAGGGCGGTCAGCAGTGTTCCCATCCAAAAGAAAAAGATCAGGGCAACCGACTGAGGGTACTGGGTGATCACAAGGATCGAAAAAATCACAAGGATAAAAAATAAAAAAGCATAGATCACAACGGGAAGACGTAAAATCCAACGATTCTGATTCAGATTATCCAACATTTGGGCCAAGAGTTCGACACGAGTCATGGTTCCGACGGGCGTGATGTAGGATAATCCCCCTCCGGTATCAGAGCCAATCAGCACATATTTATTTTTTAGAATTTCAGAGCCGAATTCATCATTTAAAATCTCAGAGACGGTGTAATGGGGAAAGACCGAGCCCGGTCCGCGATAATTAATCACTAAGGGTTTTCCATTGGGAAAATTATGGCGCGACATTTTTTCTAAAAGATGCTCGTTTCCGATCAAGGGAAAAACTCGGCGGACAACGCCATCTTCGTCTCGCTTGACTTCGTTGGAGCCAATATTGTGTTCGTCATCAGCTGAAAAAGCAGGCTTTAAAACACGGTCCATATAATTGGTTGAGTTCGACCAAACCACTCGTTCATCAAAAAACAACTGAGGATTCATTTGGCGCTGGTCTTTGCTTCCGATATTGTCGCCAAAATATAAAGTGACACCAACGGCTTTGGGCTTTTGTTGAAGAATTTTTGCAAGAAGGTCATTCCAAAGTTTTGGATTCCAAAAATAACCATCTGTCAGGTCGGCGATTTCGCTCACGTTGATGAGGGAATTACGATTTGAATAAATCGCTCCGGCGACGTCGGAAGGGCGAATAACGATGACCACAATATCTGAGGCCACCGATTGCGATCCACGCAATTGAAAGCGTTGATCATAAGATTGAACTTCGTCGTTGGATAAGGCCAGCATTCCCAAACACCAGCAGATGATTCCTCGGAACAGGAACCCTCGACGTCGGGCTAAATAGCGGGTGGTAACAGCAAGGCGTGTTTTGATCTCTTCCAGCCAACTTCGCGACATGTGACGCATCATATCCAAAAAGCCTATAAACTCAAGGATTAAAATCACTTAAAAAGAGTGCTACACTTCCTGTTATGCAAAGGATTGGGCAGACAAATATGCAGACGTTTGAAGGCGTTAAAGAGTTCCTTTTGAAATATCCAAAGGGCTTGAAAAGCGCCGCTTTAACCATCGGGAATTTTGATGGGATCCATCGGGGTCATCAAATGCTTCTAGAGATTTTAAAGCAGCAGGCCGAGCTTGCCCAAGGGCCTACGGTTGTGATGACCTTTCAGCCCCACCCACTGAAAATTTTAGCTCCAGAAAAAGATATTTTTCGACTTTTTTCGCTGGAGGATCAAGCCGAGCAACTGCAGAATTTAGGGATCCAGTATTTAATCCGTGAGCCCTTTAATTTAAGTCTTGCACAAACGTCGGCCGAAGAATTCCTAGAAAATTATTTGATCAAGCCCTTCCAGCCGAAGGTTTTTGTCGTCGGTCATGATTTTCATTTTGGCAAAGCACGAGCTGGGAACGCCGATTTTTTACAAGACCACTCGGCGCAATATAACTTTCAAGTTTTGCAAGTGGCAGGATATCAAATTAAACAAAACATAGTTTCATCTTCGCGAATCCGAGAGGCTCTGAAAATCCCCGATTTGACGTCAGTGCATGAATTGCTGGGTCGAAATTTCTCGATCCGAGGGAAGGTCGAAAAGGGCGACGGGCGGGGCGAAAAATTAGGCATCCCCACCGCCAATTTAAATCCTGCTCCAGGTTGGCCTTTGCCCAAGGGGGTTTACATCACCTCAGTTCAGCATCAAGGCAAAACCTATCCATCGATTTCTAATGTCGGCCTGAATCCGACCTTCGAAGACACCTTTCGAACTTTGCGTGTCGAGAGTTTTATATTTGATTTGAACAAAAATCTTTACGATGAAACCATCAAGGTGGAATTTTTTAAGTTTTTAAGAATCGAGAAAAAATTTAAAGACGCCAAAGAATTGATCGAGCAAATTCAACTGGATATCAAACAAGCGAAAGATTACTGGCATGGAAACACTTAAGCTTTTTAATTTATCGCCAGCTCCATTAGATCAGCATTTTTTAGAGTTTTTGGTGGAGCTTTTAAAGTCCTTTGGTAGGGAAGCGGAAGTTAAAAAAATCCCCTCCAGCGGCCATTGGCCTGACCTGCAGAAAAAATTAAAGGGAAGTCATGCGGCGTTGTTGGATTTAGTGGATTCCCAAAAACTGATTGGCCAAATGACAACTTTGCCAACCGAGACCAGATTGCTAGCTTGCGCAGATTGTTTATTTTATGAAGATGGAGCCTGGTGGCCGCGCCTGAATTTAAAAGAAGCGATGCGGGAATTGATCATTAAAAAGGCCCGAAATTTGGATATTAACGAGTCCGCCTTTATCATTGGTGAAGGTCCTCTTCTTCGGTTGCTGGCTTCGCTAGTGATCAATTTTGGTTTTTCGAAAGTTTTCTTGGTGGGGCTGTCCATGGTGGATTTGCAGGAACAACGAGATCGTTTGAAGAAAACTTTTGTTGGGATTGATTGGCGGCCTTTAGAAGCGTCTCAGTTAACGATGCAAACTGTTGGCGCTGCGATTTTAATCAATTCCATGCCCCTAGAAGCTAATCCTGCTTTGCTGAACGATTTGGCCTATTTCAATTTTATGAAAAATCAAGGTCTGGTCGTTGACCTTAATGTTTTTCCTTTGGAAAGTGCTTTGATTGAAGAAGCCCATCGTGCCAACTTGCGAGTGCTGTCGGGCTTTCAAGTTCGCGCTCAACAGGATTATGGATTTATCCACCGCCTTGGTTTAGCAAATTTGATTTCTTTTGAAGACTTCTCTGACAAATGGCTGAACTACCTGAAGCAGGTGCATCGTAAAGCTTAAAACTCGCCTTCGGTCCAGTTACAAAAAATGTCACAACAGGTAGACTAGGACAGGGTTTAATGGGGCGATCTTAAGGGTCGGTTAAAATCCGTTTTTTGGAGGCAGGATGTCCCTTAAAATTGGAGAAATTTTAGTCCGGATGAATTTACTTCGTCCTGAACAATTATCCATGGCGATGGAAGAGCAGAAAAAATCAGGCAGTCGCCTGACGACCGTTTTGATCTCTCAGAATACTTTAAAGGATGCTCAAATCCTTGATGCCATGGCCAAATTTTATCAAGTGCAACCCTTAGATTTAATGACCTTTGAAGTGGATCCATCTGTGGTTTCTCTAGTCCCTAAGGAAGTCTGTCAAAAATATAATTTAATTCCTGTTCAAAAAGCGGGACAGACTTTGATTGTGGCCTTTACTGATCCCAGCAATATGATGGTGAAAGAAGATTTGCGATTTATCACCCGTTTGCGGATCACCCCGGTGGTCGGCACTGAGCATTCGATCTCTCAGGCGATTGAAAAAAATTATGGTGTCATCAACGTTAAGCAATTAACAGAGATGAAAGACGAAGGGGATTCTGATTTTAATGGTCCCCAACAGGTGGAAATTGTCGACCAAGAGGGCGGCACCGATAATTCTCCGATCATTAAGTTTGTAAATCAAATTTTGACTGATGCCATTCGAAAAAAAGTTTCTGATATCCACTTTGAACCGTATGAAAAAAAATTCAGAGTGCGGTTTCGGTTAGATGGAAATATGACAGAAGCGACGGCCCCACCTGCGGGAACCGCGGCGGCGATTGCCAGTCGAATTAAAATTATGTGTAAGCTGGACATCGCAGAAAAACGGCGGCCCCAGGATGGACGTTTAAAAGTAAGAACTACACGCGGTAAAGAAATGGATTTTCGGGTCAGTATTATTCCGACGATCTGGGGCGAAAAAATCGTTTTACGACTTTTGGATATATCAAATTTGCAGTTGGATATGACGAAGCTGGGATTTGAAGAAGATGATTTGAAGTTATTTAAATCTTGTATTGGCCTTCCGCAAGGAATGGTTTTAATCACCGGGCCGACAGGCTCAGGAAAAACAACGACGATTTACTCGGCTCTTGCAACTTTGAATCAGCCTGATGTTAATATCAGCACGGCTGAAGATCCCGTCGAATTTAACTTTGAAGGCATTAATCAGATGCAGATGAATTCTGATATCGACCTGACTTTTACGGTCGCCCTGAAAGCTTTTCTTCGTCAGGATCCTGATATCATCATGGTCGGAGAAATCCGAGATCTTGACACTGCTGAAATATCCTTTAAAGCCGCTTCAACGGGTCATTTAGTGTTAAGTACTTTGCACACCAACGATGCCCCCGGAACGATCAGTCGTCTGACTGAAATGGGTGTCGCTGCTTATATTATTACTTCAACGGTGAATTTGGTGGTGGCCCAGCGGTTGGTGGGAAAGGTCTGTGAAACCTGTAAGCAGCCCATCGAGGTCCCTCCTCAGACCTTAATAAATCTTGGAGTCGCGCCTGAAGAAGTGAAAAGCTATACCTTGTTCAAAGGTCGTGGCTGCGGAAATTGCAATGGCAGTGGTATTAAAGGTCGCTTAGCGATTTATGAGCTCATGTACATGACAGAAAAAATGAAGGAAGCGATTTTAAATGGCGCCTCGACCGCTGAGCTTCGAATCATGTCACGCAATGAAGGTATGAAAACTTTGCGTCGAAGTGCTTTATTAAAATTAAAACGTGGGCAAACCACCATTGAAGAAGTTTTGAATTCCTCAATCAAGGATGTGTGATGGAAATCAGTCAAGATCTTGAAAGTGCTTTAGAAATATCGTGGCCGCAAATTCTTTTAGATCAAATCGTTCGAAGGGAAGGCATGATTGTTTTCTCAGGGACCAGGCAGGCTGAGCCTTTGGCAGTCATCAAAGCCGTGCGCCGGCAGCATCCTGGGCAGAATATCTTGATTACCCAAGAGCTGGAATCAAAAACTCATGGCCGCGAATTGGAACACG
Source organism: Pseudobdellovibrionaceae bacterium (assembly GCA_043779385.1). Classification (GTDB taxonomy): domain Bacteria; phylum Bdellovibrionota; class Bdellovibrionia; order Bdellovibrionales; family Bdellovibrionaceae; genus JAYWDA01. The sequence goes on from JAYWEU010000225.1 coordinate 20,599, forward strand.
CTGATATCGTGATTTATCACGGTGCTTGTGACAAGGACTCGATCCTATCGCTCTTGGATCTTTGTGAACAGGGTCGCTTGGTGATTCCAATTATTATGGCGCCCTCTGTGATCAGTGCAGCTCACAAAATAATGTCGGTTTTGGTGGGGGAAGGTGAAACCCATTTATTATGGCGTTTTGTGGATCAACTGTCTTTGATGATTAATCAGATGCAAGTTATAAATACGCAAGGTGTGTTTATGACCATTCACGAAATGATTTTAGGCACTCCAAAAATCAAACAACTGCTGTTAGAGAAAAAAATGTCAGAGATTGAAACGGTCTTAAAGGAAAGCCAAGAAGATCGCGGAATGGTTTCCTTCAATCAAGTGCTGTTAAAACTTTTAATTCGTCGAAAAATTGATTTAAAGTCAGCCTTTTTGAAAACTCGGGATCCCGAACATTTAGATGAGCTTCTTAAAAGAGTGGGTGTTTAATGGGAAAATTTGCGTATCAAGCAAGGAAGAAAACCGGAGAAACTACGAAGGGTGAAATCGATGCCAATAATGAAACCGAAGTGCGCATTAAGCTTCGGGCCATGGGGCTTGAGGTTTCACAAGTTATTTCAAAAGCACAGTTGACGGCCGTTCGAAGGGCTCCGCCCAGTCCTGGATTTACTTTGTTTAAACCAAAAGTGAAGGGCAAAGACCTTCAAGTTTTCACGAGGCAGTTTTCAACTTTGATCAATGCTGGTATTCCTGTTGTCGATGCCTTAAAAATTTTAAGTGAAGGGATGGGGCCCGGGCCCCTTCGTGACGCCTCCGCAAAAGTAAAAACGGCCATTGAAAACGGTCGAACTTTAGCGGATTCCATGGCTCAACATCCGTATGTTTTTGATCGACTGTATTGTAATATGGTTCAAGCCGGCGAACAGGCCGGTATCATGGATGGAATATTAAATCGGTTAGCGCAGTATATTGAAAAAGCTGAAAAAATTAAATCGCAGGTTAAAGGCGCCATGGTTTACCCGGGCGTTATCATCTGCGTTGCGATCATTGTGATCTCGGGGATTTTAATTTTTATTATTCCTAAATTTGAAAGTTTTTTTGCGGCCTCTGGAAAAGCACCGCCGGCATTAACGATGATGGTTGTGAATTTAAGTCATTCTATGGTTACTAACTGGTGGATGTATGTGGGAGTGATCGTCGGAATTCCCTTCATAATCATGCAATGGGCAGAAACTCCTGATGGGAAGCTTGCCATGGATCGCTTCCTGATTTTTGCTCCGATCATTGGAGATGTCATTCAGAAATCAGCATTGGCCAGGTTAACTCGAACCCTATCAACTTTGCTTTCTTCTGGTGTCGGTGTGATTGAAGCCATTGATATCGCCGCAAAAACTGCCGGAAATTCAGTGGTTGAAAATGCCCTTTTAAGATCAAAGGCGGCCGTGACCCAAGGTCGCCCTTTTGCCGCCCCCTTAGCAAAAGAAAAAGTGATTCCTGATATGGTAGTTCAAATGATTTCCATCGGCGAACAGTCTGGAACAATGGATGTTATGTTAGGTAAAATTGCCGATTTTTACGAGGACGAAGTCGAAAACGCAGTAAAAACTATGACTTCGATGATTGAGCCCCTTTTAATGGTGGTCTTAGGAGGCGCAATTGCCTTTCTAGTCATTGCCATGTATCTGCCGGTTTTCAATATGGCTGATGCCGTGGGCAACTAATGACGACGACGACCCCAATGACGGGACCACAAAAAGTTGTTATCGAATTTTCAAGGGTAGCACTTTTTTTATTGGTTTTGTTAGTGGGGTTGATTGGGTTTTTATTACAGCCAAGATTTATAAATTGGAGCGTTCTAGCCCCACTTTATTTAGGTGTGGTCCTTTCTTTAGCACTTCACATTTATTATATACTAACCCTTGATAAGTTCTATGAACGGCCTCGACTTTTATTTTTTTCATTTTTGGCCGATTCAATTTTTATTTCTGTTCTTATTTATTCGAGTGGTCAGAACCAATCGCTTTTTATGTTTTTGCATTTGGCTAATATTATTCTGGCGGGATTGTTGTTTCAAAGTCGAGGGGCCTTGGCGGTGGCCCTTTTTACCAGCCTTTCTTTCACCGTTGCCTCGATGCTTTCGCCAGACCTGAAAGGAATCAACTATGTTTTTGTTTTATTTTTAAATAACACAGCATTTTTTTTGGTGGCAGGCCTGTCGGGATTTTTAAGTGACCAGCTTTATTCGGTGGGACAGGCCTTAAAAAAAACCGGACTGCAGCTGCGAAATTTGTCTGAACTAAACGATGCGATCATTGTTAATTCGCCACTGGCCATATTAACGTTTGATCAACTGGGAAAAGTTTTCCATCAAAATCCAGAAGCTGAACGTATTTTTGGCTCGCCATCAAGTGGGATGAATATTTATAAAACTTTGGGGGCTTTTGATTTATCCAAGGGCAGCACCGTTCAGCGCTTTGACAGATCTTATCAAGGCAGCCCCCTGGACGAAAAAAAAGAGCTTCAAATTATTTTAAGATCTTTGCAGCAAGAAATTTCTGATTCCTCTGAAAGCGGCGCCTTTTTGGCTTTGATTGAAGATCGAACGGACCTTAAAAAGCTAGAAGAACGACTTCGCCAAAATGAAAAGCTAGCGGCCATTGGTGGCCTTGCGGCGGGGATTGCCCATGAAATTAGAAATCCTTTAGCGGGGATCAGTGGTAGCATCGAAATGCTAAGTCAGACGACTAACAATGATGATGATAAAAAATTAATGGCCATCGTGATGCGGGAAATTGATCGTTTAAATGGACTGATCACGGAATTTTTAGATTACTCGCGGCCTGAACCTGCGCCGACAGAGTCAATCAACCTCAGTCTGCTTTTAAAGGAAGTGATCGAGCTGGCCTCGAAAAGTAAATCTATTCCAGCGGCGATCCAGCATGACATTCAAATTCAAAATGATTTGATCGTAAAAGCAGACAGTAACAAATTAAAACAGGCCTTTCTAAACATCATCATGAACGCTTATCAAGCAATGAATGAGGCCCCACATCCGAAATTAACTGTGCAGTTAAGCGAGGCAAAGACTGATTTAGTTTTAAGAATCACTGACAGTGGTTCTGGAATGTCTGAAGCAACAAGGCTTCGAATTTTTGAACCTTTCTTTACGACGAAGTCAAAAGGGACAGGCCTAGGTCTAGCTATGACCTACAAAATATTGCACGCCCATCAAGCTCGGATCTTTGTCGAGAGTGAAAAAAACAAAGGCTCATCTTTTGAAATTAGTTTCCCTTCAATCCTTCTCTAAGCTTCATATTATGATTTGCCTCAGAGGCCTATCAAAGGGCAAAATATAAAGTATCAGTTTCAAATGATGAGGGTGGCTGCATGAAATCCAGAATTTTAGTTGTCGACGACGAAGTTTCTATCCGTGAGTTTCTTGATATCATGCTTAAAAAAGAAGGCTATGAAGTCAGTTTGGCCGAGGACGGACAAAAAGCAAAAGAGCTGATTGCAAAAAAAACTTTCGACATGGTGATCTCTGATTTACAAATGCCCAATGTCACGGGCCTAGAACTTTTAAAATTTGTGAAAGAAAATTATTCTGAAGTTGTCTTTATGTTGATCACAGCTTTCGGAACCACTGAAACGGCCGTTGAAGCGATGAAGATGGGGGCCTATGATTATATCACGAAGCCCTTCAAGCTTGATGAAGTTCGTTTAAATATTGCGAATGCGCTTAGAAGTCGAAATTTGGAAGTTGAAAATCGTGTTTTAAGAAAAGAATTAGTTAAAGAATACAGCTTTCAAAATATGATTGGTGATTCCGCGGCGATGCATGTGATCTATGATTTGATCCGCAGGGTGTCGCAGACACCAACCAATGTTTTGATCACCGGTGAATCAGGAACAGGTAAAGAAGTTGTTGCGAAAGCGATTCATTACAACGGACCCTTGAAAGATAAACCATTTGTGACGATCAACTGCGGAGCCATTCCTGAAAATTTAATGGAATCAGAAATGTTTGGTCATAAAAAAGGCTCCTTCACCGGAGCTTATGCGGATAAAGCGGGCCTTTTTGAAGTGGCCGACAGTGGCAGTTTATTTTTAGATGAAGTCGGAGATTTGCCAATTTCAATTCAGGTGAAGCTTTTGCGAGCGCTTCAAGAAAAAATTATTCGGCGAGTCGGTGCCACGGAAGACATGAAAGTCGAAGTTCGCATCATTGCAGCGACGAATCGAAACCTTGAAGACATGGTTGCCAAAGGCACTTTTCGGCAAGATCTTTATTACCGCTTGAATGTCATTCATATTAAAACGCCTTCTTTGCGCGAACGTCGAGATGACATCCCGTTGCTGGCCGCGTTTTTCTTAAAAAAATACAATGAGCGTTTGAATAAAAATATCAATGGGATTTCGACAGAGGCTATGGACATCCTTAAAAAGTATGATTACCCCGGAAACGTGCGAGAGCTTGAAAATTTAGTCGAACGAACGGTCGCTCTGGAGGGTGGTGCCACCATCCTTCCAGAAAGCTTACCGCCAATGGTGAACACTCCAAATGGTCGCAAGATGGCATCAAGCAATGAAATTGAAATAGGCCAAGAAGGCGTCGATTTAGATAAGGTCGTTGGCCAGATTGAAAAAGAATTACTGATTAAGGCCATTCATGCCGCTGGCGGTGTTAAGAAGAAAGCCGCTAAGCTATTGCATATTTCATTCAGATCCATGCGCTACCGCATCGAGAAGTACAACTTAGGTGTTGTCGGCGATGATGAATTGGATGATGAATAACCAGGACTCCATAGCTCAAATGGATAGAGCATACGTTTCCTAAACGTGCGATCCAGGTTCAATTCCTGGTGGGGTCACCATTATCAAAATGAGACTTTAAATCCAATATAGGGCCTCTAAAGGTAAGTTGTTAAATTTTTTTGATTTCGATCCGATAGCCCAATATCCTTAAACGAGTGGAGGGACGTATGCGGATACTTTTAATAGCCACAATAATAATGGGTTTTGCCCCGTGCATTTCGCAGGCTGAAGACTTACATAGTGCCGTGATCAACAGGGTCTCTGAGGATCATGCCAGAGATGTCAAGTCAGGTAGATTTGACCGTAAACTATCGTCTGTCGAAAAAAAGTCCGCGCCCATCAGGCGTGAAGCTCATGCCTCTCTTGGAGCTGGGAAAAAAATGGAAAAATCACAAAAGCACGTTCGAAGATAAGCCGCTAAAAACTTGTCTTTAAAGTCAAGCCGGTGATGGTGTTATCTATATTTCTATCAGTGGCATCCTCTGCGATAAAATTGCTGTCGACACGGTTGGTGGAGTAGAAAATAACAGCCGTTAGGTCATTACTAAATTTCCATGAAATCCACGGTTCTGTATTCGTTGTCTTATCTCGCCTTTTCTTTTGAGCTAGAATTCCACGATTGTTTATATATTGCGTATCAAGCTCATCTTGACGGATCGAATAGGCCGCGTTGATCCCCAAAGTGAACCGCTTGATGGCCCATTGATATCCGAAAGCAAGGCCTCCCGAATTATTCGTATAAGGAATGCTTTGATTGGCGACGGAATTATCTTCGCCCGAATTTGTCTTATCCCAAAAAAAATTTACTGTGATCACCGACGAGTTCCATTTGAAAATTGATTTTTGCTCAATCAGATAATGAGTGCCGCTTTGATTTTCAAGACCTAATTGATAATAACGATCTCCATAAATAGAAAATAAAATTTTATATTCCGAACTTAGATACTGCCATAATTCTCCAACCGAGAGGCCACTGGCTGCATAAAAAAGGCGGCCATCGCTTCCAGAAACGTTGAAGAGGGGGCGCAGAAGAAAAAATTGTTCCAAAGTGCTTTGAAGT
>JAYWEU010000226.1:0-10472 GCA_043779385.1 Pseudobdellovibrionaceae bacterium
CGCAATATAGTTTTCCATCATCGCACGGCTGACCGGTGTAAAGGCCACTGTTCCCGTTGTTGAATCTGAACTGACGACGCCGTTAGGTACATTAGGGAGCAAAGGGCTGCCGATCGCAGGTGTTGCTGCGGCCGTTGAATCGTCTGACTTGTCTTCTTTTTTAGAACAGCCTTGGGCCAAACCCACCAGCAGTACAAAAAGTAATAAGTTCGATGTTTTCATAATCAGCCTCCACCCGTAAAGAGTGCGAAGCTCATGCCGAAGCTAGAAAAACTGCTGTAAGTGATTGAAAATAGGGGCTGAATCGGCCGCTTTGTCAAAAGCTTCAACACTTCCAAAAGTGTCGAACCAAAAAAGAAGGTCCTATTTTTGTCACTTCGCCTAATGGACAAGGACCCTTGTCAAAAAAAGCTGAGTCATTCCTTGGGCCTAAGGTGTCTCAGAGTGGGACAAAAAAGTGTCTAAACTGTGAACGATGCCGTCTTAAATCGAGGCATTTTTTTAACCCCTTTGTCTTTTATTTGATCACCGCAATATTCCACTTAAGCCCGCTAGAAAAAAGCCGAAGATGTGCTTACCATGATGATACGAGTAGGTAACATGACATCCACAGTTTACAGTTTGATCGCTTTTGGCGCCGTTGCATTTTTTGCCGCTAGAGTGGCGTTTGGTTTCTAAGCCCAACCATTGTGCCTTCCAAGATCTTAATTTCTGCTTTTGGATAATAGTGCTGCAAAATCTTTTCAAAGCCCCAACCTTGCCGACCTAGGTAGCGACTGCCCCACTGGCATAGTCCGACCCCATGACCAAACCCCCGACCCTCAAAAAGCCATTGGTTGTTTTTTGTTAAAACCTTAAACTGAGTGCTTTTAAAATCAAAAAATCCCATGGCCTCACGAAAAGCGGCCGCTTCAATTTTGCGGGAAGCCCCTTGATCCCAAGCCATCTCAACTTGCGCCACCCTCATACGCCCTGGAACACCGATGGTTTTTATTTCGGTGACCCTTTGAGCCCCCACGGGGGCCCATTTTTTAAGACGATCATAAATTTCAGAATCCGAAAGACTTAAATTCCACAATGCTTTTGGGTTTTGCGGGCATGAAGCATCGGTCACCGAAACTAATTCCTCTTGGGTCGTCCAAGCTTCTTTGGCCGAGGCCGTTTCGCCTCCACAGTCGGCGTGGTAATAGGCTTTTAAAACTGTTTTCTGAGTGGACACTAAGATCTGCCCTTTTGTTAAGCGCACGGCTTCCGTCACCTTATCATATTTTGAACTCAGCTGCTCATCACCTAAAAATCCATACACTTGATCCATCACACTGGATTCTAAATGATAATTTTTTTTCAAGCGCTCATTCATGACGGCCACGGTGTAAGACCTGGCCGCGATGGCTTGCGCTTTTAAAGTTTCAAGCGGCCATTGCAGGGGCATCTCATGGGCTAGCACGCCCATCACATATTTTTCCAAAGGCAAAACTCCGATGACTTGCAACGATGTTTTCTCAAATGCTAAAATTATTTTTTCAGGAACTTTTTTATGATTGATCCTTAAATCAGGACCTTCAATCACTAAAAATTTTTCTTTAAAGATCAACGGATAGTTTTTAAATCCTTCAACGACCCAGCGACCCTGCTGGCCTGTTTTTTCATAATGAAGACTTAATGTTTGCTTTTGCGGAAGTGCCACGGTTTTTAAAACCGATTCCAAACCTTGCAATCGATGGATTGAACCTTCTACAGAAAATGCCCTTAAGTCCTCAGACCAAAGTTTGACCCGCACCCAGTCACTGCCCCATGCATGAGCACTAAAAAATATGAAAACAAAAAACCACATAGGTGTTCCATCCGTAGAACAAAAGTTTGATGTTTCATTTAACCTGTCAGAGGGAAGGCTTGCCTAGTCTAGTTTTTAGATGGCTTGACGGTTTTGCCGCTACGCTCAAGACCCAAATGCGTCATGACCGTTTGTAAGTGATTCCAAGTGATTTTTTTAAATTCAGGATGATGCTGCAGATGATAAGGACTGTAGGTTTCAATCACAGTCGAGTTATCAATCAACCTGAGGCCCTGGCTTGTGTCCGGATGATCTTTAAAAATCACCATCACCTCGGGCAAAGTGTAACTGTAAAAACGGCGCAAAATATCTTTGTCATTCATTAAATGGCTGTCGACGTAAAGGACGCTTTTATTTTCTAAACTCATCGCCTTTAACATTTTTTGAAAAAGCTCTAGATGACTTTCTTCAAAAAGACTTTCCACTGAAGAAAAAATTGAGTTGACGAAAATCACATCCCATTTTTGTCCCAGTTCCAACTTTTCATCGGGATGAAAAAAAGAATCGCGCAGATTGACGTCCATGGTTTGGGTCAGCACCTGGGGCGCCCCCAAAACGGCACTGACATATTTCAAATAAGCGTAATAGGGATTCTCACTCATTTTTCCTCATCCAATATTTTTTCACTGTCGTCTTCATTCAGTTGCAGTAAAATTCTTTCGGCAAGCACGCGATGAAAGCCCGCAAGCTTGGCGATCTCTTCGGGGTCTGCCGTCTTGATCTGCTCGACGGATCCAAATCGGGTCAGTAAAGCTCGTTTACGCTTTTCGCCCAATCCGACGACATAATCAAGCTCGCTTTCAAGGCTAGTGGCTTCCCTTAGTTTGCGGTGGTAATTGATCGCGAATCGATGCGCCTCATCACGAATCCCTGCCAAAATGTGCAGACCTTCAGAATTAGAACGAAAGGTCACTGGATTCGCTCGTCCTGGCAGAAAAAACCGCTCTTCCGTCGAACTGACATCGGATTTTTGAAAATCCTTTTCCGTCCGAGCTTTCGCTAAGCCCACGACAGGGATATTTTTCTTTCCAAGCTCTTCTAAAATTTTGACGGCCTGGGACAGTTGCCCCTTGCCGCCATCGACAACAATCAGCTGGGGTTCGTCGTATTCGATGTGCTTAAAACGTCGCGCTAGGACCTCATACATCGAGGCAAAATCATTCTGCCCTTCGACGGTCTTAATTTTGTACCTGCGATAATGTTCTCTGGCTGGAACGCCTTCTTCAAAAACCACTTGCGAAGCGACGGTCTCTTTGCCCTGCAAGGTTGAAATATCATAGCATTCGATACGCATCGGACGCTCTGGAAGACTGAGCTTTTCCTTAATTTCATCCAGGCCACGACGCTTTTCTTCGGATTTTGAAACATACTTTTGAAAAGAGGCTTCGGCATTTTCATTGGCCATCGCGACTAAGGCCCGACCCTTTTCATCGGTCGCATACCTAACGACCACATCATTTCCTGAACGTTCTTTTAAAACTTGCTGCATCAGTTTAAAAAGATCCATGCCGATATCGACCGGCAATAAGACTTCGTCTGGAATATAATTTTCATCGTAATATTGATTTAAAAAATCCACCATCCATTCGCGGGGATCTTCGGCGGGATCAAAGGGATTTAATTGCGGCAAGAAATGCGATCTGCGGCCAATCACACGGCCCGCTCGGACGTGAATACTTTCTAGCAAACAGCCCCGCTCATCACCAAAAAATCCGATGCCATCCTGATCGGCATCACTGTCGGCATTGATCACATGTTGCTTTTGTAAAATGGCCTTCACTGATTCTAAAGAATCCCGGAGGCGGGCGGCGACTTCAAATTTTTCTTCTGACGCCGACATTTTCATTCGTTCGGTCAAAGCTTTAATCACTTTTTTATTTTGGCCCTTTAAAAAGAGCTTGGCCCCTTCGACTTCGCTTTTGTAATCAGCTTCAGAAATATAATCCACGCAAGGCGCTGTACAACGACCTATTTGATGGGTCATGCAAGGGCGCTTTCGCGTTTTAAAAACAGCGTCGGTGCAATCTCGAATTTTAAATGTCCGATTCAGAAATCGAATGGTCCCGTGCACAGCAAAACCACTGGTGTAAGGCCCAAAATAAAGGCTGCCATCCCGCTTCACCTTCCGGCTGAGATAAAGTCTGGGATAATTGTCACTCCAACTAAGTCGAATGTAAGGATAGGCTTTATCGTCACGCAGCCTTATATTATATTTCGGTCGGTGTTTTTTGATCAAGGAAGCTTCTAGTAAAAAAGCTTCGACCTCAGTTTTTGTGATGATGTAATCCACATCCGAAATATTTTGAACCAGGAATTTTGTTTTAGTTGAATGATCTTTGCTGTCGGTGAAATAGCTGCGGACTCGGTTGCGAAGATTTTTAGCTTTGCCGATGTAAATAATTTTTTCAGCGGCACTTTTCATTAAGTAAACGCCACTTTGAACCGGAAACTCGCGGACTTTATCTTTGACTTGGTCTTTGGTTAAGCCTTTGGCTTTTTTAACATCTTCTTCCATGAGCCTACCAGGCCGGAGTTTTTTGAGCCCAACGCCACTGCTTGAGCGACATTTTAAATTCTAACTGCGCAATCCGCAGCTCCCACTTAATCTGCTCTAGGCATTGCCGGGACGCCTGGGCCATCTCTGACCGGCGCCGCTCATAGTCCTCTTTCCGCAAGCGGTAATGGGTCATGCTTTTTAAAACCTTGTCTTTCATTTGTTCGACTTTTTCATCGGACCAACCTTTGCGCCTGAGGCGTAAAGCATCAATCGCAATTTGTGCTTTTAATATTTCAAACTGAGAAATCTTTTTTAGTTTCCGAGCTAGTCCCACGAAACTTAAAAATCGAATGGTCCATTTTGTCGGATCCCAATGATACCAACGAATGCCATTGCGATAATCAAACTGAAATTTATGATGAAAATTATGGTAGCCTTCACCATGGGTCAGAATCGCCACGATCAGACTATCCCGGGCTGAAATATCCTCAGAATAAGTTCTTTTCCCCAGCGTGTGCGATAATGAATTCACAAAAAATGTGCTTTGCTGAGTCAAAAAAATTCTTAAAGCGCCACCAACAATCAGTCCCCCAAAAGGCGAGCCAAAGAAATATCCCACGATGGTTGGAAAAACAAAACCCATAAGGATCGACAAAGGAATAAAATTTCGGTGCTGCCACATCACAAGAGGATCTTTTTCTAAATCCGCAGCACGAATGGGCTGATGAACACTTTCCTTTAAAAAAAGCCAACCCATATGAGCATACCAAAAACCGCGGTGAATATTATAAGGATCTTTTTCGGTGTCTTCATGGGAATGATGTCTGCGATGATCCGAACACCACTTGAGCGCCGAGCCTTGAAAAGCCGAGGCTCCAATCAATAGAAACCATAGCTTCGTCAGCCAGTGAGCCTCATAACTTTTATGGGAAAAAAGTCGATGATAGCCGGCAGTAACACTTAAGTTTGTCAGCGCTGCAAAAATCAATGCGAATAAAGCTAAGCCCCAAGAGAAATTGTAATAATAAATATAAAGAGGTAACGCAATTGCCACTGACAGAGGCGTCAGAATCAGAAACAAGCAGACAGTCCAATCAATCTTTTGATACCAGGCTATTGAATTCATGGTTTTATTGTGGCTCTTTTTTTTGGAAATGACTATGGGTCTTTTCCTAAGCCTTGGTCGAGGCGCAGCAGCTCTTGGTTCCAAGTCGGAACCAAGCCCTCTGCCGAACTAACTTTAATTGCCCTTGGCGACTTTTTTCGTGCTGTCGCATTTATTAGAAACAAACACACTTCGTTGATCACAAGTCATCGTTGCCATCAAAGGAAGTTTTTGAAGCCCGCGAATTTTTACGCTGTACTCTTTGACCGATAACACCGGACCACAAGCCGTGTCTTTAGAAGAGCTAAAACTGGTTTTCTCGACACCTTTACGAATCGTCAGAAGAATTTTTTTGTCTTTAGACGAATTGATTAAAGTATAACTTGAACCAATAGACATCGGCGTCTCATCAATTTCTGATTGCGGCTTTAATGACATGGCTTTTTGGCCCTTCATTTTAAGAACTGATGAGTACTTGTGTTCACTGATGCCATTTTCAACCAAGGATTTTAAGTTGGTCGATAAAGAAAAACGATCCTCTGCAATCCGACACTTTTCCTTCACCAAGTAAAGCTCGGCATGACTGTTATAACCAACAAGGATTAGCACAATCATAATCAGTATATTCTGAAACTGTGTTTTCATGGGACACTCCTACCAGGGTACGTATTGCAAACCATGCCAGCCTGAAAGCCCATTATTTCGAGCTAAGATCCAACAGGGCTAAAAAAAGTGCCAATTGCCGTCACCCCCTGTAAAAATCGCTAAAAAATGGGCTGTGGCTCTCTCAGGCAATTTCTAAACTAAACTCGCTTCTTTTAAATTCAATTCCATGATCTGCAGGCGCTTCACTTCGTCGCGGACTTTGGCGGCTTCTTCGAATTCTAGGTTTTGAGAGTGCTTTTTCATTTTGGTTTTGAGCTCTTCGATTTTTTTGGCAAGCTCTGTCGGATTTTCTTTCATCTTATCATACAGCTTTCGCTCGGCATCGATATTCTTTCCAGTTAAAACACCGGTCGCAACAGATCCATCGAAATGATCGCCCATGCCTTCGCTAATTCTTTTTTTAATGGTCATGGGCGTAATGCCGTTCGCCGTATTAAATTCAGACTGAATTTTTCGACGGCGATCGGTTTCAGAAATGGCTTTTTTCATTGAATCGGTGATCGTATCAGCATACATGATGACTCGGCCATTGACGTTTCTAGCGGCGCGGCCGATCGTCTGAATCAAGGATCTTTCGGACCTTAAAAAGCCTTCCTTGTCGGCGTCAGTAATACCCACCAAACTGACTTCAGGAATATCTAAGCCTTCTCGCAAAAGATTGATCCCGACCAGCACGTCAAAGACTCCTAACCGCAGATCCCGTAAGATTTCCACTCGCTCCATGGTGTGAATTTCACTGTGAAGATATTTAACTTTTAAACCCAAGGATTCATAGTATTCGCTCAGATCTTCAGCACTTCTTTTTGTTAAAGTCGTAATTAAAACCCGTTCCCTTTTGCTAATCCGGTCCCGACATTCTTTTAATAAGTCATCCACCTGATGCTTCACTGGACGCACATCAATCTGCGGATCAATCAATCCGGTCGGACGAATGATTTGCTCGACGATAACACCTTCGCTTTTTTGCAATTCATAAGGGCCTGGTGTGGCCGAGACATAAATCACTTTATTCATCAGGCCTTCAAACTCTTGAAAATTGAGAGGCCGATTATCCAAAGCACTTGGTAATCTAAACCCATGCTCGACCAAATTCATCTTTCGAGCTCGGTCCCCGCGATACATGCCACCAATTTGCGGAATGGTAATATGGCACTCGTCCACAAAAGTAATAAATTCTTTGGGAAAATATTCTAACAAAGTCGGAGGCGGTTCACCTTCTCCACGACCTGTCAGATGTCTTGAATAATTTTCGATCCCCGAACAAAATCCCATCTGTTCGATCATTTCAATATCATAATAAGTTCTTTGCTCCAGCCGCTGAGCTTCCAGAAGTTTAATCTGAGAATTAAATTCTGCTAGCCTTAGTTGCAATTCAGCCTGAATACTTTTAATCGCACCCTTTATATTATCGTCCCCAGTGGCATAATGACTGCCGGGATAAATTCCAATTTGATCGAGCTCCTCTAAGACTTCTCCGGTCAGAGGGTCGATCCACGAAATTTTTTCTACAAAATCACCAAAGAACTCGATCCGAACTGCACGCTGCTCTTCGTAAGGGGGGAAAACTTCGACAATATCACCGCGGACGCGAATGGTTCCACGGTGAAAATCAATATTATTTCTTTGGTATTGAATGCGAATCAGTTCTCTTAAAAAATGATCGCGTTTTAAGGCCGAATTGGCATGCACATGCACCATCATGTTTTCGTAAGCTTCGGGACTTCCTAGACCATAAATACAAGAGACAGAGCTAACAATGATCACGTCGCGCCGGTCAAACAAAGATCGTGTGGCCGAATGGCGCATGCGATCGATCTGTTCATTGATCGCTGAATCCTTTTCGATAAAAGTATCGCTAGAAGGAATATAGGCTTCCGGTTGATAGTAATCATAATAACTGACAAAGTATTCGACGGCATTTTTTGGAAATAATTCTTTAAATTCAGAGTACAGCTGGGCTGCTAATGTTTTATTAGGCGCTAATACTAAAGCCGGTTGATTCATTTCTGCAATCACGTGCGCCATAGAAAATGTTTTACCCGAACCTGTCACACCCAAAAGTGTTTGATGTTGCAGCCCTGCTTTAAAATTTTCTAGCATATCTTTAATGGCTTTTGGCTGATCACCGGCGGGTTTAAAATCCGACACCAGTTCAAAGTTTTTCTTAAAAGTTTTAGCCACGAAAGTCTCCGGTTTATTTAGTAACTTCCCAGAAAGAGCCCGTTGCGGAATCCATCACAGATATTCCTAAAGTCGATAATTGCCCACGAAGCTCGTCAGATTTTTTAAAATCCTTTGCAACCCGGGCGGCCGCTCGCTCTTCGACCAGTTTATCAATATCTTGGCGCTTTAGGTTCATTTTGACTAAAAGCATATTATCTAGCGTCGTTAAAAATTGGGCCGGCGGTTCTTGAAAAAGCGCCATCGGTTTTCCTAATTTTAAAGAAAACTCAATCAAGGCCTGGGCTTTTCCAGCAATGACAGGAGTCGTTTTCAATCCTCGCTTCACTTGCGTATTAAACTGGCGCACCACTTCAAACATCGCGGCCAACGCTTCAGGAGTGTTAAAGTCATCGCTGAGGCAATCTTCAGTTTTCTGCCAGGCTTCAGAAATTATTTTATCAAAAGCCGCATCAGATTTTATGTCAGTGGCTGCTTTAACATGCTCTTTAGCCATCGCCAAAGCTGAGTAAACTCGAGCAATTCCCGTGACGGCTCGGTCCACAGCGTCATTGCTGAAATCACAAATACTGCGATAGTGACTGGAAAGAATCATCCATTTGTAAATTTCCGCATTATAAGTTTTTAAAAACTCCCGCATCGACATGATATTGCCTAAAGATTTCGACATCTTTTGGCCGCTGAAATTAAGCATCTGGGTGTGAACCCAATATTTAACTAAAGGCAGCTGAAAAGCGGCTTCACTTTGTGCAATTTCATTTTCATGATGTGGAAAAATTAAATCCGTCCCGCCACCATGAATATCAATCTGATGTCCGAAGTGCTTACAAATCATGGCTGAACATTCAATATGCCAACCCGGTCGACCTTGTCCCCAAGGTGAATCCCAAAAAGGTTCGCCAGGCTTCACCCCTTTCCAGAGCGCAAAATCCAAGGGGTTTTGTTTTTTCTCGTTCACTTCAACACGGGCGCCGGCTTGCAAATCATCAACA
This sequence comes from Pseudobdellovibrionaceae bacterium, assembly GCA_043779385.1. Classification (GTDB taxonomy): domain Bacteria; phylum Bdellovibrionota; class Bdellovibrionia; order Bdellovibrionales; family Bdellovibrionaceae; genus JAYWDA01. The sequence continues at coordinate 9,276 of JAYWEU010000226.1, forward strand.
TTTCGTCCGCTCAGTTTTCCGTACTCATTAAAACTTTGGATCGAGTACATCACATCTTGTCCGGTCACGTAGGCCTTTTTCTTATCGACAAGATCTGAAATCAAGCCAACAATTTCAGGCATAGTTTCAGTGACCGTTGGATTTAAATCTTGAGCTTCTAATCCCAGGCTTAAGAAATCTTTTTTATATTCTAAAATAAATTCCTGCGCCAAAACCAAGGGATCTTTATTTTGTTCGTTGGCGCGATTGATAATTTTATCGTCAACATCTGTAAAATTAAGCGCGTAGGTCACCTGATAACCTAAATGAGTCAGCCAATTGCGAATCAGATTATAAACCACGGGACCGCGAAAATTTCCAACGTGCAAAAGGTCATAAACTGTCGGACCACAAACATACATTTTAACCGCGGGCGCTTGCAGCGGTTGAAAATCCTCTTTTAATCTGGTTAACGTATTATAGATTTTTAAGGGTCGCATGCCTAAGCCTTCGCCAAGGCTTTTTCAGCCCGCGCGATCAAGGAAGATTTTTTCATCAAGGGAATTAAAATTTTAAGCTCGGTGCCATGGGGTTTTCCAATGACAGCCACTCGAATTGGCATAAATAAATTTTTCCCTTTAGCACCGGTTTTCACTTTGACTTCATCCTGCATTTTTAAAAACTCGGCTTCCGTCATTCTCTCACCTGGATGAGCCTTTAAAAGCTCAATCCAAGCTTGTAAGACGGCCTTCGTTGGTTCCCATTTAAGGGTCTCATCACTTTCAGGGAATATTTCATATTGCGAATCATCCAAGGGACGGTATAGCTCGACCGCATCGACCAAAGTTTCCATGGAAGTTTTAAAGACTTCAATGGACTGCTCTTGCCAAACTTTATCACCAGGTAATTTTAAACCAGCCTTGATTAAAAAAGGTTCGGTCAGTTTCCAAAGCTCAGAATTAGATTTGGCTCGTAAGTGCTGAGCATTCATCCATTTTAATTTCACTCGGTCAAAGACAGCTCCTGATGTGTGCAATCGCTCGACTGAAAACGATTGAATCATCTCCTCCATCGAAAGAACTTCTTTGCCCTCGGGATGACTCCACCCTAAAAGCAAAATAAAGTTTTTAAGTGCTTCCGGTAAATAACCTTCATCTTTAAATTGGCCGCAAGCCACAGCCCCTTTTCGTTTTGATAATTTTTGACGATCATCATCCA
>JAYWEU010000227.1:0-10449 GCA_043779385.1 Pseudobdellovibrionaceae bacterium
AACGCTCCCGCCGCCACACTTTTACGAGAATCAAAATTTGTTGTCGCAATAATTCCTAACATCCAAGCGCCAGACCATAAATAGGTTTTCCAGAAAAGGTCTTTTTCACGATGATGATAGTTCAAGACTTCTTCGAAATTGGGTTGATATCGGTTGTTTTCTTTTCGCGGATCTTCGCACGAAGATGTCTGAATACTTTTTAAACCAAAATAAATTAGCCCCCCCAGCCCCACTAAAGTGACCGTATGAAAGCCCGCACTTTCTTCTGAGTCTGCATCTAAATGAGGAATCAATGGCAACAAGGAGGCGCCAAGAGTGGCCTTAGTCATCCAAGGATATGGACTGTTATCGGACCCTAGGCTTGCCGTGTCGATAGACTTAATTTCTGCCAGCGTACAAAGACCAGCTGATAAATTCGAACTTGAGAAAAATAAAAGAAATATAATCTTTTTCAAAAATCCCCTTCTTTTGAAATTTATCTTTTAAATCGTCGAGCAATTTCTAAATCAAAAATTTTAGGTGCAAACTTTGCCACCTGAAAACCAAAACCTGTCATTCCTTTTGGTGAAAGAACATCCAGGTCTAATAAGATGGCTTCGCGAATCATGTCAGCATACTTGGAAGGTGGCATTGCAGTTTTTGGCATTTCTATTTTCTGACCAAAGCCATCGATGATTTGATCAAACATCCGAGTTTTTATAGCCGGAGTGATCAAACATAAGGAAGTCACACCGCTGCCTTTGATTTCAAGGCGCAAAGCATTTGTGAAGGCCAAAACAGCGGCTTTCGAAGCGGCATAGGTCGAATGACCAGGAAAATGCATGCCAGCAACAACGCTCGAGTGATTGACGATCTTACCCTTTTTTCTTTGTAGCATGCGGGGTAAAAAAGCGTGGGTCAGCTGAATCAGTGAATTCACATTCACCTGCATCATTTGATAAATATCATCCATATTTTGTTCTTCTAAAAGTCCATCAAACATCAGTCCCGCATTATTAAATAAAATATCTAGTTTTAGATCGGCCGTTTCTAAAATCAGCTTCTCAACACTTTTACGTTCAGAAAGATCGGCCAACCAAAGTTGGCAACTGGCAGCTCCCGCCGCCATCATTTCAGTCTCAAGCTCTGGATCTTTTTTTCTGACGACCAAATGAAGATGCGCTTTATCTGCGGCGATAGCTTTTGCGAAAGCTCGGCCAATACCACGATTGGCCCCTGTGATTAAGATTTGTGCCTTTTTGGTTTCCATTAGTCATCCCTACTTTCTTTATCAGGGTCAAAGCCCCATGCTGCCAGAATTTCTTTTTCTTGCAATGGATCCATCGCCTTTTTAAATTTAGCGCCGGACTGCCCCTTTACACGTCTTTCGCAAGAGGCCCAATCTTTATGCTTTTCCAGTTTTCCATCCAAGACACTTAGATAAGAATGCGCTGATTTTTTTTCTGATGCCTTTTTCATGGTTGGAAGATCTTCGACAGGCGGCGCTGATTTGATATCAAATTCATAGGAAGAAAAATCTCCGCTATAAAGTGAAGCTCTTTTTCCTTTTGAAAAAGCCACGGCGATTTCATCACACCGTTCGTTCCCGGCCGTGCCCCGATGTCCTCTGACATACTGCCATGAAATTTTAGGATTTTCCAATCGAGCCAAAACCGCTGTTAAGTCTTGCCATAAATCTTTATTGGATACTTCTGTGCCTGCACTTGTTTTCCAATTATTTTTCCGCCAACCCCAGGCCCACTGGGTGATTCCACGAATTAAATACGTCGAGTCCGTGTAGATCGTGATATTTCCTGGTTTTTCCGAAATGGACCGTAGCGCTTCAAGAGCCCCCGTCATTTCCATGCGATTATTGGTTGTGTTTTGCTCTCCGCCACCAAGTTCGCGAACTTCATCTTTAGAATTTAAAACTATGGCGGCCCAGCCCCCAGGCCCCGGATTACCAGAGCAAGCACCATCCGTATAAATAATAAAGTCTTTCGCTGATTTCACGGGTTAAGAATCGCATTTCATGGGATTAGATTCAAGGGCTCAAATAGCTGTGCTGCGCTTAGAACCTTCGAGCGACTTTCTTGTTCCCCTGTGGACAAAGCCCAAAGCTGAACTTGGTCAGAATTTTTAATCAGACCCATTTCTTTCATCGCCCAAGCCGCAGACTCTAGACGTTCTAAAATATTTTTTGCCTCTTTTAGAGCACCAAATTTATAATTCACAAGCCAGACTTGATTTTCAAAGCGGGCCCATAAATCGACTTGCCCTCGTAATCTTTGATTTTTAAATTCAATGACATACTGCCAGTTGGTCTCTCCTTCACTGATCATTTTTTCAAAAGGAATTTCTTTAAGACCTTTCAAAAAGGTCAATGGTTCAGAAAAAATCGGGTCGGCTTCATTCCAAAGCTCAGGTTGGAACCGAAGCGCTTCCAAAAAATGCATCAGGTCGATACCTTTCCTCGAATTCTCTAATAATAGTTTCACAACCTCAGGTGACCCCAGGGAAGTCGGGTTCAAGTCCGGATCGTACGGATGCAAATTTCTAAAGGGCTTCCGATAGGCGCCCGGCTGGGTCACAAAATCCGCAATGACCCTTGGCTCTGGCATCTGGCTTCGGACGCAATAAATAAATTGACCGTTTTCTGAATTAGTTACTCGATGCTCACCGTCAGCAGAAGGAAAGGGAAATTCGCTGGCCCAACTTCCGCGCCGGGGGTTAGCGGTCCATACAAAAGATAAGGAATCCTGGGCTCGAGTCATCGCGACATACAATAATCGATCGGCCTCTTCGCCGTCTTTTTCTTGCCGCTCGCGAATCAGCTGAAGACCGCGAAGGCTCGTCGTTTTTTTTTGATCAGTCGTGGGCAAGGACAAGGTCCATTGCCCCGTAGTTTCATCGATCATCCACCAATCACCCTGAAACTTTTTTTGATCGCCGCCAAATCCAGCAATGATCACATGTTTAAATTGCAATCCTTTCGAGGCATGAATCGTCATCAGATTCACACGGTCGGGCTCAATCACAGGAGTTGCATCCCCTTCCTCCTGACCCTCGGCGCTGGCTTGCAAATTTTCAATAAACTGCAAAGGGTTAAATCCTGGAACGGCTTCGGCCGCCTTAAAGTCCGTTAAAATTTTCCACAAATTGGCTTCTCTTCGCCCTGTTGGATCAATGGAAAAAGAAACATCGATCAAACCACGTTCAATCAATATTTTTTTCATTGTTTCAAAAAAACCAACGCTCTCCGCCAGATGCCTAAAGCTTTGCAGGGCCTCTAAAATAGTATTTTCAGAAGTTATTCCTGCCGCAATCCAAAAGTCCCACAAAGATCCTTTGGCTTTCCAAGCTTGCGTCAGCTTCACCAGCTCCGGATCAGGCACCTGAAACCAAGGGCTTCGCAGCAAGCAAAGAAGATTTAAATTATCATGGGGATGGACCAAAAACTTTAAGATCGACATAAAATCTAAAACTTCTCGGCGTCTTGAAAATCCCCCGGCACTGTGCAGCTGAACAGGGATTTTGAAAGTCAGCGCCTGCTGAGCGATCCCTTGAAGGACACGATTGGTCCTAGCCAAAATACAAATTTCTTGGGGCTTTGCGCCGATCTTTAATTTTTCTTCGACTAAGGCCAAGATTGCTTTTAATTCGGCCTCTTTTTTTTCTTCGTTTTTTTCAACAATCACAAGATCAACGCAAGGCAGATCATGACCCTCAAGACGATAAGGGATCATGGCTGCAAAAGCTTTTTTATTTTTAAAGTAGGCATTAATAAATTCAAGAAGTGGCGCCCTCGATCGATAGTTGATCAAGGCTGTTTGAACATCGCCATTATTATTTCTGACCTCTTCCACTTTAGCATGAAAGACATCGGCTCTAGCTCCGCGAAAAAGATAAATACTTTGCTGAGGATCGCCCACAACAAAATACGCCGACTTTCCCACCAAATGCTTTAAAAGCTCAACTTGCAAGGGGCTGGTGTCTTGATATTCATCAATCATCCAGTAGTCCCATTGGGCCGAAAATTTTTCAGCGGTCCAGGGAAAGGTTCGAATCAATCGCAAAGACAATCCTTCCAAATCTGACATTGATAACATGGAGGTGGCTAAACGTTCCTGCAAATTTTTTGCACAAAAAGATTTTGCTAAAGAATCAAACTTTTGACTGAGCTGCTCGTGGCGCGCCCAGAAGGACGGCTGTAAACTTTCTTGCTGAAGCCAAGCCTTGCAATCTTTGACATAGCTATCAAATCGCTCATGCAAGTTTTCATCAAAGGGCGGCTTTTTAGAGATAAATGGCGGTTTTCGACCCAAGTTTTCCATCAATCTTCTAAAATCATCCAACGAAAGAGGGTCATTGTTTTTCAAATTTTTAAAATTCAGTAAATAGTTTTGCCAACTTTCTGATAAGTCGTAGGTAGAGATTTCTTCATAAAAACGAATTCCTTTTTCCTTTAAGTCCGAAAGAATTCCGTTGGCTAACTGCTTAAGCTCTTCCTGGCTGACAGGCGCGGCCCCTTCATGCAAAAAGTGCTGTTGATAATATTGATTCAAAATCGACAGCAAATTTTTAATGTCAAAATTTTCAACCAGCTCCAGCCAATCCGAATTTTCAAGAAGAAGGTTTCGCAAAATTCTTTTTTCACGAAAAAAAATTTCAGGCCCGTCGATCAGCTTAAATTCAGGAGATAAACCCAAATCTTTTCCATACTGAGTCAGATAAAGACTTAAAACCCCATGAATAGTTGAGATATGTACTTTCGATCTGGAATTAATATATCTAAAAAGCTCGGGCAATTCTCTTTTCAAAGCATCTGCGAGCAGGCGTTCACGAATCTCCTGGGTGGCTTTACGGGTGAAGGTGGTTAAAACCATTCGCGGAAAGCGCCCTTGCTCTTTTTTAAAAGCGAGTGCGACATCTTGAAACAAGCTGATCAAAGTGGTCGTCTTACCAGCCCCCGCGCCAGCGCGTAAGATCGAATTCTTCAACTGCGAGGGGTTTAATTCAGATGAGGCGCGCGACATAGTCTCTTCCATTGGCAGGTGGTGCAAAGGTCTTCCTCCCTAGGCTGAGGAGGAAACAGGCCTTCATCAATTTGGCTCATGACTGAAATAAGGCTTTTTTCTAAATCCTCAATCAGCTTTTTTTTGCTAGACATATCGGTCAAGGCTCCCGACCTCCCATCGACCGGAAATAACTCACCGCCGGAATCTCGTAAGCCTAAGCCTCGATGCCGTTCCATCGTTTTGAAAACGAAATAAAAAGCACCAACGACTTCATTGGTCTCCATCACGTCGTTTTCAAGCGCCCAAATATAAAATAACAACTGCAACTTATTCTTCTCTTGCCAGTAAGGAAAGTTCTCTGCCGATGCAGCTCCGGATTTGTAATCAAGAACGACCAAGTGCCCAGCCCCGTCGCTATCAACACGGTCAATTTTTCCACTTAATAAAAATTTGGCCTTCAGCTTTTCTGCCGGCTTTTTCTCTGTCTTTAGAGACTTTAAAACGCCGCCATCTTCCCAGATCTCGTAATTCCATTTTTTTTCTCGCGCCACAATCGAGGTCTTCGGGAAACGAAGGCGCCAATTTTTTTCAAATTCGATAAATCGTTGGGCTGTGACAACCAGGCGATTTTTATAGGCTGGCCACAGCTTGGGATGAAAAACTTTGGCAAAATTATTTTCATAGATTTTCTGTAAAATATTTTCGATTTCAATTGGCAAATAATCCCATCTTTGGGGCTCTACCGTCAGTTGTTCAAACAAAGTATGGACTAAGTTTCCATAATTCCTTGGGTCGATATGCAGATCTAATTCAGGTAAGTCTTTTAACTCAAACAAAGCTTGCGCTGCAAATTTAAAGGGACAGTCTAAAAATATTTCGACCCGACTGGCCGATAAACTTGGTTTTTCAGGGCTGATAAACTTTTTAAAATTTTTAAGATTTTGATCCATTTGAAGGCGCTCACCGACGCGCAGGGCTTGATCTGTGCTGAAAGCCCTTTCCCGTTCAAGAATGTCCATTGGATCGGCCTGCTGCAGCTCATCCCATCGTGTTTTCAGTGGCGCTCTAACAATTGCTTTTTCAGTATCCCATTTCAACCAAGCTCCAGAAGGTGCCTGCAGTTGTCCGCTTAAGGTCACAAGCGCAAATGAAAAAATATCTTCTTCTGAATCGGTATCAGCCAGCAGTCGAAGTTCAAACTCCTTGGAACTAAGATCATGGTTTTCTAAAAAAAAACCTAAATCTGAAAAAAGTTTTTCAACTTCAAATCGCGACAAAAACTGACTGCTTGTTGGCTTCAAAGAATCCTCGGACAGCCCTAAAAATATTCTTTTCCTGATCCAAAATGAGGGTGCGGCCATCAAACTAGCGATGTGAACACCCTCCAAGTCAGGGCTTTCGACTGAAATCTCTAGTCGCGCGACCAAGCTTTCTAAATGATCCAACCAATCAGAAACTGGCAGTTCTGTCTGGACACTGCCATTGGCATGAAGCTCTTTTAAGAGCACGGCTAGGCTTTTAGTGTCTCGATCTTGGCCCCAAAGCCTTGCGATAAAGACAACCCATTCTTCACGATTTGGAGTTTTGGATATTTTTAGGGGTCCTAAATAAAGAGTCTGTAATTTAGAATTCTTTTTTAAATCGTCGGAACTCATGATATTTGCGAACATGGATTTAAAATCTTCGTAACTCAAACTTTTTTCTTCCTGTTGAAAAAAGTGAAGTTCTAAATCTGAAGTGCGGATCTCTTTAAACTTAAGCCTTATTCCGGCCAGCCACTCTTGAATTCTGGGGAAGGAGGCAAGCTTTGAGGTTGTTTCTTTGTTGACAGGAATTCCCTCCTGATCAAAAAAACTCTTCAGCACGGGCCAGTATTTTTCAATGTCGGGCGCAAAAAGGCCGATTTCTGAAGGCTGAATGCCCTCCTCCAGCCAAAGACGTATTTGCCCCACTGTTTGCCTGATTTCAGCAAGCTCTCCGGAAAACTTTTGGACGCGGACAACTTTAGATTTCTGTCTTAAAGTTTGTGCTAGGACTGAAATCTTCGTCGCATGATTTTCTAAATGCTGATAGGGCCTCAATTTATAAGAAAAATCTTTTTGCCAAGGGCTTTCAACCATAAAAACTTTAATATCTATTTGCAAAGCAAGCAGTCTTAGGAGTTCTGCTTCAGACCACAAAATTTGCCCCCCTAAGTCCACCCAAAGAGGGCGCTTCCAATGTTGAGATAGTAAATCTGGAAGCTCCCCTTGACGAATCAACAATGCCGAAAACCAACTTGAAAGAACCAAATCTTTTTCATGATATAAATATTGAAAGCAAAGTCTTGTCAGCACATACCATTCGGCCCAGCGATCCTTGATTTCGGGATGAAGCTCTAACCATTCTTTAAACTTTTCATGCCCCTCAGGATGGGATAATAAGGGAAGAAAAAATTCAATCATTTCTAGGATTGTTGATGCTGACGCCTGATTTAAATTCAGATCCCCAAGATTTTTTTTCAAAAAGCTAGATAGAAGAATTCGAGCCCAGCCGCGCTCTATGATATTCTTTTTTGGAAATTGCCTGCGAAAAAGAACTCGCCATAAATCCGTCGCTCGTAAAATAGAGCTATCGACGAAAAATTTATCTTTTTCGAGCAAATGATTTTGAATTTCTAACTTCGTTCGAAGGTCTGAAACCAGCCAGCTTTGTATTTTTGCATCAAACTGCGAAAACTGCTGAAGGATGTCTGAACGCTTTTGAACTTTAATAATCTCAAGCATATTAACGACGTTGTTTTAATTGTCGCTTCTTACCGTCTTTGCCTGTTGATTTAAAATCCGCATCCACTGAAATATTGATTGAAAAACTTATTTCGGTTCTAAGATCAGGAGTTTGCCCAGGGTAATCCCCTGTCTCAACAGTATAGTAAGCAGCGTCTACCTTTATAAACCAAAGGTTAATCCCAGCCCCAAAAGATTGGTACCCTTGACTTAGCCCGGCACGAACATCCATTAAGGGCAGTGAAACCTCAGTCCCAAAATGCACTTTCTTCCCCACCTGAATTCCATTCTCGTTAATATGGCGAACCTCGGTTCCGATTCGCCAGTCAAGCCCAGGAAGATCTAAAAGACTGCCTACACCTAGAATAAAATTATCTTTTATTCGTGGAGGGTTATCCGACCCACTGGTTTGAATAAACGCCAGGGACCCTGGATCTTTCCACATAGCGACAATTCGCGGTGAAAAGGCCCCAGGAAATTTTGCCATCAGCGCCAAATCTGAGCTGTATCCAGAACCCGCATTTTGAAACTGACTTTGAAGGGTGGTGCCTGTTGCTGCGGCGATTGTGCTCAGGCCAAGCGCCCCCTCGCCCCCTAATCTTTGAATTCTTTTAATACTGGCGCCCCAAGAGTAAACCGAATCGATGGCAAAACCGACACCCATCTGAAAACCTGTATCGTTGAAATATCCAATATTAAAATCAGGAAAGGGCGGCTTATTCAGGGCTCCATAAACTTTGATATCATCAAATGCCGCGATGGCAAAATTTGGAAATACGATCGAGGTGCGACCATTGCCCCCCAGCCAAAGATTTTTTCCATAAAGCGCAGAGTAAGCACTGCTTCCTCCTGCACTTAAGCCAGTAAATGCTGTATAGTTCTGCAATCCATTAAACCCAACCTGAACATTAACGATATCCCAATCAATTTTTTGAACTTCGCTTAAGGCCGCAGGATTCACAAAAATAGCGTCTGTTTCACTGGGATACGCAGCATAAACTCCACCCATTCCCCGCGCCCGAGTCGGAATATTGTATTCAAAAAGCTCAGCGGCCTCGGCGCTGAAAACAAAAGTTAGTAATAAAAGAAAAATAATGTTTTTTTTCATAACCTCACGGACAACACGTGACAAAAGGGTTGTTGGCACAGTTTTGAATTCCAAACGAATTCGACTTAATGGCCGATCGAATCAACTTAATATTTCCGGCGGTCCAGTTCGCGCTATTGACGTCAGTGATCACGCACGCGGCCCCGCAAGCTGCCTGTAAAGCCGCGAGCGATGTAATGGCAGAATTCCCGGCGACGGCGGCCGTCAATGAAGCGATATTATCCAGTAGCAAACCTAAGCCAGTTCCAACTTCTTTGGTTTGCGCATCAGTGATTGTTCCAACCGCACAGGCATCTACGAAGGACGCATTCACACTGCCGGTCTGCAACGGATCGGCAATCGATCTTAAATAGGTTCCCATCTTGGCAATTCCCAGGATGGCTAAAAATAAATTAATATCAGCAGGCCGAGCGGCTGACGTTGTTCCATACTTAGTTTCAATTTCCAATTGTGAAGAGTCGCAAGACGCTGGAACCACAGTGACCGCAGTAAATGCATTCATAAATAACAAAAGCGGAGTCGCTGCGGTCACGCTGGTGATGGTCGTCACCATGTTAAAAAAGTTAAGCCCACACTTTCCAGCATAGGCTGCTGCCGCTGCCTTGCTAACCGCGGCGTCATGCCGATAAGCCGAAGTGATTTTTCCAAGATACACGATCGCTCCATCATAATCGCCACTATTGATGGCCTTTAAAGCACTTTCTAAAAGTGCTTCTTCAGTATTTTTATTCGACATATCTGTGTACAGATTGCCATTGCAAGACATGAACAACGTGACAAAAACAATCGCGATGATTCTTAAAATCTTCAGATAAAACCTAGAATCGAAATGAGATTTTTGTAACATATCTTCGATCCTCCCTCATGATCGTACTTGAACTACCAATTTCTTCACCATAAGTGGCGAACTGTAATTGAAATTTTTCCGAAGCTAATTCAAGACCTGCCGTCCAATACCTTTGATTCATTCCTGCTCGAACAAAAAAAACGTCATTAAAATTGACCTCAACACCAGTATGGATCAGTTTAGATTTATCAGGCTCAGTCGCTCCCGAACTTAAGTTTCGATATTCAAAACTCCAAGCCGAGCGGATTGAGTTCGTGTGGATCGGAAAAACAGCGATGCCTAAATCAACATCCTGCCCTTGTGCCGCCGGGCGAACGGTGGAGGTGCTTAATCGATTATTATAAGATTTATCAAAAGTTGTTCCGCCAACATCCCTGACGACCGCAGTGATGGTTGGAATGTATGTCCAGGGACCTGCTAAAATAATAGCGGCGTCGGCTCCAATTCCCAAGCCTTCGGCTGCAGTACCGGCCGTTGCCATGGGCGCAAGTTCAAGATTACTCAGTGGATCCAAAGCCGGCTGGTTCACTTCAATTCTGCTGATGGCCTTTCCCGTAAAACCAATTTTAACACGACCTTCGAAAAATCGTAAATTGTAGCCAAGAAGCAGCGCCAGATCATCGCGATAAAAAGTATTCACCGCAGTCCCCACCGCATTCGATTCAGCGTTTAAAATCCGATTTGCAAGAAGTGCAATCCCGAAGTTTTTTGCGACAAATGAGGGCATCACAT
>JAYWEU010000228.1:0-3931 GCA_043779385.1 Pseudobdellovibrionaceae bacterium
GAATAGTCTTCGAACTGCGACGCAAGTTTTACCTTTGTGCCCACACCGTCCGTGCAAGTGACAAGCAAAGGTTTTTTAATTTCGGGAAACTGAATATTAAACAAAGAGGCAAAGCCGCCAATTCCAGACACAATTCGTTCCGCATGCGGCATTTGACTTTGGGGATGCGAATCAGAGGATTGGAGCCACTCAACAAGCTGATCTCCAGCTTCCGTGTCGACTCCAGCGGTTTTATAGTTGATGGCCATTAAGTCCCCCGCGACATTCTAATATCTCGAATTAGGACGCAAATCAACAGGAGCCCTGTGTCAATGCGTTTCAAATTGAAACACAGGCTTCACGTTTGCCCATAAATCATTCATACTTTTTAAGAGGGGGAATGCGTGCTTAAATCTTTGCGAATCCGCAGTGGGATTTTATTTCTATTCTCGATATTCTTGCTTCACTCTTCTCCTGTCTTTGCAAAAAGCTACTTGCTGGCCCAGTCAGATCCAGATGAAGCTTACGATCCTTTCATTGATTACAGCGAATTCGATGAGGCTTCCGATGAAGAAGCGGATATCAACTTTTTTAGGCATGGTCGCTTTTTCACCGTCGGCTTGGTCGGCGGCCAACGCGATTTCACAGGAAACTTTAAAGGAATTTATAGCGGCGCTCCGACCTTCGGTGTTTTACTGACCTACTTTTTTGATTTTAGATTTGCTTTAACCTTTGGCTTTTTAACAGGCGATCATGCCGTCAGTTTTAACACCGTGGATCTCAGTGGTGGTACCAATCGAAATTATGCTGGAAATGTTTCTCTGACCTATCTGAATTTTGACCTCAAGTATTACTTTAATACTCAAAATATCACGCGCGGCTTAGCAGATCTAAATCCGTATATGTTAGGCGGTTTTTCTCAGTTTTACAGAACCTATACAATCACAGGAATTGAAGGTCTTTCCCGAGATGCCACCATGGGTGTCGATCTGGGGGGCGGTATTGAAATTCCGTTGATGCGTAAAAAAGCTTTCCTGGGATTACAAGGCGCCTATCATTATGTGAACTTTGCCGATGAGTCCAAAGAGTTTGTCAATTCTGGAACCGAAAAATTATCAAAAACACTCAGCGGCGATCTTTTTGATGTCCTGGTGATTTTAGGAATTAATTTCTAGTTAGACAAACAGAGCTAACAGCTGCAGCAGCATTCCTAACAAGATCAGCCCTGGCGCAAACCATTTAATCACAAAAACCCAATGAGAGTACATCGCTAAGCTGGCGGGATGATCCCGATTGACAAAATTTCGTTCAAGTTCTTTTTGTTTTATGCCTTTTTGAATGGTCAAAAGCAAAAACAGGGCAACGATCGGGAGCAACCAATTGATCAATAACCTATCTAAAGTTTCAATCAAACTTTTCTCGCCAAGCTTTATATTTCCTAGAGGAGAATTCGATAAGGCCGGAAATAAGGACAGACAAAGGACCACCGCGGCCACGCCCCAAACCGCCTTTGACCTTGCTATTTTTCTTTGCGAAAAATCCATCCAATTCGATAAAGTATTTTCTAACAGCCCAATGCTAGCATTTAAAGCGGCCAAATAAAGTGACACAAAAAAAGTCAGACCAAAAATATATCCACCAGGAAGTTGTCCCATAAACCGAGGCATCACTTCAAAAAGCAGAGCCGGGTCTGTTAAAGGCCGATCCATGACTTGAAAGGCAATGGGGAAAACCAAAAGACCTGCAAAGACAGACACCAAAGTGTCGACCAAAGCGACTCGAAAACCCATGGTGGGAATATGATCTTTTTCATTCATATAACTTCCAAAGGTAACCATCGTCCCGAAACCCACAGACAGCGTAAAAAAGGCGTGGCCAATGGCATGATTTAAAGAAGACAAAGTCAGTTTTGAAAAATCAGGATAAAATAAAAATCGGACAACTTGAAAAGAGGAAGGCAGTGACATCGTTTGAATGGTTAATAAAATCACCAGCACAGCAAATAATGGCATGAGCGAGCTGATCCATTTCTCGATCCCATCTTTAACACCTTTCGTGACAACAAAGATAGTGACTAAGATATGCACAGAAGCTAGCGCCCATTGCAAAATTCCATTTCCCATCAGGCTTGAAATTCCAACTCGAAATTGGCCGGTAAAAATCGCCACCACAAATTGCATGATAAAATGCAAGACCCAGCCACTGATCACTGAGTAATAGGCTAAAACAACCAGACTTAAAAGGACTGAGAGCCGACCGGACCAGCGGTAAATAGAACCATCATTTTCTGCAATTTGCTGGGTGGCTACTAAAACTGATTTTCGCGAATGCCTGCCAAGAATAAGCTCGCCAATCAGGAGAGGCAGTCCAACGGCCAAAGTGACAAACACATATAATAAAACAAACGCTCCACCACCGTTCTCACCCACAACAAAAGGAAAACGCCAAATATTACCAAGGCTGCAGGCTGATCCTATAGCTAAAAGGTAAAATCCATACCGGGTGCGCCAAGCGCCACGAATCATTCGTCGTTTCCTCGTCTGGTTTTCATACAAAATATCCGGATCGGAATGCCATGCAAATCCCATTGATCTTTAATGTGTTTCGTTAAAAATCGTCGGTAAGCATTCGTCACACCATCTGGATGATTGGCAAAAGCAATAAACGAAGGTGGCTTTTGAAAAGTCTGAGTCAGGTAATAAAATTTCACGTTGTTCACGCCGTAAACCGGAGCCGGGGCTTTACGAATCGTACTAAAAAAGAAATCATTCAGCTCAGAGGTCGGGACTCTGAATTTTAATTTTTCGCTGATGTCTTCAATCATATTCAAAAGATCATGCATCCCAGTCCCTGTGACGGCACTGGTGTACACAACGGGAATATCTGGAAAGAAATGAAAGTTCACGGCAATTTGTTCCTGCAATGTTTTTTTCGGATCATCCATTTGTTCTTTGGCTAAATCCATTTTATTGGCGACCAAGATAACCCCTTTATGAGTTTCTAAAATCGCCTGCAAAATTTTTGAATCCTGTTCGGTCGGACCAATCAAGCCGTCGATCATTAAAAGAACAAGGCTAGCCCTGCGAATGGCATCTTGGGATTTAAAAGCAGAAATAATTTCGACATCTTCTTCCCGCTTAGACGACCTTCGTAAACCAGCTGTATCAATCAGAATGTATTTTTTTTCATTGTATAAAAAGGGCGTATCAATCGCATCGACGGTCGTGCCTGCAATTTCGGAAACGAGCATTCGATTCTGACCCAATAAATGATTGGTCAAAGAACTTTTACCGGCATTTGGTTTTCCGACGATGGCAATCGTTGTGCCTTCATTATATTCAATCGTCCGCTCCGGAATTTGTTTTGTGATCCATTCTAATATTTCAGCTAAACCCCGACGTTGTTCAAAAGAACAGGCAATTACATCAGCCCCAAATTCATAGAATTCAGCTTTAAGGATTTCCTCTTCTTGAACCTTATCAATTTTATTGACGGCAATCATAAAAGGCTTCCCCGTCTGCTGCGCAATCCGAATCAAGTCCCGATCTTCGGGAATTAAACCAATCCGCCCGTCCATCACTACAAGTAAGAAATCCACTGAATGTAAAAACTCAGACACCTGTTCTTTGATCAGCACAGAAATAATATCTGCGGCTTCCGTCAAACCACCGGTGTCGATGACGTCAAATGATTTACCCCAAATCTCGACGGGCTCAATTTGAATATCACGGGTCACTCCGGGTTGGTTCTTCACCACGGCCTTCCTAGAATCCGTCAAAATATTAAACAGCGTGCTTTTGCCTACGTTAGGACGGCCGATAATAGCTACTTTCGGCGCAAACTCAGTCCTTGTTGTCATGGAAATAACCTAATTCTTTCATCAGTCGGGGATCTTTTTGCCAGTCTTTTTTATAGCCGACTTTCAACTCTAAAAAGATTTTCTCGCCCATCA
>JAYWEU010000229.1:0-10363 GCA_043779385.1 Pseudobdellovibrionaceae bacterium
CCCTTTCCTTCGTTGAAAAGGACCGTTTTCACCGCCGCTGTGATCTTTTCAGCTTCTAACTGAGCCGGAATATAAACACTGAAGGTCGTCCCTTCGCCAAGTTTAGTTTCAACTTTAATAAATCCACCATGGCGTTTTGCAATTCCCAAGGACGTCGATAAACCTAGACCCGTTCCTTTGCCAACTTCTTTAGTTGTAAAAAAGGGATCAAAAATCCTATCAATCACGTCGGTCGGAATTCCTGTGCCAGTGTCTTTTATCGACACAACGACATAGGGACCCGGAGTCAGCTCGCTCCCCAGCGAGTTATCTCGGTCGATTTCAATATTTTTTGCAGAAATAACTAAGCTTCCTCCTTGGGGCATGGCATCCCGAGCGTTCAATGAAATATTTAACAATATTTGGTGAAGCTGGGTGGGATCCCCTAAAACCGGCCAAAGATGTGGGGTCCATGTTAGATTCATTTCAATATTTTTCAAAAAAGTTTCGTTAGCGATCTTTTCAATTTCTTGTAAGACCGTTGGCAGGTGAATGACTTTCCGCTGCCCTTCATAGCCACGCGCAAAAGACAGCACTTGTTTCACTAAATCAGCCCCCCTTGAAATAGAGGCTTGAATGGTCGCTAATGGTTTCTGATGACGAGGATCAGAATCGATGGTTTTTAAAATATCTGTCGCCAGCATGGCGGGCGCTAAAACATTGTTCAGATCATGGGCAATCCCACCTGCCAGCGTCCCTAAACTTTCAAGCCGCTGTGATCTTAATAAATGTTGTTCTAATTTTTTGCGATCTTCAATGTCTTGCAAGGCGCCCTGAATTTGATAGATTCGTCCAGCACGGTTCCGAACCGCTTCTCCGATGGCACGAACCCAAACTTTACGCCATTGACCGGTTACAATTTGAAACTCTGTATCAATCGGCGTGCCCTCTTGCCGGCAAGCCCTGTAGCTCTCTGAAATTTGGCCTTGATATTCGGGCTCGCAAAATGAAATCGCATTTTGCACGCTGTCAGGCGACCAGTCTTCTGGCATCTCATAAATCCTCGCCACTTCCTTGGAATATTTGACCCGATTCAGATCAAGATCAATGGTCCAACCGCCAATTTTTGAGAGACGCCCCGCCATGGAAATCAGCGACTCGTTTTCCTTCATTTTTTCTTCAGACTTCTTTTTCTCAGTTAAATCTCTGAAGCTAAGAACTCCGCCGATCAGCTGACCCTTTTTATTAAAAATCGGATTGCTGGAAATATCGACGAACACGGGCTGTCCATTTTTTCGCCAAAAGGTCTCATTTTCGATCCGGCGGGGAATGCCATCTTGAAGCGTTTTAAAAAGCGGGCAATCTTTTCGGTGATAAATCTGTCCGTCCAAATAATGATGATGCATTAACAGGTGAGAATTTTTACCCAGATTCTCATCAGGTTCATAGCCCAGCATTTCATTGGCTGCACGGTTTTCAAAGACAATCGTCCCGCTAAGATCCACACCATGAATTCCTTCGCCCATGGAATTTAAAATCTGCTGGGTTAAATTTTGTACATTTAAAGACTCAAGATCGGCCTGTGCCGAAGTAAAAAATTTCGAGTGGCAAAGCCAAAAATGAATTTTATTTTTAAAAGAATTCAATGATCCCACTTCGAAGTTATCCCTCGTAATAAAACCCCAAGCAAGGTACAAATTAATCGCTTAGCCCCCTAGATATTAAGCCTATAATACGGCGCATATACCTAGCTTGACTTGGTTACATTGTATAGCTATGTATATGGCCATGTTAGGCACTATTGATAATTGGAAAATTCAGATTCGTAAAGGCTACTTAGAAATTTGTATTCTGCTTTTAATTAAGCAGAAAAAGAAAATTTATGGCTTTGATTTGATCGAGCAGTTGGCGACAGCTGGCTTGCAATTAAAAGAGGGCACACTTTATCCTTTGCTGAATCGCATGGGCGCTGATGGGATTCTTTCGGCCACTTGGGAAACAGAAGGCCCCAAAGGACATCCACGAAAATTTTATTCGTTAACTAAAGAGGGCTTTAAGTTCTTAAGTCTTCTCAGTCATGAGTTTGATGAAATGATTGCTATTTATAAAAATTTTAATCAGTAAAGGAATACACAGTGACGACAGATCCGCGCCTTGAACGATACTTAGCGTCTTTAGAAAAAACTTTAAAACCATTTCCGGTCAGCGATCGGGCCGAAATCATCACTGAGATTAAAAGCCACGTTCTATCGGCCCTGGAACGGGACCCACAGACGCGTTTGGATACCATCTTAGCGGCACTCGGAGAACCCGAAACCGTCGCCAATCGTTACTTGTTGGAACGCGGTCTTAAACCGGGGAAAACATCCATCAGCCCTATGATCAAATGGCTGGTCATTGGCTTTTTAACAACTTTCGCTATGATTCTGATTTTTATTGGCTTTGTGCTAAACCACTATGATTCTTTGGTTCAAGTCGACGGCGCCAATGGAAAAGTTGAAATTTTAAATGGCCTTGTCCGAGTTGATGGCAAAAAAGGCCGAATTTCCATTTCAGGGATCAATGAATCTTCCAGCGGATTTACGGGACTGCAAGAGATGCCGTTGGGACGATCTGCCATCATTAAGTTTAATTCAGGAAAATTTGAAATCAGTCATTCTGAAGATCATCAACTGACTTGGTCTTGCACGGCCAAAGAATCTTTTGTTCCCAGTCCCGACGATCGGGGGACAGCTTTCAATCTAGATCTTTCGGGTTTGTCGTCGGCTAAATGCAAAATTAATGTTCCCGAAGGCTCCCCGCTGCTGATTCAAGGTGGCAACGGCAAGATGATTTTTAACTCTCCGTCCTTTGATGTCGATGCCCAATTAGAAAATGGAAAAATCATTTTCCAAAATCCCGATCAAGCCCCTTACAAATTTGATGTCTCGGTCCAAAATGGCAAAGCCGATTTATTTACGCCTTCAGATAAAAAAACAGCCCGACTGATGAAATTTCATGTCGCCAATGGCAAAATCACCAATAATGAAAATGAGGTTAACCAATGATTTCATCCTTAAGTCGAAGATTCGCAGCCTTTCTGATCGATGGTCTGATACTTGGTTTTATCGCAGCCATCGCAGGCAGCCTGATTCCATTGCTGGGTGGCCTGATCGCCTGGTTTTTTTATGGACCGCTTTTAGAATCCTCCGAACTAGAAGCCACTATTGGTAAACATTTGATGGGCATCCAGGTCACTGATTTAATGGGACGTCGGATTTCATTAAAAGCCGCCTTGATCCGAAATGTGATGAAAATCGTTTCGATCTCTATTTTATTTATTGGCTTTTTGTTCGCGCTTTTTACAAGTCGGAAACAATCATTACATGATCTTTTAGCAGAAACGATTGTCGTCTATGGACGAAGTGAAAAACCGATGGGCGACGCTTGGCTTGAGTCCAGTAAAGACCTTTTTGGAATCGGCCCTAAAACTTTTGATTTTTTTAAGCCCTCTTCTGAAAGTTCAGAATCCATCGTCAGTCAATTAGAGCGCCTTGAAAATTTGCACTCGAAAGGAGCCTTGACCAGTCAAGAATATGAGTCCGCTAAAAACCGAATCCTTAAGGCTTAAATAATTACTATGGAATCGGAATTCGTAGAACGCGGTTATTTCCATTATCGGCAATCCACATCTGCTGACCGCCAATTTCTAAACCCCAAGGAAGAAGGAATTTTTTTAGATTTAAAGCACTGCTAAGAACTTGAAAATTTATTTGCCCCAGATTGATATCAGCAGCGGTGCCAGACACCGATGGAATTTGATTCCAAATTAAGATTCGATTCGAACCGTGATCGACAACATAAAGACGATCAAGGCTATCCACTCGTAAGCCGCCGGGATGGGTTAAGCCCGCCGCCAAAGTGCTAGCAATACGTGTTGTTAACGACGTCTGTCCGATCGCAAGGCTTGCCATGCTTCCGTTCACCGTCGGAATCAGATTCCAAACTAAAATTCGATTATTTAAAAAATCCGACACTAATAACTTTCCCTTGCTGATGATTGAAAAGTAAGGCGAATTCAATTTTGCGCCATTGGAACCGGCAGAGGAAGTATACATATTGGGCTGGCCAACGACGACATCGGCGGCTTGAAAGTTAGACGTTGGAATTGAGTTCCAGATCAAAATGCGATTATTTCCTGTGTCGGTGACAATTAATTTTTGACCGTCTGAAAAAATAGACTCTGGCATAAATAAAGATTTTGAACTTGTTCCGCCATTATTACTGGTCGATGAATTCATATTTGGTTGACCCAAGACCACATCCGCTGGCTGAAAGTTCGTTGCTGGGATTGAGTTCCAAATAAGGATTCGATTGAATTTTCGATCGGCCGCAAATAATCTTGTTCCATCTGAAAAAACGCTGCTCACATAGCCCAAAGTTTGTGCGGAAACTTGCGTGCCATCTTGAATGTTTGCATAAAAATTCGGTTGCCCAAGGACTATCTCAGCCTGAGCTCCAAGAGTTGGGTTCAAAGTTTTCCAAATTAAGATTCGGTTATTGGATCCATCAGCCACGAAAAGATTTTGACCATCTGAAGAAGGCGTCATAGGACTGCTCAATGAATGTCCGCTCAACCCGCCAAGGTTTGCAGTGTTCGTCATAAAGTCCGGCTGCCCTAAGACAAGATCTGAATTAGGATCACCGACTGTCAAATTTAAAGAGGCCCCATTTAATTTTGTGCTATCGACCTTAACTTCACCTGAGGCCGCCATCAGACCCTTCACATATAATTGTTTAAAAGAAGATTTTTTGGGAATTCGCGAATCAAGCGTCGTCAGTGGAATGGTGCAGGCAGCATCTGAATAAAAACTAACATGCGAAGCTGCAATTCTGATCGGCGTGTCTTCCAAGGCCTCAACGGCCTTACTATGTGCATTTTGGAGTTCGACCTTAACCACAGTGCACAGACTTGGCCATGTCTGTTGACTACTTTTCCAAGCTAACTGGGCAGCTGGGGCCGAGGCATCAGCATTTAAAAGGGCTGCGGTCAGAGCTGGATCGGATTCCTCGCAACCCATCGTCAGTAAAAGACCGGTCAACGCTATTGCAGTTTTCTTATTCATACAAATCCTCCACACCATCTCCTTCGACGTCGAAAGTTATTGCTGGCCTAGGGGATTGTTAGGATTTTGTTAGATCGTTTTTTGGATCTAGTTCCCGATCGCTTAAAGGCGGCGTAAGAGTCTCTTTATTTTGAGTTGAGGGCTTTCTCGATTTTTTCAAGGCGCTGTTCAAGTTCTTTGATTTTTTTGTCTTTGGCTGCGTTTTCAGTCTTCACGGAAGCCAGCTCGCGGTCAATGCCCAAAACCTTGCTATATAGCTCTTTAACCGCTGCTACGACGACAGAGACAATCTTACCATACTCAACCGAACGGTAGCTGTCCTCGCCCTTATTAACCACTTCAGGAAGGACCTTCTCAACTTCTTGAGCGATAAAGCCAACTTGGTGTTTGTTTCCAAAACCTTGCGCACGGGGATTATTTTGATCCCAATCGAAGTACACCGGGTTTAATTGATTAATGATATCTAAGCCCTGATTCACTGGAATTACATTTGTTTTCAAGCGACCGTCAGAAACCGTCGTGTAGTTAACCCAAGCTCCGTTTTGGTAAAATTCGAATAAAGCAGTCGTCGTGTTATAGCGAATCATACCATTCACGAGGGTGGTTGGTCGGTTGGCAGTCGTGGCGCGAGGAACAATGACCGCACTTGACGTTCCCGTTGACACAACATCAAGCGCCGCTTGTGGAGCAATGACTCCGACACCCAACCTACCTGTATTTGTTAATCGCATCCCTTCAGTTACAACACCAGTTGTTGTCTGGTAAGCGAGAGTCAAGTCAACACCGTTACTTCCTTTTGAGGCTGCAGAAAGTTGAGCTGCTGAGGTGCTACTCGACATATAAAAACCAGTTTGATTTGTATCAGATTTATTAAAATTTGCTATATCTTGAAGTGCTGCAGTTGTTCCCGGTGCTTTAACTTCAAATGTACTAAACGGACTTAATGTTCCGACACCAAAAGTACCTGTACTTGTAAGTCTCATTCCCTCTAGGACTGCACCGCTTGAATTTTGATAAGCAAATGTTAAATCAACAGGGTTTATTCCTTTAGATCCGGCTGAAAGCTGTAAGGCCGAAGTTCCACCCAATAAATAAAGACCGGTTTCGTTTGTATCACTTTTGACAAAATCTGCAATGTACTCTAAGCCAGTTGCAGTTCCCGGTGCTTTAACTTCAAAAGTCGTAAATGGTGCAACTGTACCAATACCTATGCCAGTACTCGCAATAGTTAATCGATCAGATGAAGCACCCGCAGTAATTGTTCGAAATGACAGATTAGTATTTTCAGCACCAGCTGTTACAGATTTTGCAGTTGTAATAATTTGGCTACCAAAAAAACTTCCATATGAAGCATTAACTCCATAACTATTTATTTCAGAAATATGATCATTTACTGCATTTTGTACTGAAGCAGGTCCAACTGATATTACAGCACCTGCGACATTGCCACCACTGTTAACTTTAAGAAGTCCTCGTGTTGATAAATCTCCGTATGCATTAACGCTAGTCATAAATAAACCATTAGATTGAAGATCCATTATATTACCTGAAAATCCAATCGGGGCGTTTACGCCAAGACCTGTTCCAAGAGTCGACCAGCTAGCAGTAGTTGTACCTGTTGGTTCAATTAAAAAATGTGGTTTAGTCGTCGTAGTTGTTCCCCCTGTAAACCAACTTCCATCCAGTTTTTCTGAAGGCTTTGAAGCTGCACTATTTTGAGAGATATGTAACCAAGCCGAAGCCGCTGTCGTTCCAATACCGACACTACCGGCCGAATCGATGCGCATTCTCTCTGAGCCATTTGTAGTGATTCCGACCGAATTTAGCGCAGGTGAATTTATATAAATTGAACCGTTATCGAAGCCATAGTTCGCGGCAAGCACCGACCCATTACCATCGACCCTAAAGGTGAAATTTCCGCCACCATTGTTAGCCCACCCGAAAAAGTTACCAAACCCATTGTCGGTAGTGAATTGACCGACTACTAAGCCGTCACTTCTTTTCAGAGAGAGAATAGTTCCGCTAGTCGCTGGCCTTTGAACGTCCAGCACTGCGGATGGCGACGCAGTTCCAATACCGACGTTGCCACTCGCATCGACGCGCATTCTCTCAGCGCCCGCAGTTGATAATGCTACGATGTTAGCAGCTGGTGCCCAGAAACCATTTGTCGCGGTTCCGATAGCATTCGATGGTGCACCTACAGCGCCCGCAGGAAGAACAAGAGCACCCGTCATCGTATCGCCCGCTTTATTAACGGCCGTATATCCAAGTGCTGCAGATGGCGTGAAGTATTCCCAAGCCGTTGTCGTATTATTCCATCGCAACGATTGTCCATCTTGCCCTACAGCTGGAGCCGTCGCGGTCTTGCTTAAGATTTTTGTATCCGTGTAATTTTTCGTTGCAGCATCCTGCGCAGAAACTGGATCTGTGACAAACGTTAATTTATTTGAGCCCATGGACTGCGTTCCCGTAAATGCAACTGTGCCATCTTTACGTATGTAATTTGCTGCTGCTGTCGTCGTCGAAGAGTCAACGTACTGCTTCGTCGCTGCACCCAGGACTCCTGAAGGATCAGCTGATAAAACTAAAAGTCCCGTCATCGTATCGCCAGCTTTATTGACCTTACCATTAAAAATATTCCAGTCCGCAGAAGTTAAAAGTCCGGTGACTGAAGTTGTCGCCGAAGGAATTGCTTGCGCCGTCACGCCAGTCAGTCTTCCTTGGGTGTCCACATTAAAAGTTGGAATCGTCGTTGAAGTACCATAACTTCCAGCTGTCACTGTTGTACTTGCTAACGAGATCGTGCCATTGGTTGTAATCGGACCACCAGTTAGACCCGTGCCTGTCGCAACATTCGTGACGCTTCCAGAAGAAGTCGCAAAATATTCCCATGCTAATGAAGCATTATTCCATCGTAAACTTTGTCCATCCTGGGGCGCAGCTGGCGCTGTTCCCGCTTTACCGAAGAGCTTAGTATCAGCGTAGTTTTTAGTTGCAGCATCTTGAGCAGAGACTGGATCCGAGACGTATGTTAATTTATTCGATCCCATAGATTGAGTTCCTATGAATGCCACAGTGCCATCTTTACGAATGTAGTTTGCAGCAGCCGTCGTGGTTGAAGCATCCACATACTGTTTTGTCGCAGAACCTAAGTTAGCTGAGGGATCAGCTGACAGGACTAAAAGCCCCGTCATGCTATCGCCAGCTTTATTCACTGGAGCATAACCTAGACCTGTAGTGATATCAGCGTTGCCTAAGTTCGTATTAATCCAGTTTGTACCGTTATATTTTAAAAAGTTTCCTGAAGTTAAAGCAGCGATTGAAAGAGCTGCACCCTTTAACTTATCAACACTTGTCGCTGTATATACTCCAGAGACATCTCCAACGAATGTGCTTGTAGCACCAAGCTTAGAATTAAAGGTATTCCAATCTGTGTTCGTCAGTAAACCAGTGGTGCTTGTGTTAGCACTTGGTATTGCTAAGTTAGTCACTGCCGTTAATCGACCTTGTGCATCGACTGTTAAAGCAGGAACACTTGTTGATGTTCCGTAACTTCCAGATGCCACTGTTGTACTTGCAAGAGAGATCGTCCCGTTCGTTGTGATCGGACCACCGGTCAGCCCTGTGCCAGTCGCAACTGAAGTCACACTGCCTGTTGAGTTTGCAAAATACTCCCAAGCTAAAGACGCGTTATTCCATCTTAAAGATTGGCCGTCTTGACCAGCGGCTGGCGCTGTTCCTGCTTTACCGAATAGTTTTGTGTCCGCATAGTTCTTTGTTGCGGCATCTTGGGCTGCTACTGGATCCGCTACGAATGTTAATTTATTTGAACCCATTGATTGCACGCCAGTAAATGCGACTGTGCCATCTTTACGGATGTAGTTGGCAGCAGCTGTTGTTGTTGATGAATCAACGTACTGTTTTGTTGCAGAACCTAAATTAGCTGATGGATCGGCTGACAAAACAAGTAAACCAGTCATCGTGTCGCCAGCACGATTTAACGGCGCATAACCTAAACCTGTTGTGATATCAACGTTGGCTAAGTTAGTGTTAATCCAGTTGGTACCGTTATATTTAAGGAAGTTTCCAGAAGTTAATGCTGTGATCGACAGAGCTGCGCCTTTTAACTTATCAACACTTAAAGCGTTATATAATCCAGACACATCACCTACAAAAGTGCTTGTCGTTCCAAGCTTCGTATTAAAAGTATCAAACTCAGTTTTTGAAATTAATCCCGCTGTGACTGACGCTGTATTTGCCATCGGGATATTTAAAGTATGAACATCAGAAGCTGTTACAAAGGCAGGCGCAGTGCCCGTCGCACCATTAGCAAACGTTTGGGAATTTCCGGTAGCGCCGTTTAAATTTGTCAGGCCCGTTCCAGTAATCGGAGTGTAGTATTCCCAAGCCAAGCTTCCATTATTCCATCGCAAAGATTGCCCATTTTGACCGACAGCTGGAGCAACCGCCGTTTTTCCAACGATTTTTGTATCCGCATAATTTTTTGTCGCAGCGCCTAAAGCTACTGTCGGATCTGCGGCCAGAACCAAAGCCCCTGACATCGTATCGCCAGCTTTATTCACCGGAGTATAACCTAAAGCACCTGTTACATCGGCATTACTGAGGCTTGCTCCGACAGTCACCCTTCCGTAAATATCGACGGTGACTTTGCTGTAGGTGCCAGCAGTAACACCAGAACTTGCTAGATCTAAAATATTACTAGTTGTTGTCAATCTTGCAGCCGGTGCATTTTTAGCATAACCCGCAACAGTGGGATCTGTTTCTGTTGTCAGCCCAGCATCGGCCGCCGGCAACCAAGCACTGCCGTTCCACTTCAAAACGTCATTGGGACCAGCTCCGCTTTGTGTAATTTGTGATGATGCGATAGCGATGGCGGTATTTGAAGCCGATGTCAGGCGACCTTGGCTATCAACAACATAATTAGGAACTGTGTTGGCGGATCCATAAGTTCCAGCGGTTACGGCTGTATTATTTAAACTCACAATCGGAGCTGACGCGGTGCCACTGACTGCAATCGGTGCTGTGCCTGAAACTGAGCTAACGCTGCCAGCACCAGAAGTAAAATACTCCCAAGCACTTGTTGCTTGATTCCATCTTAAGCTTTGGCCATCTTGACCTGCTGCCGGAGCGGCTGCTGATTTACCAACAATTTTTGTATCAGCATAATTTTTAGTTGCAGCATCTTGGGCCAAAGTTGGATCCGCTAAAGTAGTTAATTTATTAGAGCCCATGGATTGCGGACCTGTAAAGGCCACTGT
>JAYWEU010000230.1:0-3912 GCA_043779385.1 Pseudobdellovibrionaceae bacterium
CTTTAAATTAAGTTTGAATGTGAGTTAGGTCCGAGATTATAGCTGGTTGGGATGTGCAGTCTACTTTATTGCGCACATTTGTGTGGGGGAGTTTCATCATTTTAGAAACGCTCGCGCAACTGTTTAATAACGACGGCGGAATCTTGTGAAAAAATTAATCCACTGACATCGGTTGGCAAAATAAATCCTTGCGTGCACGAGTGCTTGATAAATTCCATAAAGTGATCAAAGAAGCCTTGTACATTCAGCAAAGCGACGGGCTTCTTGTGAAGACCAATCTGTGCCCAAGTGATGATTTCACACAGTTCATCCAAAGTGCCAAAGCCTCCGGGCAAAGCAATAAAAGCATCTGAAAGATTTTCCATCATCGCTTTTCGCTCGTGCATCGTGGTCACTTCGTAAAGTTTTGTTAATCCCGTGTGGGCCACTTCTTTTGAAAATAAAGCCATCGGAATGACACCGATCACTTCACCGCCGGACTGAAGCACCGAATCGGCTAAAATCCCCATAAGGCCCACCCGACCGCCACCATAAACCAAGCGCAAAGAATTTTCGGCCAAGCGCTGGCCTAACTTTTCAGTGGCCTCCCGTAAAATGGGATCAATTCCAGATCGTGAGCCCAGAAACACGCAAATATTTTTCATTGTTTTTTTGCAAACACATAAATAAATTTTTCTTCTTCCATCGTCACTGCATAAAGGGCCGACTGCGGGCCGCGCTCTTTGGCTTGCATTTTCATTTCATCAGCGACATTTCCTCGCACAACGATTTTAATGCATTGAAAGGTTTTATTCTCGTTGCACACTTCATCAAATTTATCGCTAAAAGCACGTCCTTGGTTTTTAGTATGCACGCCTTTTAAGTACTTTTCACAAGCTGCATATTGACCTTTAGGGCAGCTGGATGCCAACGCTAGAATGGGAACAAAAATTAAAAGCCATTTCATCAAAGACTCCTTTTATTTTTTCTTTTTAAGACCCACCAAAAAAATCTCCTTAGAAATTTTACGAGTGGAATCAGGTTTGACGGCCTCAAAACGGTCAAAAGTTGCTAAAATTTCTTTTTTTAAAGTTGTGAACTCATCGGAATGAAAAAGTTTGCAAACAAAGTGGCCACCGGGTTTTAAATATTTTCGAGCTTGTTCTAAAGCCAGTTCACAAAGTTCAAAAGATCGAGCCTGGTCTGTCATGCGCACACCGATGGTATTAGGAGCCATATCTGACAGCACTAAATCGAATGGCGGCTCAAAACCATTTTCTCTCATGATATTTTCTAAATTTAAATCGCGCAAATCGGCCTGTACAAAAGAAGCATTTGGAAGTTTGATGGTAATGGCTGTCAAATCAAGACCCAGGACCTTTCCCGTCGGCCCAATTTTTTTTGAAGAATATTGCGACCATGAACCCGGAGCGGCGCCAAGATCCAACACCTTTTGACCGGTGTGAAAAAGGCGATATTTCAGATCGATCTCTTCTAGCTTGAACACGGACCTGGCGGCAAAATTTTCTTTTTTTGCTTTTTTATAATAATGGTCTTTCACTTTAAAAGTCATTTCACATTCCTTATCTCT
The DNA here is from genome assembly GCA_043779385.1 of Pseudobdellovibrionaceae bacterium. GTDB lineage: Bacteria > Bdellovibrionota > Bdellovibrionia > Bdellovibrionales > Bdellovibrionaceae > JAYWDA01. Next base: position 1,571 of record JAYWEU010000230.1, read on the forward strand.
GCGCCTAAGATATATTTAGTCTTCAAAAGGAAAATATGGAAATGCTTTTAGCCCTGATGGGCCTTTTTATCGTCTGTTTATTCGTTTTTTTCGGAATTGCATTTTTTTTACCAGAATGGCTGGGGATCACTGGGAAAAAAGCTCAGGAAATTATGCGCCATCAACAAGGTGACGAGGCTCCTGCACCCGAAAAAGTAAATACCCCCCCACAATAAACAGCACCAGTAAGCCCATCATTCCAAGTCGCTGATCTCCGGTTAATAAAACCGTGACAGCCACCAGAAGGGGCCCAAATATCGACGCAAATTTTCCCACCAAATTAAAAAAAGCAAAATACTCTCCGGCTTTTTCAGCGGGAACCATATTGCCAAAAAGGCTTCGACTTAAAGATTGAACTCCGCCCTGAACCATTCCAATCACCGCCGCTAAAGCATAAAAATGCCATGCAGCTGACATTCCAGTCGCTAAGATCACGGCCACGCTGTACACAAAAATACAAAATAAAATGGGTTTGCGGCAACCAAATTTGGGTGTCACCAAACCAAAAATCCAAGCACAAGGAAAACCAATAAACTGCGTGATTAATAAGGCACTGATTAAATCTTTTGATTCCAGCCCCAAACCAATGCCGAAATCGACGGCCATCGTGATCACCGTGTAAACACCGTCAATAAAAAGCCAGTAGCTGACCATAAATGTCAGAATGTTTTTATCCTTTAACAAATCTTTGAAGGTGGCCTTTAATGTCGCAACGCTGTCGACGGTCATTTTCCAAAGGCCCTGCGTGTTTTTTAAAAGTTGTGCCGGCTCAGGAACGTTTTTCAACAGAGGAAAAGTAAAAATAAACCACCAGATCCCTACAGAAATAAAGGACGCCTTCACGGCCATAATACCATCTGAAAAACCAAACCATTCAGGCTTTAAATACCACATGACATTGAGTAAAAATAGAAGCCCCCCGCCCAAATATCCTAAAGAATATCCAATCGAGGAGGCATAATCCATCTCAGTCCCGCGCGCGATACTTGGTAGCAGCGAATCATAAAAAACACAGCTGGCATTAAAAGCCATATAACTAAGACCATAAATGATCAGGGCTTCCACCCACTGACCTTCCTGCAAAGCACCTAAGGCAATACAGCCGGCCACGCCAAATACCATTGATACGAATAAAAATATTTTCTTCGAACCCCGACTGTCCGAAAGGACGCCCAAAAAAGGACTGACTAATGCGATTCCAAAGCTTGCCAAAGAAAGGGTTGTCCCCAGCTGAGCTGTTGTATGGATGGGATCAATTCCAGAGCCCCAATACTTTTTTAAAAACACCGGAAAAAAACCTGCCATAATTGTCGTGGCAAAAGCACTATTGGCCCAGTCATACATAGCCCAGCTTAAAATCTTTTTATTTTTCATCTGATTTTGATTAAATCATAAGATGCATTGGACCTGCCACAAAATAAAAAGGCCACTTTCTGGCAGCGGCCTTTTTGAGAGATCCTCTTAAATCTTACCTTAGTTATTTGGCCATCAGGCAAGAGTAATCTAGGTTGTATTCGCCTTCTGGCAACGTCTGACTGAAATGAACAAAGTGACCGTCGATATTCATTGGCATCGCGACCGATTGGCCTTGGGAATTGGTCAACACTAAATCCTGTGCACCATCACATTCAAGCTCCCAAGTATGGATGACTTGCTGGACCTTTTCACCCATGATGGTCAACTGATTGGCATAATCTTTTGCACAAACACTGCCCACTGAACCCTTTGTTAAGTTTGATAAAGCAATATAACTTAAACCGTAAGCTTCGTGACGTTGATCGGACTTTAAACAAGCCTGATCTCCGTCTGGAACAACGATGGAATTAAAGACGATCTTCTTATCCAAACCAAATGTTTTTTGAATCAAAGCCATCAATCCCGCGGGTGTATTTGATTCCTCAGGTGTTTTTTCAGGAGAAACAGACTCATCCGCATCAGAAATAAAAACCACCGCTAAAGAGGCATCCGGGCGGAAGAAATCGGCATGGGCTTGACCTTCAATGGAAGTGGTATCACTGATCCTTTGGATCGTGCGGTAAGCTCCCTTGATGCCTTGCTCCCACTGACTTCCTTCGTCAGACCGACGTTGAATAGTTCTTGCGAACTGCTCTTGTGCGGCTTTACGACCTAATGATGAATTCAAAATATACTCATGATTTGGAAACTGCAGAAAGTGACCATCATGACCCACGGCTTTCACCAATGGAATTTTTGTATGTTTCATAAGATCGATTTTCAGAGGAGTCCTGATAGGACGCAGATCATCTTTGTAATCTTCAACATCTGTTGTCGTGATCGCAATT
>JAYWEU010000231.1:0-3911 GCA_043779385.1 Pseudobdellovibrionaceae bacterium
GGTTTTGTTCACGGAGTTCTAAATACGGACAATATTAATATCACGGGCGAAAGTTTTGATTATGGTCCCTATCGATTTCTTCCTTTTTACGATCCAAAATTTACGGCCGCTTATTTTGATCACCAGGGGCTTTATTGTTTTGGTCGGCAACCCGTCAGCTTTTTATTTGCGTTAGAGCAATTGGCGGCTTCAATGACATTGATTTTTCCAGATTTACCTTACCAAGAAATCTTAGAAAGCTTCAGCGATGAATTTAATGCGTCCTTAAGGAATTCCTTCTTAATCCGCCTAAACCTTAAATCGCCCAAGGATTCTGAATTCATCGCCCTTCAGGCCACCACTGAACTGATCGCCGCTTTCTTCACATTTTTAGAAACAACAAAGGTTCCCTTTGAACAATGCTTTTTTGATTTTTTTGGTGGCTGGCAGGAGCAAAGATTAAAATCTTCGCCCTTTTGGAACGACTATGAAAATTCAAATTTAAAATCTTTTTTTGAAAAATTCCAAATTGCTGATCCTGATAAAATGACCCATCCCTATTTTAAAAGATCAACGCCAGAAACTTTATTGATCGAGCAGATCGAAGCCCTGTGGCAACCCATTGCTGAAAAAGATGATTGGCAACCCTTTCAACAAAAGATTGAAGCCCTCAGATCATTTCGTGGTCTTTATCATTCCATACAGCCATAATCTAAAATCATCGATATATCCAAAGGCCGCAGGCACAACCACCAAAGTCAGAACTGTCGAGCTGATTAATCCTCCGATGATAGCGACCCCCATCGATTGCCGTTGCGACCCTAGCTCAGTTAAACCAATGGCGATGGGCAAGGTCCCCGCAATCAAAGCAATCGAAGTCATCAGAATCGGACGAAGTCTTGTTCGGGCCGCCTTCAGAAGGGCTTGATTTCTAGGCAAACCTTCCTCCAACAGTTGGTGGGTGTAGTCGACCAGCAAAATTGAATTCTTTGCAGCCACCCCTAGTAACATCACAATTCCAATCATCGAGAAAATATCGATGGTGCGCCCGCTGATAAATAGTAAGATCATCGCTCCAGAAATCGCTAGGGGCAACGCCAGTAAAATCGTGAACGGCGTGATAAAGCTTTCGTACAAACTGGCCAGCACAAGATAAATAAAGGTCACCCCTAATCCGATGGCAATGACCATATTATTAATCAGATCTTTAAAATCCTCTGCTTGCCCGACAAATTTAAAATCCACTCCGGCGGGCAAAGGAATTTCTTTGGCAATAATGGCTTCAATTTCCTGCGTGGCATTTCCTAAATTTCCACCAGCTCCTAGATTCGAAGAAATCATAATATAGCGATTCTTATTCTGCCGATTGATCTGAGAATAACCTGTCGTGTCTTCGCCCCTAGCAATCCGCTTTAAAGGGATCATATTAAAATTTGTGTTCGGAACCGACGTCGAATTGAACTGTGCCCTTAGGTCTTTAAATTCATCGGCTAATTTTACTCGAATTTTATATTCAATGCCATTTTTTCTAAAAACTGCGGCCTCAGCGCCCTCGGTTCGATAGCGCAGTTCTAAGCCTGCACTGACAGTCGAAACGCCCAAGGCTTCGGTTTTTTCTCGGTCAAACACGACATGATATTCTGGCTTTCCTGATTTAAAGTTGGTGTCGACATCCACCAGCCCAGGAATTTTTGCGATTCGATCTCTTAGCTTTTCGGCATAAGGTCCAAGAACATCCAGATTTTCACTGTTTAAACTTAAGTTCAGCGGTTTTTGGGCGCCGCCCGAAATATCAATATCTGAAACCGATAAAGTCATTTTAGACGTCAGGTCTTTCAGCAATTCACGAACTTTAGCTTTCGCTTCGGTGGTGTTAAAAGTCCTCTGACCGGCGGGAACAAGCCTTACAAAAAGACTGGCTTTATTGGCCTCGCCGTCGTTGGAACCGACATTGCTGGTGAAAAAATCGACGTATTTTTCTTTTTCTAAGCGGCTTTCGATATCTTGCACAATGGCTTGTGTTCCTGACAACGAGGTTCCAGGGACCGCTTCCATGGTAATCCCAAATTCACCTAAATCATTAGCTGGAAGAAATGTTTTTGGAATATATAAAACCATCAGCACAAGGCTTGCGACAAAAATTAAAAAAGCCCCCATTAAAACTGTTTTTCGATATTGCAAGGTCCACTTTAAAGTGTGCTCGTACAAATCTTCTAGCCAAGTCTGCATCTGATCAAATTTTTTCAGCATTTGTCCGATCGGACCGGGACCTTTTTCATGTTCGGTTTTTGTTGCCATATAGGCCGACAACATGGGGGCTACTGTAAATGCATCGAACAAAGAAATAATCATCGCAAAAACAACTGTCAGTCCAAATTGGCGGAAAAACTGACCAACAATACCCCCCACAAAGGCAATCGGACCGAAGACGGCGATCACGACCAGGGTGGTGGCGATGACCGCTAAGGCCACTTCCTTGGTTCCTTGCAGCGCTGCCGTTTTAGGATCTTTTCCCATTTCTAAATGCCTAAATATATTTTCTCGAACCACGATGGCATCATCAATTAAAAGACCCACCGCCAAAGACAGGGCCAGCAAGGTCATCACATTGATCGAAAATCCCATGGCGTACATGACAATAAAGCCACCCAACAAAGAATTGGGCAAAGCCATCCCTGTTATAAACGTCGAGCGCACAGATCCTAAAAAGAAAAAGACCACGAAGATGCATAAAAACACACCAATTAAAATGGTCGTCCTGACATCCGCGACATTCAGGCGAATCGGTCTTGATAAGTCGCGAACTTGAATGACTTCCGCTGCAATTTTTCGCTCTTTCAAATAGCCATTCACTTTTTCGATGGTCTTTTTGACATTGTCTGTGACGGCCACAGTGTTCGTGCCGGACTGTTTATAAACATCAAGAAAGATGGCTGGCTCTTTTTTAATCGAAGCAATTTGCTTTTGATCTTCTAATCCTAATTTAACTTCCGCGATTTCACCTAATTTAACGGGTCGATCGGAACCCAGAAAACTAACAGAAACTTTTTTTAAGGCGTCAATCGATTCAAACTCGCCGACGGTTCGAAGAACTTTCTCTTGGCCCGGGCTTTCCACTTTTCCAATTGGAACATCCTTTGATGTTTCTTCAATACGCTTTGCCACTTGCAACATCGAAAGCTCGCGGTCCTCAAGCTTTCTTTTATCCACTAGAACTTGAACCTCTTGTTTCCGACCCCCGACAACCAAAACTTGTCCCACATCAGTGACTCGTTCAAACTGCGGTTTAATAACTTCATTCGCCACATCAAATAATTCGGCCGGCGGCAGAGCTGATTTAATCGCCATTGTTAAAACTGGCTGATCAGAGGGATCAAACCGCCGAATCACAGGTTCTTTGGCATCCAAAGGCAGCTTATTACGGATATTACCAACGCGATTTCGCACCTGCTGTTCAGCCTCTTTAATATCTGTCCCTAATTTAAATTCCAAAAGGATCACGGCCACAGATTCTAAATTATTTGAGGTGATCTTATTCAGTCCCGAAAGTCCCCCCAATTCATCTTCGATGGGCTTTGAAACTAGTTTTTCAATATCAACGGGCGAAGCCCCCGGATAGGCGACTCGAACGAACATAATCGGAAAAGTCACATCCGGAAATAAATCGACTGGCATTTTTCGCAAACACACAAAACCCAAAATCAAAGTCAGGGCCACCACACAAGAAATAAATATCGGCCGCTTAATGGCTAACGCTGACAGGTTCATTGGTCCTCCAAAGACACAAAAAGCTGAGACTGTGATTCAAGTTTTCTTTGTTCGGCCATCAGCCGGGTCAAAGTTAATTCCGCTTCGGCGGCATCTTGTTCCGAGTTAATGACATTGCTTGTGATCGAACGGCCCTTGCTAAATTTATTCTGCTCGGCTTTGGC
>JAYWEU010000232.1:0-10274 GCA_043779385.1 Pseudobdellovibrionaceae bacterium
AATAGTGGGTTCAGCGCCTGCCAAGACCGGAAATGAGAAAGAAAGGCTGCTAGCCATTGCCTTTGCAGCGCCGAACTTAAACAAATCCCTTCTTTTTAAAACCATGACTCACCTCAAAGACTTTGCAGTCTTAATTTTTACGTTTTTGTCTTAAAACTGTCCACGTTAAAACGAAATTGGGAGCATCAATCATGGGAGGATTTGACAGACTCAACGTCTTAAAGATGGGCTCTTAAAGATGTCGAACTTTCCTACAGGCAGGAATAGATTTCAAAACAAAATGGTGCAAAAATCCTCAAAAAATCCTGGCACAAGAGTTGAATTCCATTCTTAAGAACGTAATAACCAAAGGAGATTTTTATGTTAAAATGGTTTCAAGTTTTTGGATTTCTTGGCCTGTCCTTATTTTCATACGCAGCGAAAGCAGAATTGGTTCATTGTGCAAGTGACGGCTATCGATATAATAGCTGTGCAATTAATGGTTACGCAGACAGTGTGTATCTGGTGCGGCAAACATCTCGGACAAATTGTGTCGAAGGTCAAAACTGGGGGTTTGATAATAATTCGATCTGGGTCAGCGACGGTTGCTCGGGGGATTTTGAAGTGATTTCTGAATACGATCGTGGAGACCGCGGAGGCTACCCTGGCTATCCTGATGATCCATGGAGACGTCGTTATGGTCGCGATCGAACTGAACAGATTCAATGTAATTCACAGGGATATCGTTACAACACTTGCACGACTCGCAGTCGTGGCAGAATTGTCACGATTCAGTTGATTCGACAGCTTTCCAGATCTAGATGTGAATACGGTCGAACCTATGGAGTTTCAGGAAGTTTTATTTGGGTCGATCAAGGTTGTCGCGGTGACTTTGCAGTCAGAGTGCGTGGCGGTTATTAAATTTTGCGAATATTTTAGTTAAAAAAAGCCCCACTGATATTTCAGCTGGGGCTTTTTTTAAATTTGTGGCTTAATGATATTATGTTTGAGATTTACACAGATGGAAGTTATAAGCAGGGACGAGGATCTTGGGCCTATGTCATCGTTAAAAAGGGCGCAGTGATTCATGAGGCCAGCGGTCGTACGAAAAAGACGTCAAGTCACCGGATGGAATTTCACGCAGCCATTGAAGCCCTAAGGAACTTTCCATTGTTAACGCCAGCGACGCTTTATTCTGATTCGAAAGTCCTTATTCAAACCATTAATATTAAAATGCCTGGGTGGGCGGCCAACAACTGGTTGAAAAAAAATAACCGACCTATTCCCCATAAAGATCAGATTCAAGATCTTTATGGGCTGCTTCAAACACGTCCCATTTCCTGGCAATGGATCAAAGCTCATTCTGGAATTCTATATAATGAACGGTGTGATCATCTCTGTTTGCTCGCGCGAAGCTAAATCTTCGATTCATACAGATATGTGATCGTCATTGTCTGGTTGTGAAGTTTGCATTCCTGGAAACCATGTTGAGGGCATATTTCGCCGTAGGAATAAAAACCTACCATGGGAATTTGTCCAAGAACTTCCCGCACGGCATCTAACTCATCGTCGATATCTTCACCCATGACAAGTTTTCGACCCACGCAGCTGACCAAAATTCCTAAGCCTTCTTGTTTTTTCCCACCTAAACCTTCAACAGTAAATTCAGCTGCCTTTTTGGCACCATCGATCAAAGCTTCATTTGAAGAGTGCATTAGCTGAACCAGACCTTTTTCTGGAATATCGCCGGCAAAGATCAGTGATTTAGTGGCTTCGTCAACATTCAAAATAGTTCGAATCAAGCCCGAGGTATCATGATTATCTTTTAATATAGCAAAGGGATACAACAAGCCAGAAGCGGGTAAGTCCTTCGTGCGATCGCCAAGATATCTTTTGTAAACATCTAATGCAGGCTCGCCATCAATTTCAAACATCACATTGTCGACTGATTTAGTCACTCGACGGACGGGGCCAAAGGGCTCCCAGCCACCCATGGATCCATAGGCTGTTTGAATGGAACCTCCTGAAAGACCGACCGCGACCACTGAATGATCTGAAATATCTCCGTTCAGAATCGTAAACGTTTGTTGAAATTTTTGAGTGTCGCCGGCAAGTCCTCCGGTGATCAAAACATTTTCGCCGACCACTTCTCGAATTCCTTGAATGACTAAACTGCCATTAATATTAAGGCCGCAACCTAAAACAAAGATGTATTTAAGTTGATCTTTTTTAAGCTGGCGCGCCAGGCGTCGACCACATTCCAGCGAATCTTTCATGCCATTAATTTTTTCAGCGGCAGGTTGGATCTGCACGGCACTGTTGAAGTGGCAGGCGTGGACCACGGTGGTCCCACTAAAGCTGCCTTTGTTGGTGATCTCGCCAGAAGTCGAGCAGCCGATCACCATAGCCTTTGGAAAATGAGCTGAAATCTGAACAGGAAGGGCTCTGGAGGCAAAGCCGTCGACGTCACCAAAAATCATAACAAGTTGGGGAGCTAATCCAGACAAGGTTTCGAGCTCTTTTTTTAAATCGGAATTCTTTTTTATATGAATCTGATGGGTTTTCATTTTTCTGACCTTTTCGATAGGGTTATTAGGCGCTCAGACTGATCGGAATAACGTAGGGTTCCTTGAGGTACTTTCAGGACCTAAAATAAGAAAATTTTATTTGAGAATAATTTAGTTATCCCGATATGATAGGACTCAAGGAATTCTCATGAACAACCCACCTGACTACAAGATGTATGACTCATTTCTAGAAAGCGTGCTTGTCGTTGATCAAACGGGACGTTTTATTTATGCCAATCCCACAGCCATGGAAATCTTGGGTCTGAGGGTTCAGACGCTTCAGCAAACAATTTTCCCCGGAAGTATTCAGTTTTCGCCAACACTGAAGTGGAATGAAGAATTTTTTAAAAGTTTGAGCACCGCAACACCTTATGTTGAAGTTCAGTTCGCCAACGGAAAAAAAATGGGAACAGTTCAGGTTTCGATCCAGCCCTTACTCAGTGGTACGGATGAAAAACATTTTTTAATTTCTATGTATGACAGAAGTGCAGAATATAATTTACATCAAAAATACAGAGTTCAAATCACTCAAAAAGAAGAACTGGCGCAAGAGATCAATAATCACCGAGCTGAGCTTCTTTTAACGAACAGCAAGCTGGATCGAAAGCTTGAGCACATTTCTTTTTTACTAGAGTTTTCAGAATCCACTCGGTTTCTGCTTGATGAAGAAACCATTATTCAAGACTTTTTAAACCGGGCGATTGAAAAAATTGGATTTTCTGTCGGATTTTACTTTAAATGGAATACCGCCCAAGATGCTTTTTCAATAGAGGCTTCGACGACTTCATCCGTCGCAAATCGAATTGAATTACCTAAATCATTTAACTCGTCAGAACTTTTAAGCCTTGCGCAAGCCGGACTGGCGGTTTTTTCAAGTGATAAAAATGAGGTCTTAAAAACATTTTATAAAGCCTTTTACCCTCAGCAAATTTATAACATGGCTTCTTTGTGTCTTAAAAGTGGCAACCAGGTCATGGGCTTTGTCCATTTGGTGAATTTTATGCAAAATCCCAAGATTGATATCGATACGATCGAATTTCTTGAGTTTTTGATGGATCCCTTGGCGATCACTTTGAAAACTGCGAAACTTTACCAGACCTCTATCACTGATGAACTGACCCAATTAAATAACGTGCGGTATTTTCACTCACGTTTGAGCACCTATTTTTCTCAAGCCGGGCGCGAAAGCAAAACCTTTGCTGTTCTATTGTGTGACGTGGATCATTTTAAGAAGGTCAATGATACTTATGGTCACCCGGTTGGAGACCAAGTTCTACAAACGGTCGCTAAAAACCTAAAGGCCCAATTAAGAACCTCAGATTTGATAGCGCGGTATGGAGGCGAAGAGATGGCCGTCGTGCTTTTTGATACCGATGAAAAAGGTGCCCAAGTTGCCGCTGAAAAATTAAGAGTGGCGGTTCAGAATGGCTCTGTTTCGCATTCTTCAGGTCCGTTGAAGGTCACCATCAGCATCGGATTAGCCGTCTATCCGCGCCATGCAATGACGAAGGAAAAAATCATTGAAGCTGCCGATCAAGCGCTCTATAAAGCTAAAGCCGCAGGCCGAAATAACTGTCAAACTTTTAAGGTCGAAAGTTCTGAGGGCCAGTAGTGGCAAAGATCAAAGTTCTTTTGATCGGGACTTTTTCTGAAAAAGACGCCATAACGACTGCTCCGCAAAATGAAATTGAGATCGAAAAGTGCCTTGATAAATTGGGATTACAAGCCCTTACAAAAATTCAACCATCACCGATTTTCCAAGTCATTCTGTGCGGGGGTGAATTAGCAGGAATGGGATTATTAGAGATGGGTCAGACTTTAAGGATGCTGTATCCAACGGCACAGATTTTTTATGTTTCTGAGGACTCATCAAGTTCTGATAAAAAACATCTTTTGAAAAATGGATTCACTCACTCTTTCACCCTGCCGGACGAGGAAAGTGCCTTTAAAAGTATTTTAAATCGGACCCTTTTAGAGGCTGAAGCAAGGCTTTATGCGCCGATTCGCTTGATTGATGTCGAGGTAGGAACTCGGCTTAATTTTGAGATTAGAATTTACTTGCCAAGAAATAATCGCTTTGTGCCTTATATTGGGGCTGGCGATACTTTTGATTTTAATCGTCTGGCTAGACTTAAAACTTTTCAAGTGAACTCTTTATTTATTCCTTTTTCGGACATTCAAAAGTTTCGAGATTATTCCGCGGCCCGTCTTTTAGACTTAGCGCCAATAGAAAACAAGCTATCGGACCCTGAAAAAGAGAAGAAGCTATTGGCCTCTGTGAAAGAATTAATTTTAGGACTTGTGCATGAATCAACCACTCAAATCCTAAACCCGGCAAAAAAAAACGTCGAGCATATCAGAAAAATAATTGATCAGTACCTGGGCTTGAAATACCCCGGGGACTGGCAACAAAAAATTCGTACATTGGCCCTTGCCAGTGGTGATATTTTTGAACATGCCAGCAATGTGTCTACTTATGCTGTGTTATTTGCGATGGCTCTTAGGAAGGGTGATCTAAAGACTTTGGCAACAGTGGGAATGCTTCACGACTTAGGATTGTCTTATTTACCGCAAAAATTAAAAAAAACATCGGCCGATAAAATGTCGATGGATGAATTTAAACTTTACAAAACGCACCCCGAACTTTCGATTAAACTTTTACAGGAAAAAAATCTTGAAATTTCGGACCTTTGTCGCGAAGCTATTCGGTACCACCATGTGCGCTGGGGCGAGGGCGGATTTCCAAATGATGTTCAAGGAAAAAAGCCATCTGTTGAGATACAAATTATTGCATTAGCAAATCGTTTCGATGAGCTCATTTGCCTTGAAACCCCAGGCCACACTGCGTCCTTAGACCAGACTTTCGACCGGGTTGAGCTAGAGAATATAGCTGATCCTAAACTTGTAAAAACATTGCGAGAAATAATTTTTAATTCTGAACGCGTCTAACTATTAAGGTCAAAGCTTTGCCAACCGATAGAGTGAGGTCCCTAAAAGGGTTCTGTGCGGAGGAAACTGTGAGCAAAAGTGAAGTAAAAATTCTTGTGGTGGACGACTTTGAAATGGTTCGAGTGATGCTTAAAAACGCACTGAACGATTTGGGTTTCCATCATATTGAAGAAGCCGAAGATGGCGTAAAAGCTTTAGAAATGCTGAATGAATCTTTTATTTCTGGAGAGCCCTATTCGATCGTATTTTGCGATTGGACAATGCCAGAAATGACCGGCATCGAAGTTTTAGAAAACTGTCGCCGCAGCGAAGCTTTGAAAGCTTTGCCCTTTGTGATGGTCACAGCCGAGTCCGAGCAAGAATCTGTTGTCAGAGCCATTAAGGCGGGCGCCACTGATTACTTGATCAAACCCATCTCGCCTGAACTTCTTGAAAAAAAGGTTCATAAGATTCTTTCTAAACTTTCTTCATCGGCCGCTTAAAATTTAAGTTTCTCGGAGGCAAAAAATGTCTGAAAATAAACAGTTGAAAATAGAACTTGGAGATCGCCTGGCTCGAGAGATCGACTATGGGGTGCACTCGACCCTGTCAAGTATGTTTGGCCTAAAGCCAAAGGTTGGAACTTATCGTGTAGAAAAAGATTGCAGCATCCACGGCGACGTCTCGGGTCTTGTCACTTTAGTTCAAGATAAAAATGAGGGAACCCTAGTGATCAGTTTTCCGAAAGCCACTATTTTTGGCATGCTTTCAAAAATGTACCGGAAGCCATTTACTGAAATCGACAAGTCCGTTAAATTAGGAGTCGGCGAGCTGACGAATATTATTTATGGTGTCGTGAAAGCCAATTTAAACAAAGATGGCTTTGCCTTTAAGATGGCTGTTCCCAACGTAATCATTGGGGACCAACATACGATTTTGACTTGCGACTCGGGGCCGACAATGGTGGTTCCATTTGATTCGGAAGTTGGATCCTTTTATGTTCTTTTAAGTTTTCACGAGCAAAATTTGAAAACCGAAGCGGCTTAAAAGAAAGCAGAAATTATGCGAAGTAAAAAAGTTCTTCGGCAATTAAAAAAGTCCTTTGAGTATGAGCTGAGCGATTCAGATATACAGCGCTTTGGCGTGTTTATTAGTCACCTCCCAGAAACGACTGAAAAAAATGAACTGGTTCAATTTTTTAGTGGTTTTCCGATGCTTTTGGATATGATTGACGAAGCTTATGATCAAATGACCAAACAGGTCGAGTTGGCGCAAAGAAGCCTTGAGATCAGTTCAAAAGAACTGATGGCCGTCAATAAATCTTTATTTAGTATCAACCAAACCTTCGACGCTATGGTAAATAGCTTGGGACAAGGATTTTTCCTTTTTGGAAGTGATGGAAAAATTGATTCCTTATGTTCAAAAGTTTGTGAAATATTACTGGAAGGCAGTCCTGCTGGAAAATCTGTCTTACAGGCGCTGAAAGTTCCCGACGAAAAACAGGGAACTTTTGAAGACTGGATTGAGATGCTTTTTCAAGAGACTATAGACTTTGAGGACTTAGCCATGATTGGCCAAAAGTTTTTTCCCCACTCTGGCGGGCGAATTGTCGGCCTAGAGTACAAGCCCGTCCGTGATAAATTAGGTAAAATTCAATCGGTGGTGGTCATCGCGACGGATCGAACTCGAGAAATAGAAGCCGATCGCAAAGCTCAAGGAATGCAAGCTTATGCCACCTTGGTTGTCGCGATCCTTAAAGATCGCACGCGGTTTCGTCATTATGTGATACATTCCCGAAGGTTCTTTCAAGAGATGCACGAACTTTTAAATTTAGATGTATTTTCATCTGATGCTTTGACCCTGATTAAAAGGCATTTGCACACCTTAAAAGGAGCTGCAGGAACTTTCGGAATGGTGAAGGTCAAAGAACTTTTCCACCAAGTTGAATCGGATCTTGCCACAAAGGTGCGGTTGGATGACGCTCAAATATTTTTGTTTGAAGCGACGGCGAAGTGTGAACAGCTTTTTGAAAGTCTTTTGGAAGAACATCGCGAAGTGATTGGCGATATTATCCGAGAAAATAAGGCTTTCCGTGAAGTTAACTTGGACAGCCTGAATAGTTTTGCCGGAAGATTAAAAGTTCCGAACACATCTTTGGATTATGTGTATAATTCTTTTGTAAATGAAATCCTTTGTGTGCCAGTCAGGAATGTCCTCCTCCAATTCGATACTTTGGTTCAGCAGACGGCCAAGGCCTTACGTAAAAAAGTTTCGACTTTGCAGATCAGTGGCGATGACATCCGAATTTTGCCTGAACGTTATGGTCATGTTTGGGAAAACTTAGAGCATCTTTTCAGAAATTTAGTGGATCATGGCATTGAATCGACGGAGATCCGGAAGAAATTAGGAAAGACTGAAGCCGGTCAAGTCAGGATCAATTGCCGACTTTTGAAGGACAGTGTTCGATCCATGATGGAAATTAGAATATCTGATGATGGAAAGGGTATTGACCCGGAAGTGATCCGTCAAAAACTAATTAAAAATGGCGTTGTGACAGCCTCAGGCATGCTAGATTCAGATCTGATCCCTTACATATTTGAAGCTGGGTTTTCAACCGCGCAGCGTGTGACTGAAATGTCGGGTCGCGGAGTCGGTCTGGATGCCCTAAAAAGTGCAGTTGCTGAAATGGGCGGAAAAATTGGCGTTGAGTCTGTAAAAGGACAAGGCACCACCTTTATTCTGATCCTACCAGTGCTGAATGAGCCCCATTATGTGATTGAGGCCGCCTCCTAGATCCTGAAGAGAACTTACCTAATCTTAGAAAATGGGATACTCTTCTAAAAGACGAGAGAGGTAAAGATGCAGGCAGGGCTTTTGCAAACCGCCGTTGGAAACACTCCACTGATTAAAATTAAATCTCTAAGCGACAGCACTGGTTGTGAAATTTGGGGCAAAGCTGAATTTTTGAACCCCGGCGGAAGCGTGAAAGATCGCGCGGCCCTTGGAATTTTAAAGGAAGCTCAAGATCAAGGTCAGCTTCAACCGGGAACTGTGATTTATGATGGGACCGCAGGCAATACAGGAATTGGTCTTGCCACCTTAGCTGCACAAATGGGTTTTAAGACAAAACTCGTTTTGCCTGAAAGTTTGGCGATTGAAAAATACCAAACGCTTGAGGCTTTGGGTGCTGAAGTCGTCAAGGTTAAGCTGGTTCCTTTTGCCGATCAAAATCATTTTTATCATACAGCCCGCCGATTAGCAGAGGCCGACCCGAAAGGGTTTTGGGCCAATCAATTTGAAAACTTAGCGAACTTTCGAATTCATTTTTTAACCACTGGTCCGGAAATCTGGGAACAATCCGCCGGCACGATCACTGATTTTTGCGCGGCCATGGGAACGGGTGGAACATTTTCAGGTGTCTCTCGATTTTTAAAAGAGAAAAATCCAAAGGTAAAAACAACCCTTGCTGATCCCATGGGCTCGGGGCTTTTTCAATTTGTTAAAAATGGCGAAATTAAAACAGAAGGCTCTTCCGTCATAGAAGGAATCGGAATCATGCGTTTGACGGCGAATTTCAAAGAGGCCGTGATTGATGATGCCTTAAAGGTAACAGATCAAGAGATGATCGACATGCTTTATCATTTAGCCAAGTACGAAGGCTTGCTAGTGGGAACTTCGGCGGCCCTAAATGTGTGTGCCGCTTGGAAAATTGCCAAAGCCGGAAAAGGTCGAAAAATCGCTACGATTTTATGTGATGGAGCCCTTAGGTATCAGTCAAAGATTTTTAATCCAGAGTGGCTCAAACAACAAAATTTAATTCCAAAACCGCTCATTTTATAAGTCAGGTGCTTGATGGTTCAGATTGGTAACTTCAATCAATTAACAGTTTTAAAACATGTCGATTTCGGGGTTTATCTTGACGGTGGTGAAGACGGCGAAATTCTTTTGCCCCTCCGGGATCTGCCTGAAAATTGCGATGTTGGTGAAATCTTAGATGTCTTTATTTGTTATGATTCCGACGATCGTTTGATTGCCACCACCCAAAATCCGCTGGCACAGGTCGGTGACTTTGCTTGCTTGGAAGTGGTCTCCTTAGAAAGTATTGGCGCCTTTTTAGATTGGGGTCTGCCAAAAGATTTATTTCTGCCCTTTCGGGAAAGAACACGTCCTTTAAAAGTTGGACAAACCGTCGTTGTCTATATTTACCTAGATAATACAGACCGAATTTGTGCCTCCATGAGGCTTGATAAATATGTCGAAACGGAGCCTAGGACCTATCAGGAGGGCCAGGCCGTTGATCTTTTTATTGCGGCGCGAACTGATTTAGGATTTAAAGCCATTATCAACGGGGCCCACTGGGGAATGATTTATAACAACGAAATTTTTCAACCCCTCGAACATGGGCAAAAAATTTCTGGATTTATAAAAAAACTTCGAGAAGATGGGAAAATTGATTTAAGTTTGCAAAATTTAAATGAAAAAGAGCCTCAGGATTTAGCCAATAAAATAATGACCATGTTAAAAAGTGAGAACGGGTTTTTGGCGGTGAACGATAAAACACCTGCTGAAAAAATTTATCATCTTTTTGGCGTCAGTAAGAAAAAATATAAAATAGCTTTAGGTGGACTTTATAAAAAAAGACTGATCACCGTCGATGACGACGGGATTCGTTTGGCTCCAGGGACTCAGAAATAATCAATTCAGAAACTCCCCCACACAAATGTGCGCAATAAAGTAGAATGCATATCCCAACCATCTATAATCTCAAATCTGAATTAGTTTTTAAATTGAGGGCTCTTA
>JAYWEU010000233.1:0-10262 GCA_043779385.1 Pseudobdellovibrionaceae bacterium
CAGAAAGTGGGCTACTTAAATCACAGGTTTGCCCTGAGTTGGAAGTATGACCTCAAATCTAATTAACCCCCCATCCCCACAAATTCTAGAAAGAGCGCACCATGAGACTAAACCTTGGACAATACGCTTAACACTCTTTTTAAAGTGTCCCAAAAAGGGATTTTTAGAGGCTCCTACAGACGCGCAGCCTATATTATTTTATAATAATAGCTCGCACACCGATACGCTTAAGGGGGGGTTTGTGAACTTTATGCGATCCTTTAAAAAGGGGCGGAAGACTCGTCTCTTCACCTTAAGTACATTTCTGTTCTTTTTGGCCTTTTTCTTTCAAAACTGTTCTAAGTTGACAGGTAAACAAGTCGATTTGCCTGACGCACTGTCGATCAGCCAATCCTTTTCTTCACTAGCTGCCAAAGGGCCGAGCCCTGCGCCTTTGCGACGAATTTCAAATCTTGAGTATTTAAATTCCATCAAAGACGCCACTCTGTATCAGTTTACAAAACAAAATAGTCCCAATGAGGGAATTTTTGCTTCTTGGGAAAGTGAAGTTTGGAATGCTTTTTCAACAATGCCATTTGATAACGCAACATTAAGATTAGGAACAAACGAAACATCTTCAACACTTTCAGAGTCTAGGATGTCTTCATATATAACGATTGCGGATGTGATTTCTAAACGAAATACCGCTAGTGCCAGCCGACTCAAGGCCTTCGTTGGGGCATGTGCTGTTGATAATACGACATTTAATAATGCCTTATGCATAAATAATTTTATTAACAGTTTTGGACTGACATTATTTAGGGGTCCTGTGAGGCCTGCTGAAATTTTAGAATTAAAAAATGGAGCCACGACTTGGCAGCAACTGATTGGCCGTATGTATTTACATCCAAGATTCTTGATGCAGATTCACCGTGATGGAGTGCCCATCGAACCTGGGTCCGACGTATACCAGCTGACCGATTACGAATTAGCTGCAAAACTTGCTTCTGTGTTCTGGAAAAGCATTTCTGACACGCAAGGGCTGGCAGCCGCGGCTTCAGGAGCTCTCAAAACTCCAGAAGGTTTACGCGCAGAGATTACTCGAATTGTAAATTCGCCGAAGACCAAAATCGTGATGACTGAATTCTACACTCAGTGGTTAGCTTTCAAGCGTTTAAGCAAATATCCTTCAAGCGATCAAATTCGCAAATACCTTGTACCATTAGATGAAAAATTGGACGGCATTGATAGTATCGAAGTCGCTGCCCTAAAGGATGGGCAAGATTTCTTGAACTATGTGACGTGGCAGAACAATGGAACTCTGGAAGATATTTTTAGAAGCCCTGCCATTATGACGACTCATCCCGGATTAGCAAAAATTTATGGTACAACGGCCAGAGCGGATGACAATCAACCCCCTAGCATCGATACCACGGGAAATTTTAAAGGTATTTTAAGTCGAGCTGCGATCACTCAGCAAAAAGCTTCTAATAATGGTGATCCCAACATAATTCAGCGGGGCGTTTTATTATCAACGAATATCCTAGGATTTTCTTTAGGTATGCCTGCTAATTTTAACGAACAAGAAACACAAGCCTTAAATATTCCCGCAAGTTCTAGTGTTCGATTTGAAACTTTTCAAAAAACGAAACCAACAGCATGTATGGCCTGTCACTCGATTATAAATCCAGCCGGATACTCACTTGGGAATTATGATTCGGTCGGGCGATATATCACGACAGAAAGACGGCCATATTATGACAGCTCTGCCAATGCCTGGAAAGAATACTTAAATCCTGTTGATTCCTCGACGACTCTTTTTATTAACGGACAAACTTACAATATTAATAATCTTGAAGACTTTGTGAATGCGATTTTTACTTCAGGTCGAATTTATGAAGCGTTCTCTAATTATTATTTCAAATTTAGCTTTGGACGAGCAGAATCTGTGGAGTTCGATCGGCCGTTGCTTGAAAGCTTTCGCAATAACTTAAAAACAAAGTCCATTAAGCAATCCTTAATTGAAATGGCCATGCACGAACATTTTTCAAAAACCAGAGAAGCAAGGTAGGGGATCAGTATGAAAATACGTAAAGATCAAAAGGCTGTGGAAGTTAATTTAAAATCTAGACGTATGTTTTTAAAGTCAGCGTCAGGCTTGACGTTAGCGATTCCACTTTTACCATCGATATTAACTTTAACTGCAGAAAAAGCACTCGCTCAAGTGGCCGTGGTGCCCCAGCGATATGTCGGCATTGTGAATCCTTTCGGAGGTTTGCAAAATAAAAACTGGTTCGGGACAAATTTACCAACAACCAGTTTGCCGCTTTACACCGGACATAATGGCAAAATTGGTCAGATCTCATCACTTGTTGGTATCAACGGTTTATCACCGGTCTTAGATTCTAGTTTTCAAAATTTGTGGTCCTATTCAAATGTTATAGTGGGTGCAGATCAGCCTCATTATTTTGGACATAATAGATCCGTCGCATTTGGCGCCTTTGCTCCTCCTACCCCTGGTTACGAGTCACTTTCTGATCAGTTTAGCTTTGCGGGCAAAGGCGGCTTAGCTGGAAATATCCCAAGTGTTGACCAAGTCTTTGCCCATGCTGGTGGAAATGGAATTTATGGAAATGATATTGGCAGCAGAAAGCGAATTGTTAATATCGGCAGTGGATCTATCTCTTTTGGACGTAATGATTATTTTTCGCCAGATGATCCTGTTGTTAATCAGGATAGAATAAATAGCACGGCCGGGGTTTTTACCTATTTATTTGGATCCGCAAGCCCCAATCAGCCTACAAACCAAAATGCAAATCCTTTAATTGCTTTAATTAATGAATTCTGGCCCAGCGGTAAATCGATCTATCGATTTTTATCAACCAAAGATAGGCAGTCCCTGGATCAATTATTTGATTTAGCTCAGCAAACAGCGACTCAATATTCTAAGCCAATACCTGCTTGTGATAAAACGGTATCTAGCGTGTTAAATACAAATTCTTGGGACACATCTAAGGCCTCAGAATTAAATCTGATGGCTGAAATTATTGCGCTGGCCTTTAAGTGTGATATCACACGGATTGTAAATGTATCTATGTCTACAGCGACTCCACAAGGAAAAGATTGGCATGCTATATCCCATGCACCTGATGCTGGTTTTGATGCAGGTCAAGATGATCAAGTTATTATTCATAAAATGTTTTCACAAAATTTTGTCTCTAAATTGGGGCAAAACTTATTAGTGACTGATCCATTTGATTCGGGCTCTACAATTTTAAAAAATTCTATGATTGTCTGGTCGCATGAAAATAAAGCTGCCCATGATAATTATTGCCAACCCTATTTTATGATGGGTTCAGCGGGTGGGCGCATTAAGACCGGCTTGCTGGTTGATCTGCGAAATAAAGACGTTGCGCCTTTTGGGACGGATGTTGTCGGAGACCCTAAGTACAAAGGGGATATTATCAATCGCATGTGGGCCACCATGTTGCACGGAATGCGAATTCCACCAGCACAGTATGAAATCCAACGTGGCGGAACAGACCTAACCCAATCTTTGTTTAAGGGGTACGGTCATATCATCAAGCAAGACCAATGGTATTACGATAAAGTGAATCATAATTTATCTAAAATTGGTGATCCTTGGGAATTTCTGATCAACGCTTGATTCCGTGAAATCAGCTTTAATTGCACTGAAATCTTTTAGAACCAAGTCGCAGCCAACCACCTTGTTGATTAAGAACGGAATTTTGAACTTCTAAAAGTTCTGCAGATCCACTCATGCTGTAGATTGAAGTATTGGAATTCGTTCGAACTTCATGAACTGCAAATGCGTGTGGCAAAGTTCCTTGAGCTTGAACTCGAACCTGAACAATTTTTTGCTGATTGATAAAGAGACTTAATGTCTTATCAGAATCAACACCATCACAGGAAACAGTTGATCCCGCTAAAGCAGCGAGAGGTGACAAGACAAGGGCTAGTGCAATGGTCGACTTTTTCATAAATCCTCCAAGGATATTTATTTTCCAAATATAACAGCTTGGCGAGCTGATAACGCCGAAAGAACGGCCGCATAATTCCAGGTTAGGTTTTCAACCGAAGTCATATAACCTGTATTGCGATCCATCTGTTCATTTAAAGAACCGTCGGCCGGCGAGTGAAAACGAACTCGTTCGACAAACTGATCACCGGTCTCTAGAAGGCTGAGGCTATCCAGCTTTCGACCCATGATACTAAATTTGTTACCCATGCGGTAGTAGGCTTCAGCAATCGCTAGTGTGCACAACGGCCATGGATTGCCGCCATCAAAATGACTGCCGCCATACCGATCTTCAGGATATCTTCCTATCGCTACACCGGGAATATCAGAGCGCTGATTGATCCGATAAGTTTGAACAAAAGCTTGCACAAGATTTTCCATGGTCGATTGAACTTTGGGATCATTAAAAGGCAAAAATCCATCATTCAGTGAACCATGAAGCAAACCCAATATGACGGCGGTGTCTAGATTAGAGTTTTTATAATTAAGACCCGTCACTTGATTTCGAGTCGCGACGAAATAACCCCGAGACGCGTCCCAAAACTGACCCAGGCTTTGTTCAATTTCGATCGCTTGCCTGGAATAGATTCTTGCTGATTTCGAGTCCCCTAGGGCTAAGGCCAGTTGCGCGCCTTCGATCAAAGCCCGTCGCTGCACCATCCGAGTGTAGAAGTGATCTCCTTGAACTTCTTCCCAAAGATCGAAGCTGGGCTCCTGCCAATGAATAGAAACATAATTAAGATCTTTTTTGATCACACCGGAAATAGGATCCTTGGGATTGAAAAGACGATCTTTAATATAATCAGTTTGTCCTTCATCAATTAAAATCTGCGCCCAGTGAATTAAAGACATCGCCCGCAAGGCCGGACTGTCATTTTGAGGACGCCCCCAAGGACCATTGTAAGCCGTCCCATCAACATTAAATTTTGGTTCGCCCAAACCGGTCAACGTCGAAATATTTTGAATGTGCTCGGAAAAATCAGTGTAGTCAGATAATTTTTGGCGCAATATATTTCGGTCGCTGGCATTCGAGCGAGTGCGGTATTCATTCACTACAGCTTCCATCGTTAAACCGGCATCCCGAACCCAGTGATAATAATAATTAGGATCACGGCGAGTGGGCGCCGCGATGACGGCTCCCGGTCTAGAGTCCGCCGGCGAAATATTTTCTAGAATCCGTGAAAGAGCTAAGGTGGATTCATCTTCTAACCAAGATTTATTAGATGTCAGTCTTGAGTTTTGATGGGGTCCCGCAGAAAGAGCCTGCGCCTGAGCTTGGAATGAAAATAAAACAAGAAGAAGTAAGGCTTTCTGCCAACAAAATTTTTTCATAAACTTCTAGCCCCCCTCGGCTTTTTGAAACCCGCCTAGTATTTGCGATTCCGCATAGTTTTTAAAGGTATTTTTACCAAAATGAAGAAATTCACCCAATGGGCGCAATTTATGGCTTTTAGGGTTTTTTGGGCCAATGTATAAATACTTGAAATTACATATTATTTTAAAATCCTACTGCTTGGCCCCTTGACCCTCTTTGTTACTCCATTTCAAAATCCACACGAAGTCCAAATGCAGGCTGACAATA
Organism: Pseudobdellovibrionaceae bacterium; assembly: GCA_043779385.1. Taxonomy (GTDB): domain Bacteria; phylum Bdellovibrionota; class Bdellovibrionia; order Bdellovibrionales; family Bdellovibrionaceae; genus JAYWDA01. The sequence goes on from JAYWEU010000233.1 coordinate 5,601, forward strand.
AAAACTGGGCTTGCTCCCAATATTCAGCTGCCCTTAGCATGATATGAACCTAAATTCATATCAATCGAGACTGAAATGAAGAAGACAAAAAGTCAGGTCAAACACTGCGTTTCGCGCCTGCGAGTCCTTGCCGACGAAACCCGCTTACGAGTTCTCCACGAGATTATGCACAAACCGATGACCGTCACCGAAATCAATCAAGTTTTAAAAATTGATCAAAGTCTTTTGTCCCATCATTTAAAAATTTTACGGGATTCAGGATTAGTGACTTCGGACCGCCAAGGTAAAACAGTCGTTTATCAGACGTCATCATCAGTTGTTTTAAGTCTGACCGAACAGTCCGTTGATTTAGGATGTTGCCAACTTAATTTTACAAATCAAACCAAAACACAGGAGAAATCATCATGATCAAGTTTTCAAGAAGCACGGTCCTTGCAGGACTTATTTTAATGTCTTTGGGATTCAACGCCCAAGCCGTGGATGAAAAGCTGACGCTGACAGGCTCAAGCACGATTGCGCCGTTAGCTTTAGAGATGGCAAAATATTACGAAAAAAAACATCCAGGTGTTCGCATCGATGTGCAAACCGGTGGATCTTCACGCGGAATCAGTGATGCGCGCGGCGGACTTGCTGATATTGGGATGGTTTCCCGAGCGCTTAAGGACGAAGAAAAAGATCTTAAAGGCTTTGCTATTGCTAAGGATGGGATCGCAATTATTTTAAATAAAAAAAATGAAGTCGCTTCCCTGACCAACGAGCAAATTATTAATATCTACACAGGAAAAATTAAAAATTGGAAAGAAGTTGGCGGCAAAGATGCAGCCATCGTGATTGTTAACAAAGCCGAAGGTCGTTCGACTTTAGAGCTTTTCCTGCACTTCTTTAAATTGAAAAACACCGACATCAAAGCCAGTGTCATCGCAGGCGACAATGAACAAGCTGTGAAAACTGTTTCTGGAAGCCCGAATTCCATCGGCTATGTTTCTATCGGAACAGCAGAATACGATTCAACTCATGGTGTGCCTATCAAACTTTTACCAATGGATGGCATTCCCGCCAGTATTGAAACTGTGAAGACTGACAAATTTCCTCTATCACGAGTTTTAAACTTAGTGACCAAGGTCGAACCCACAGGTTTACAGAAAAAGTTTATTGAATTTGCACAATCTAAAGAAGCTTATGATTTGATTAAGAAGGAATATTTTGTCCCTATCGAAAAGTGATTCTATTTTAGTTTGGATTTTACGAATATTAGCTGTGATAGCGGGAGCTATCACAGTTTTAATTTTTATCTTTGTTGTGATGGAGTCTTTTCCAGTTCTATCTTCGACGGGCATTAAGCCTTTTTTTATCGGCGATTCTTGGCACCCCAAAGAAGGACTTTTTAACTTAGCGCCCATGCTGGTCGCTAGTCTGCTGGCTACAGCGGGGGCTATTTTATTAGCCGCCCCCTTGGGAATTTTATCAGGCCTATTTTGTCGTTTCTATGCACCCTCGGCTGTTGCTTTAATTTATCGACGGCTTTTTGAACTGCTGGCGGGTATACCTTCGGTTGTTTATGGATTCTGGGGCTTGACGGTGATGGTCCCTTGGATCGGAGAAAAGTTTCCGCCAGGCTCAAGCCTTCTTGCGGGAGTTATTATTTTAGCGGTGATGGTTTTACCGACGATGTCTTTGGCGGCCGACGCCAGTTTTGCTAGCGTCCCGCCCCAATATTTAAGTGGTGCTGCGGCTTTGGGCTTTTCACGACTTCGAACGATTGTTTCCGTTGTTTTACCCACCGTTAGATCCAGTTTATATTCTGCCATGATTTTACAAGCCGGTCGCGCCATTGGTGAAACCATGGCTATTCTTATGGTCACAGGAAATATTGTTCAATTTCCTGAAAGTATTTTTTCGCCGGTTCGAACTTTGACAGCCAATATGGCCTTGGAAATGGCTTATGCCTCGGGTGATCACCGCTCGGCTTTATTCGTGAGCGGGCTAGTGCTTATTTTGATGATTGTTGTTTTGGTGACGGTGGCTCAAAAAGTTGAGAAAGGTCACTTTCATGCTTAGAACCGCTGATAACTGGATTGAAAAATTGGCCAGCTTTGTTTTTTGGTCAGCCGCTATTCTTGTGCTTGCGATCTTTATTTATATCGTCGGTGACATTGTTTTACAGGGCTATCACGGCCTCTCTTGGGAATTTTTAACCTCTGAACCGGCAAGCTCAGGGCGCGAAGGTGGCATAAGTACGATTCTAGTTTCAACGGTCTTAATTTTAATGATTTGCATGGCCGCGGCCATTCCCCTAGGACTGGGAACAGCTATTTTACTGACAGAGTTTACTGCTAAAGATGGTTTTTTTAGCAAAGCCATTCACTACAGTCTGGATGTTCTAACAGGGGTTCCATCAATTATTTTTGGACTTTTTGGAAATGCGTTTTTCTGTAAAACATTGGGCTTAGGATTTTCACTCTTATCGGGTGGGCTTACTTTAGCTTGTATGGCATTGCCGATAATTATTCGAATGACTGAAATTGCCCTGCGCGCCGTTCCTGATGAACATCGCTTTGCCGGATCGGCTTTAGCTATTTCAAAAACGACTCTTTTATGGCAGCTGATCTTGCCAGCGGCAAGGCCCGGCTTAGTGATTGGTTTGGTCTTGGGTATCGGACGCGCTATTGCTGAAACGGCGGCGCTTATTTTTACCAGTGGTTATGTGGACCGAATGCCGTCGTCATTATTTGATTCTGGGCGCTCTTTATCGGTTCATATTTTTGATCTTTCTATGAATGTTCCGGGGGGCGATCAGAATGCTTATCGGGCTACTTTTATTATGCTGATTTTAATTTTACTGATCAATGGATTGACAAGTATTTTGACTGATTTCTGGTTAGGGAAAAGGATCTTACAATGATGAAAAAAATAAATGCTGCCGATGGCACTTACCCTTGGTCTCCTATCGAGCGGCGTCCTGAATGCTGTGTTCCTGAGTCCTTTATTTTAGCAGAAAATCTGTCGCTTTTTTACCGCGACAAACCGGCTTTTGAAAACGTTAATGTCTCGATCAGTAAAGGATGCATTACAGCGCTGGTCGGCCCTTCTGGTTGCGGAAAAACTAGCTTTTTAACTTGTTTAAATCGACTGCATGAAATGATTCCACACACGCGAGTGACCGGAAGTTTACATGTGGATCAAAAAAATCTCATGCACGAAAACTTAAACACTTTAGCGTTGCGTCGCCAGGTTGGGATGATCTTTCAAAAACCAAATCCATTTCCTTTAAGCATCCGAAAAAATTTGACGCTGCCATTAGATGAACATGGCATGAAACATTCACCAGAAAAAAATAACATTGTTGAAAAAGTTCTGATGGAAGTAGGACTTTGGAACGAAGTCAAAGACCGCTTAGACACCTCGGCATTAGCATTATCAGGTGGGCAGCAACAAAGACTTTGTATCGCCCGCGCGCTGACATTGCGGCCCGAAATTTTATTGATGGATGAACCTTGTAGCGCCTTAGATCCTATTTCAAGTGGTGTGGTGGAAGATCTGATCGCAAGCCTGCGCGGTAAATATACGGTTGTGGTCGTCACCCACAATTTGGCTCAAGCTCGCAGAATAGCTGATTTTGTTGGTTTTTTCTGGGTCCAACAGGGCTCAGGCCGTTTAATTGAGTTTGGCCCCTCTCAACAAATCTTTGAAAAACCTCAGAATCCTTTGACGGCCGCCTACATCGGCGGAATCCGGGGATAGCCTGTTTGGTTTATGACAGTGTTTCTGTCATGAAATAGTTCGCCTGAAGCTTGATTTTTTGGGCCGTCTGACTAATATGCTCGCATGCTGGATCTTCACCATATTTTAAAACATGACAACGCTCCCGAAGGAACTGTTGAAGCCCTTAAAGAATTTTGGGACAGGTCCCTTTTTCAGCCTTGGCAAGAAATCGGCGCACGGCCCAGCAAAGAAATTCGCGGAAAAATGGTGGAGCTTGGCTGGCACTTAGCGGGTTGCCCAGCGCTCCCTTCTGAAGATTTACTGTCTAAAATAAGTCATATTGTTGAAACTTTGCATTTAGGCTCGTTGATTGTTGATGATATTCAAGACGACAGCCTTGAGCGTCGCGGCCTTCCAACACTTCATCGTATTCATGGTTTGCCGCTGGCTTTGAATTTAGGAAACTTTCTTTATTTTCAGGCTTTAAATCTTGTCAGTCAGTTAAAAATTAATGAAGCCTATCAGCATGTGGCGGCTCAAAAAATTGCTGAGACCTTGCGCGATGCTCATTTAGGTCAAGCCTTAGATGTTTCCGTGGCCATAGATCAAGTTGATCGATTGAAAATTCCTAAACTTGTCGAAACCAGTTTGCGTTTAAAAAGCGGTGCTCTGATGAAGCTGTCTGTGCAACTGGGGGCTTTGCTAAATCCTGAATTTAAAAATTGGTCAGCGCTGGATTCTTTCGGTGAGGCTTTCGGAAGTTGCTTACAAAAACTGGATGATGTTGGGAATTTCACAATTGATAGTTCTTTAGAGAAACATTTGGAAGATTTAAAACTTCGCAGGCCGACGTGGATTTGGTCGGTGCTCACACAAACTGGTAGTGACCAAGATTGGCTTAATTTCAATTTTGCCATTCGAGCTTTGCCGTCCTTAGATCTGCTTCGTCAGTTTATTAAG
>JAYWEU010000234.1:0-10252 GCA_043779385.1 Pseudobdellovibrionaceae bacterium
CTTCATCGGGACGAACAAGAAAAACTAAAGTTAAGCCAGTAAACTGGGCAAAATCCTGGAGTAAATCATAATCAATTCCAGAGTAGGTTCCGTGGCTGCCTTTTTGATAAATTAAAGGATGTTTAAGCGTAAGAACTCGTAATTCTTTATGAGAATCCTGATGCAACTGCTGAGCCACTTTTTCATTTTCAAAATAGATCGCATCACAACCATTCATGGCCATCAATAGAAAGCCCAAAGCGGCGATCAAAGATCTCATCTGTTGGGGGTAGAACCCTTGGCGTTGTCTCTGCATCAAGGATCAGGGAATATTCTAATCATGGGCTGTGGGCAAGAAAGCATCTTGGGTGATGAGCATAAAACGTCAATTGAGGCAGTGATTTTGCAAAAATTTCGCAATAAAGCCTAACGGCCTTATGTGTCATCGGTGAAGGATCAAGAAATCATTCACTCTTTTTTTGGGGTCGACTTTGCAAGACGAAATTGCGCAAATTTTCTTGCTGCTGAAAATTAGTCGGAACCTCTTTACGGTCTAGTGTCAGACGAATTTTTTTAACAAAATCCCGACCAATTTTTTTATTAATTTCCAGCTGGATTTGATCTTTTAAAAAATTCAAATTGTGCATGGAAGAACTGCTGACAACCCATAAAAACAAGGTTCCTTGGAAGTAACCGACGGGTTCACATTCTTTGGCAAGGCTTGCGCCCACATAATCGGACCAGCGCGCCCAGATCTTCCAGCGAATGAATTGCTCCGACAGGGGAGACTTGCCATTTTCGAAAAGACTCTGTAGGACTTCCGAACCTGACTTAAATTTTGGGTTGAACTCGTAATCATCGCTCATATTTGTTCTAGAAGATCTAACAGGAGACGCCATGGAATTCACTAAAAATTCAACCATCACCGTTGTGGGCGCAGGTTTAGCCGGCAGCGAATGTGCGTGGCAATTGGCCGAAATGGGCTATCAGGTTGTTTTGATTGAAATGCGCGGTGTGAAGCCAACTCCAGCCCATAAGACATCAAATATGGCCGAGTTGGTTTGCTCAAATTCTTTTGGAAGTTTAGGGCCTGATTCAGCCCCAGGTCAACTGAAGTGGGAAGCTGATCAGATGCAGGCATTGATCATGAAAGCCGCTCGCGACACGGCGGTCCCTGCCGGGCAAGCCTTAGGTGTCGACCGTGAAAAATTCAGCCAGCTGATCACGCAAGTTATTTCCAAACATCCTCGCATTGAAGTGCGCCGCGAAGTGGTTTCTTCATTAGCGGATCTTCCGCGCCCGGTGGTTCTAGCCACCGGACCATTAACCGATGAAGCCTTAAGCACCGATTTACAAAAACATTTTGGTCATGAATTTCTTTATTTCTTTGATGCGATTGCGCCGATTATTGATACAGACTCGATTAATATGGATGTGGCTTGGAAAGCCGATCGCTATGACAAAGGCACGCCTGATTATATCAACTGCCCCTTTACAAAAGATCAGTACAATAATTTTATCGCTGAAATCGCTGCTGCTAAAAAAATTGAGCCTAAACATTTCGAAGTGACCCCTTTTTTCGAAGGTTGTATGCCAGTGGAAGTGATGGTCGAGCGAGGACCACAGACTTTGCGATTCGGCCCGATGAAACCCGTCGGTTTATTCAACGCTCGCGAAGGGCGCGAGCCTTGGGCTGTGGTTCAGTTACGCCAAGATAACAAAGAGGGCACGGCTTTTAATATGGTGGGCTTTCAAACTCGCATGTCTTACGGTGAACAGGTCCGGGTTTTTAGAATGATTCCTGGGCTTGAGAAGGCCGAATTTCTTAAGTTAGGAAGCATTCACAGAAATCTTTTTATTAATTCGCCCGCTCAATTGAATTCGGATCTTTCCAGCAAAAAAGATCCTTGGCTTTTCTTTGCCGGGCAAATTACCGGAGTCGAAGGTTATTTTGAATCGGCTTCCATTGGAATATTAGTTGCGCGCTTTATAGATCAAAAAATTCAAGGGTTGCCATTCTCACCGCCGCCGAGGGAATCTGCTATGGGCTCTTTGCTGGAAGCCATCACTGATCCTACACGGGCAAAACATTTTCAGCCGACCAATATTAATTTTGGTTTATTTCCACCAGCGGAAAATCTGACGGATCAGCAGCGTCGAGATAAGAAATTTAAGAAACAAGAGCAGCTTAGAAAAGCGAAAGCCGCTATGCTTTCTTATCTGGGTCCATCGGCGCCTGAGCCTGTCCCGGTGGCAAACGATAGCTATGCCAATCCTTGTTGACAATAAGTCGCGCGCCTTTTTGATAAGTGGCGTAAGACCAGAACCAATCCATCAGAATAAAAAGTCGGTTTTTAAAACCGATCAAATAATAAATATGAATCAGCAACCACGCGATCCAAGCGATCGAACCTGAAAAACGCAGCTTTCGAAATTGAGCCACCGCTTTTTTCCGACCAATGGTTGCCATTTGACCTTTATCAAAATAATCAAAGGACTTTCGAACATCGCCGCGAAAATCTCGCAGAATATTGTTGGCGGCATGCTGGCCCTGTTGCATCGCTACAGGAGCCAGACCTGGCAAGGGGCCCTGATCAGTCGCAAAGTGAGCTTGGTCGCCCAGGACAAAAACCTCTGGGAAATTTCTAAGGCTTAAGTCTTTTTCAATTAAGACTCGGCCCTGCGGATCAAGTTCAACTTTTAAAGTTTTATTAAGGCCCGACGGTTGAACGCCAGCCGCCCACAAAACAGTGGAAGCCTTAATAAATTCATCGCCGATGTTAACGCCTTCTGAATTAATTTTTGTGACCAATCGCTGCGTCCAAATGGTGACGCCTAATTTTTCTAAGTCCTCATGCGCCTGACGAGACAGCTTTGCATCAAAACTAGGGAGGATGCGGGGACCTCCTTCAATCAAAATAATTCTTGTCGTCTTGGGATCAATTTGATCAAAATCTTTTCCCAAAGTAAATCGACTGATCTCACCCAGCGCACCGGCCAGCTCGACACCGGTGGGACCGCCACCAACAATCACAAAAGTTAAAAGTTGTCCGCGTTTTTCTTGATCGTTTTCTCGCTCAGCCATTTCAAAAGCTGTTAGAACGCGACGACGAATCTCCGTCGCTTGCTCAAGATTTTTTAAGCCCGGCGCAAAATCTTCCCATTCAGTGTGACCGAAATAACTGTGTTTGGCGCCGCAAGCAAGGATAAGGTAATCATAAGTCATAGAACCAAAATCAATTTCAATTTTGTGAGCTTTGGTATCAACACTTTTCACTTCGCCAAGTAAGACTTGAATGTTTTTAAAGCGAGTTAAGATGGACCGGATAGGATAAGCAATTTCAGCGGGACTTAATCCAGCCATAGCAACCTGATATAAGAGGGGTTGAAACAAGTGATGATTTCTACGATCAATCAAAACAACTTCGATATCTTTTTTATCGCCAAGGGCTTTTGCAGCATTGATGCCAGCAAAGCCACCGCCGACAATAATCACTTTTTTCATTCTAAAAGCCTATCCCCGCAGAAAAATGAAGTCATCGTAATTTAGTTGATCAACTGTTGAACTCTGACGCCGCGAGAGACTCGACTTAAAGTGCCATTCTTGGATTTTGTCTTTCCACCAGAAAAAATTCCCATCACTTGGCCATGTGAATTTAAAATCGGAGCGCCACTCATGCCTTGTCTTGAATCAGACTCAAGAAACATCAATCCTTGGCCAGCTAGGCGAGTAAGACTGTCCAAAGGAACACCAAGAAGATTTGAGGCGGCCGTCAAATTTAAACTTGGACCATGGGTCACGCGAAGACCTTGACCTGTTGAATTTGGGAATGGAAAGCGATTTAAAAGGTCATTCGAATCTTGGCCGCTAAGGGATTCAGAGCAATTTGTACAAGCGGGGAAGCCCGGAATGTAAAGATCTTGTGACAAAAGTGTCGAATTTTTATCAGGTGCCGCGTTCAGTGATGGCGCTAAGAGTTTAGGAATTTTAAAGGCCACGAAATCTGTTTCTTCAGAATAAAAAGAGCCTAACTGGCGGGCGCGCTCATTAAGGGCAGGAAGTTTTTGTAGATAAACAGGGTCAACCAATGGATTTAAAATAAGTTCATTATTTTTATTAAAAATAAAAATAAGTAATCGTTCCTTCAAGTTTTTCAATTGATCCAGATAAGACTCGACAACATGGGCGTTGGTCCAAAATGCGCCATTCATGATAAAGCCAGTGGCCGCATGGGAATTCAGATAAATATTGCAAGATTTCAAGTTCAGCTGGTCGCAAAATTTGATTTGAGCGCCAATCATTTTCCTGGATATTGCGCTCATATTTTTGTAATTGATAAATCTTTTTTTAAGAGCCGTATATTCAGGGGAAGGGACTTGAAAAGTATTTAAAGATCGGCCTTCAAGATTCGGTACAACAATTTGCATCACCGAATCCGAAGCCACGCGAACTTGTGGCGGAATACTAAGATGATCAAGCGGATAAAACCCAAGGTGGGCCGAGCTTTCCGCAAAAGCCAACCCAGAGATAGACAACAGTGCAAGAAACAAGAGGTGTGTCACTGAAACCTTTCAAGCAACTTTAAAAATTACTGCAAGTTTACTGTAACTGGGTAATCGATAAAAGCCATTTCATTCAAGTTATAGGCATCGTGGATTCGCAAATAAAGCTGGTTGTTGCCGAGGCTTAATTTATCACCGCCCATACCGCCCGAAGTAAATAGACCCGGACTGGAATAGGTTGTCTTGAGGACGAATGTCGCAACGTCACCAGTGTTATACACATTGCTTTGACCAATCAAATAAAGGCGGCCATTCACCTTTTGAACCAGCTCAACTTTTATTAAATATTTATTTTCTTCTCTGCTTACGTCCGCATCAAAGACCTGAGCTTTGATCGTTGTTTTCCATGTTTTATCTTCCTTAAAGATGATTCCGTAACTGGGAGTCACATTTATTTTTAGACTATTTAAAAGCTGAGCCATTGGCGCAGTTGTAAAGGTAGCTTCCTTTTCAACCATATGATTTTTTGAGAACAGACCTTTCCGTGAGTCAATTTGAACATTCAATTTCATGGTTTTGAAGGAGTTTCGACCAATATTACAAGATAAAGGACGATATCCAGAAACGGCAGATTTAAATCTTTCTAAACAAACAACTTCTCCGGTCATCGATTCAGTCACTTTAACGTCGACATCATCCGGCAAATCGCATCGGTAAGAAACTTGTATTTGGTTTGCCGATTTTTCAACCCTGCTAGTGCAGGATTGGACGGGCTTTGGCGGCGGAGTGGGTAGTGCTCGCGGAGAACTTTCTTTTTTAGGAGATGGCAAAGAAGCCTGGCAGGAGTTCATCGACACGGAGCCAATGAAAATATCGAAGCCATCTGTTAAAACGGAAATAACTTCAGTCTCTGTACATGGAATATTATATTGAAAAGTATCAACTTTTTCTCCTGTTGAATTTTTGTAAGTTCGTACTTCGATGGTTTTTCCAGGCTGTAAAAGATCCTGAGCCACTTCCATATTTACGGCGCAAGTTTGTTGGCCAATCTTCCAGGAAGTATTTCCAGCATGTGAGGTGTACCAAGATTTTTCGTCTATAATATCGTCAGTGACGCGAATTTTAAAGATATCTGCTTCGCAAAGATCTGAACCGATGACCCGAACGGAACCGTCTGCACTTAACTTAAAGCTAACTTTTGGATTTAAGTTCCTTTGATGATTGGTGTCTCTAGCCAAAGCTCCTGTCGTCAAAAAGCAAAGCGAAAAAAAGCTTGTCACCAGCAACCCAAAAGTTATTTTCATAAAAGACTCCATCGTTTTTGATTTCGTTCATAATTTTGTCTGTGGGATAAATTTCCCTTTATTCAAACTTGAACGACCTTGCGTGGATTGGATAAGCGAAAAGCGATCCAGCCTTAAAATGAATTTAATTCGATTAGAGAGTAGAAACATGACTAAATATTTTTCGAAATGACAGATCGTGCAGTTTTTTTGCCGAAAGACGAGCCATCCAAAGAATTACTAACTATAAAAAAAGGCCATTTTAAGTCTGGAGAAAATGCCATTTTCTTGAATCCAATCCGCATACTGCGAATAAACTGGATCTTGGGAAAGATGTCTTTCCTCAGTGCGCGCTCGTAAGAAGTAAACGCCATTTAAAATTAGCAAGAGCAACGAACGGCGAAGGGATTCAGACCAGCTTTCGCTCACAAGGAAAGGCAAGCTGATCAGCCACCAGGCGGTGCATTTTGAAAGATAGGCTGGGTGCTTTGTCCATCGGTAAGGGCCGTTTGTTAAAATCCCTCGATGGGTTAGATTCGAAAAGCGACACCCGAAATTAAGAGATGACCAAACGTAAATCGAGAATAAGAGCAGAATCACACAGCCCCAAACCTCATACATCAACGGACTGTTCGCAAACCACGTGGCCCAACCTTTGTGATTGTCATAATCGATATATTGTCGGCTGAATAAGGACCAAAAGGGTTGGTAACAAAAAAGCGCCACAAACCAACCCAGAGATGTAGGCTCTGCTGACCTAAGATGAGTATCCGTCAGTCTGAAAGACATCATATAACCTATGGAAACAATTCCAACATCGATGGAAAAAATCAAGTCATACAGGAAATCGAAATACGATTTAAAATCATTCATCTTGGAAAAATCAACGCCATTAAAGCGATTAATGTCTTGAGCCAAATACGTAAACATCAAAGGCAGAAAAAATCCCTTGATGATCCATCCCAAGATATGATTTTTCAACGAGCGCCATTGAACTTTTTCGAAATTGAAAAGGCAAATCTGACCCACTTGATAGTAGGAATCCAAAGGCTCTACTTGGTATCGGTCGACGAAATAGATGTAGGGAATCGCCAGGAGCAGGAAAAAAGGAAGAATTCGGCTCAGCATCGCATAGTACTGGTTATAAAAATCCCCATGGTATTCTGGAAATAACCAGTAAAGAAAAGCAACAAATCCCAGCGAACCCAACAGGCCTAAAAATTTAACAAAAGTTCTTAGCAAAGACGGGTTCGACGTTTCAAAATTAAGCCCTGTAGAAGCTCTGCGATAGGTTTTAAAGAAGACAAACTCAAAAAGGAAGATCAGGGCGGCTGTGCATAAACTAACGTACAAAGCCTGGTCTGCGACACTGTTTAAAAGCCCAAAATATTTGACTGAAAAAAGGCTCAATAAAAAAGCGATAAGCCCGATAAAAACAATGCCACCATGGGTGGCTGATGCCGGAAGGGATTTCTTAGTCACAAAGATCCTTTTGATATTTCTTTTAAATATACTTTCAAAAAGAAAAAGGGAGAACAAGTTCTCCCTTTTTTTGGACTAGACTATGGCTGGAATACGTCCAGCCAAACATTTTTTACTGATTCACCGGCGTGTAGATCGGCTGATTAGGCATAAAGACAAGCCCTTTTTGTCGATCGGCTCCCGTGTTAGGGATGAAACTTGGTGGCAATTCTCCGGGCTGTGTCAGTGTCTTGATCTGGCCTTGAGGGCCTGATTTCATATATTTTTCGAATAATGAAACGCGGGCGCCATCAATTCGGTAATAAATTTCAACACCTTCTCCAGCTAATCGGATCGCTGACTGCAAGGCAAAAGCATTTGAAGCGATGGCTTTTCCAAGTTCAGCATAAGCTCTTGTAAATTGAGCTGGATCTTTCCAAAGATGTTTTTTCATTTTCACAAGAGCGTCGTACATATCGCCAAAGTTGTCTTCTGAAGCGATCATCAAGTGATCTCCACAATCGTTGGTAAAGCCCTGAGCTTGGGTGCAAAGATTCCAAGCGTCGCTTCCTGAGTTGACATAGCTTCGTACGCTCTTCATTTGCGAATTGATAAAGGCATCCTTCGTCATGGACGTAGCGGCTTTGATCATCGTCAAAGTCTGATCTTGTGAAATCGTGAAATCAATGTGCGCTCCTGCATAATCAAGGTCGCCAGCTTTTGGAACTTGAGTCATCACCTGACTCATGCCCGTTTTGCCGACCATTTCAGACAGGAAGCGACGAACGTCATTTGTAGATGCATCTTCGTCAGCCAGATCAATACTGTATTTTCCAAAAATACTTCGTCCTGAACCGTTGGCATTCGAAATCGTGTAATCCGCGCCGTAGAACACACTTGTTTTAAAAGTATGAGTGTTAAAAACACGAGTTTTTGCTTCACGAGTGTAAATACCGTAGTCGACTGAAATCTTTGAGTTATCAATTTTCAAATCTGACTTCGTAACGTTTTGAATCGTTCCCGCACTGAAAGTGCTATTCAGAAGGATTGGGACGCCCACGAATAAGTTTAAGAATTTGCCTTTTTCTTGGACCGAGAAAGACTCGACAGTTCGGACGGCAATGTTCTTTTTAACCAGGTCTTGAACTCCTGCAACGTTTCCGCGAACCAGATCTTCGTAAGCTTTTTGACCTTTATCAGAACCGATATTGATCAAAAATGAAAACCCGTGGTCCATGTTGCTGAAGCGTGAAGTTCCGACAGAGACTAGCCCAGCACGGCTGTCGATCGCGAAAGATTTCAAATCGCCTTTAGTGATTTTAACATAAGCTGTAGCCGCATCTGTTTTTTGAACAAAAACGGACCAAGTTCCTTTTGAAACCGCAGTTCCTCCTTGAGCAAGGGGACCGAAACCGGCGCCAAGGAAGGAAACAATTCCGCCCGAAGTCATATAAGTTAAACTGTCACCAACGGACCAAGTATTCAACTCTTGAGCCTTTGTTGGAGGACGAGTCATTCTTGGAAGCGAATTAATTTTTGATTTTGAAGTCGCAAACTGTGAAGAGTAAGTCTTCGTTCCCTTGATAGGAATCAAACCAACATAAGCAAAGAATAATTTCTGCAGTCCGCTGGCGTTGTCATACCACCAGTGACCAGAGATGCCGAGACCAGCCTCAAGAGCATTGTATTTTTCAACACGGAAGCCGTTCTTGTAATCGTCGATCACTAATGCGTTTGCAGTTCCAGAATCATGACGAGCTTTGTCGGAATCATGCAAAGTCAGATTCGTCACTTTCATACCCATATCGAAATCTAGGTAGAAAGCTGGAGTCCATTTAAACTTAAGCTCAGCTTGTTTCTTTTGTTTAACTGGAGCGACCGGGGCAGGTGCATCTTTAGGAGGAGGATTTTGGTCGCCGCCTGAAGACGAGCTAGAAGACGAAGATCCGTTATCGCCACCGGAGGATGAACTAGACGACGAAGAACCGTTGTTACCGCCGGAGGATGAACTAGACGACGAAGAACCGTTGTTACCACCGGAAGAAGAAGAACCGTTGTTACCACCGGAAGAAGAAGAACCGTTGTTACCACCGGAAGAAGAAGAACCGTTGTTACCGCCGGAAGAAGAAGAACCGTTGTTACCACCGGAAGAGGAAGAACCGTTGTTACCACCGGAAGAGGAAGAACCGTTGTTACCACCAGAAGAACTATGTCCGCCAGAAGAAGACCCGTTGTCGCCACCAGAAGAACTGTGACCACCAGAAGAAGAGCCGTCGTCGCCACCGGAAGAACTGTGTCCACCGGAAGAAGACCCGTTGTTACCACCAGAAGAACTATGTCCGCCAGAAGAAGAGCCCTTGTTACCGCCGGAAGAGCTGTGACCACCGGAAGAAGAGCCGTCGTCGCCACCAGAAGAACTGTGTCCGCCAGAAGAACTGTGTCCGCCAGAAGAACTGTGTCCGCCAGAAGAAGACCCGTTGTTACTGCCGGAAGAACTGTGACCACCAGAAGAAGACCCGTTGTCGCCACCGGAAGAACTGTGTCCACCGGAAGAAGAGCCGTCGTCGCCACCGGAAGAACTATGTCCGCCAGAAGAAGATCCGTTGTTGCCACCAGAAGAACTATGTCCGCCGACGCTTCCGCCTGCGTTTCCGTTGCCGCCGGTGTTGCCTTGATTTCCTGGGCCAGTGTTGCCAACGCCGTTGCCGCTATTTCCTGTGCAGCCGTTTTGACAGCCGGGTTGGCCGTTATTGCTTGAGGAAGTTGTCGGACCAGAGCCGCCGCGATTCACGGCCCAAGCATAATGAGAGGGACTTAAGATAAAGATAACACTGATGACTAGGCTGCTCGCGCGATTAAACATTTTTTCTCCGGATAAGATCTATATCGTTTAGGGTTCGTGTTCGTAACGCAGGCTGCTAAAATTCTCAATCTATTAAAGAGCTAACAAAAAAACTGATAAAAACTTCATCCTGCAAATTAGACCCCTCTGAGCCCTTAGGCATTGCTAGGGTATGCTTTCGAAT
>JAYWEU010000235.1:0-3875 GCA_043779385.1 Pseudobdellovibrionaceae bacterium
AAATAATAAATAATCTGCGCCCAAAATAGTCGTCTTCGTTTTTTCAATACCAATTTTTTCAACAGCATCTTGTGGATTGCTACGAAGGCCTGCTGTATCTAACAAAGAAAATTTATATTCTTTAAATAAGGTTTCCGCGCTGACAACATCGCGTGTTGTGCCAGGGATATCAGTTACAATCGCACGGTCATCTTCAACCAATCGATTCAGCAAGCTCGATTTTCCAACGTTGGGTCTGCCAATTAAAGCAACACGAATACCGTCTTTTAAAAGACGGCCATACTGATAGCTTTGCACTAGCTCTTGAAGGCCGCCGGACACCAGCGTTAATTTTTGTGTCATAACAGAGTGATCAACAACATCGAACCCTTCTGTAGAAAAATCAATACCGGCTTCAATATGGGCTAAACACCAAGTTATTTCAGATTCAATTTTTTCTAGGGTTTTCGAAAGATCCCCCTGCAGTTGTTGCAAAGCTACCTTTGAAGCTTCCTTTGTCTGGCTTTCAATTAAACTTAAAACACTTTCGGCCTGAACAAGATCAATGCGACCATTAATGAATGCGCGATAAGTGAATTCTCCACGATCCGCCATGCGGGCCCCAGATTCCGTTAGGTTTTGTAAAATACGCTCACAAATAATGGGGTTTCCATGACAAGAAATTTCTACTGAATTTTCCCCAGTGAAAGATCGACCTTTTTGAAAAAAAGTGACCATCACTTCGTCAATCGCAGTGGTTGATTGTATCGAAGAACGCTCTGCCGCTTTTTCTATTAGCAAACCGTAGTAAACTCGATGACTTTCGGCAGTTTCGGGTACAAATGGACAAAGAGCCCGGACAATAGCCAAGGCTCTTTCACCACTGATTCGAATCACTGATATTCCGCCGCGGCCGAAAGGTGTAGCTACGGCGCAGATCGTGTGCTGATCACGATCAACATTCACGGAAAGCTCCTTTTGATTTTTAGTTATTAATCTTGAGTCGCCGTTTCGTGACCAGTATCTGGTCCACCACCTGCGGGTCCTTTTGCAGGATAAATTTTAATTTTTTTATAAAGACCTTCACCTAAAGAACGACTTTTAACACGTGGATCTTTAGACAGGTATTGGTGAACAACCTTACGATCTTTCGGAGGAAGGGCGCGATAATAAACCGAGCGTCCTTGTTCAATCGCAATTGTTTTTAAGCTTTCCGCACGTTCAATCAAAGCCGCTTCAGTTTCTTCACGGTAACCACCACAATCGACGGTAATATTGGTTTTATCTTCAGGAAAATTATGCTGAATCACGCGTTTAATAAAAAGCTGAAATGCGTCTAAGACTTGGCCTTTTTTATCACGCATTAATTCTTCATCGGCACCACTAAGGTCGATAGCAATCGTGTTATTTTCACCATCTTGCTTTTCAGTGATATCGAAATCTAAATCTAAGCCCGAAGTTTCTAGTAATCCCTCTAACGTGTCTTGAACCATCGCTTCAACATTTCCAGCTTTGCTTTTACCGCCGCCGAAAAGTTTTTTGAAAAAGCCTGCCATATTCTCTCCCTCGCCTTTTTTGTAACCCGGTTTATTTCTTTTTTCCTTTGAGTGGCACAACGGGGGCTGCCACAACACCCTTAGTTTTATCTCGAACCATAAAATATTGCTGAGAAACACCAAAAACAGCGCTGACCAACATATAAAGAGTCAGACCGCTGGGTAAATAAAGCATAAAGACAGAAAAAATAATTGGCATAAATTGCAAGATTTTAGCTTGTGCCGGATCCATCGCTGTCGGTGTTAGTTTTTGTTGAACAAACATCGTCACGCCCATTAAAACGGGCAGAACAAAATATTTGTCGTGCAAGCTTAAATCCTGGATCCAAAACATAAAAGGCGCTTGGTAAAGCTCAACACTAGAGCCAATCACTCGGAACAAGGCAAAGAAAATAGGAATTTGTAAAAGCATTGGCAAGCAACCACCCAATGGGTTGGCTTTGTTAGCCTTCATCAAAACCATCATCTCGCGATTCATAGTCATCGGATCATCTTTGTATTTTTCGCGAAGATCTTTAATCAAAGGCTGGACTTTTTGCATCGCCTTCATAGATTTTGTCGACATCATATAAAGTGGAAAAACGGCCAACCGAACCAACAAAGTTAAAAGAATAATTGCAAAACCCCAATTAGACACTAACTCGTAGAAAGCTTTCATCACTAGCAACATCGGACGAGCTAGCACCGACAGCATTCCAAAATTAATAATATGGGAAAAGTCAGGATTGATTTTTTCTAAAATATCGATGGATTTGGGTCCGATAAAAAATGTCTGCGCTAATTTTAAGGCTCCTGCCGAAGCTCCAGGTCGATAAACCAACTGCGCCAAAGCCTCTTTCCGAGCTAAATCCGAGGAAACGATTAAATCAGGTACAATATCTGACTGATCCATGATGGCCGAAGCAAAGTATTGCGAAGACACAGAGGCCAAATGAACTGATTTGTATTCACTGTGTAGATTTTCTTTTGCAGCACTAAAGTTAAGGACTTCATTTTTGCCCTCATGGCTGACAAAAAAATCTTGATGGTCATAAGAGGGAAATAAGAATGATTTGCTGGCAGCAATGTGAATTTTTTCTGGAATAATCACATCTAAAGCTTCGTCTTTTGGATTTTTAAGATCGACTGTACTTTCAAAAGCTTGCTTTTCTTCGTTATAAAAAATCTCTCGTGTGACCGTCATGCCATTAGCTTCGGCCGTCCCTATATAGTGGCCTGGAGTTTTTTCTGATAAATCAAAGTTTAAAGGAATTTGAGTTTTATTGGCACGCATCTCAAAAAGACCGTGATCTTCTGATGTCGCCATTTGAATCGGTTTATGTTCACGATCCGTGTAAGTTTTTAAAATGACATCTTTTAAACCCATCCCAACACTTGAAATATTAAAACTTATTTTTTGTCCTTCAAAATGAAAAATTTGTGCTGGCTTTGTTGTCGCGGCTTTGATTTCTTTGGCTTCTTGTTTTGTGATATTCGCTGGGGAATTGGGGGGAATTGCGCCGCCAGTTTCTACTGGGGTTCCTGTCTTGTTTTGACCTTCAATAACAATATTTTTAGGAGCTGGTGGGTAAGTTTTTGCCATAAACCACTGCCAACCGACGAAAAAAACTCCAATAATTACAATGGCTAGTAAGCCTTTACCATCACCAAACGGGCTTTTTTGTTCATTCATGACAGAGTTTCCTTGTTTTTTCATGCTGGCCTTGGGGGACAGGGTCATAACCGTAGGGTCCCCAAGGGTGACACTTTGAAAGTCGAAGTAGAATTAATCGAAGAGCTTTAAAAAAAGACTGAGTTTGAACGACTTCTACAGCATACGCTGAACAGGAAGGCTCAAAACGACAGTGGCCTCCTAAAAAGGAACTGCCAATACTGCGATACAGTCCCAATAAAAATAAAAGACTTTGTTGAGAAAATTTATTCATTGGGCTTTTTGTCAGCACTAAACCTTGCGAAGATTTTTTCAAGCTCCCGATCAAGAGAGTTGTGGGCGATAGATTTGTAAAAATCTTTTTTGGATGGCATAAACACGACACTGAGATCATAGGAAGGATTGAATCCTTTTTTAATGAACTGCCTCGCATACTCACGGCTCCATCGCTTGAGTTTGTTTCTGTGGACTGCAATGGCGACTTTACGGCTGGCCGTAATTCCGAGTCTTAGATATCCAAGATCATTTTTCTTATAGTTAAAAATCAACCACGACTGCGGTCTTAATTTTTTTCCATTATTTTTTAGATCTAGGAAGTCCGAGTTTCTTTGCAGTCGGCCTAACGTCTTATTTTCCACCTGTGGAAACTGCTAAGCGTTTTCTTCCCTTGGCGCGACGAGCGGAGATGA
>JAYWEU010000236.1:0-25929 GCA_043779385.1 Pseudobdellovibrionaceae bacterium
AGCAATGGAGTGTCATATCGACACCAGATATTTTCAAATTAAAAAGGGGGGATCAAATGCTAAAAAGTCTGACCATTTTTATAGTCTTATTTTGTGGGATTGCACACGCACAGGTGCCAGGGCCAGTTCCGCGCGATGTGGCTACACGTTTGCAAATTCTTGAACGAAAAGTTCAGCAGTTACAGAACGTCTTAGCCAATCATGATAACCGCCTTCAGAATTTAGAATTTAATCAAGGGATCACGCCGCCACCCAACGCCTATCCGTCGCCACCTCTAACCTACAGTGCGATTTTAATCGACTCTGGATATAATAAAACTTTTTTAGGAAATGGCAGCACAAAACTTGAAGCCGAAGCAATGGTTCGTCAAGAGTGTGGCAAAGTGGTTCACCCTTCTTATTGCAATGGCACCGTCAGATTTGGAACTGCTGATGTTGGAACCAGAGGTTCCTTCTGCGTGATCACAGATTCTGGATATCAAAAAACATTTTCAGCCAGTGGCGCTAATGCGATCGAAGCCGAGGCCAAAGCGAAGCAAGCTTGCCAGGCGACGGTTCACTCTTCATATTGCGGAAATGTCACTCCAAGATGTGAGTCGATGCTTTAAGTCGCAGGAACAACCTCCATTTGACTTAAAGACTCAAATCAGTTTTTGATGAAAGTCTGTGGAGGATCCAAAAATGAAGCTTATTTTTTTAATTTTAATTCTCAGCCTGGGATTTAAATCTTTGGCGCAGGAAAAAGCGCCGCTTTCCAATGAGTCCGAAGCGGCCGTGGTCAAAGTTGGTGGTAACACTGAGTCCGAAAGTTATTCGGCCAAAGAAAAAACGACTTATACGAAAGACGCAGACGTTTGGGTCAGCACAGGTCGCTATCTCCAATCTAAGGCCAGTGGTTCTGAAATCGCCAAATCTTGGGAAGCGGCCCTTCGCTATGAAAAAGTTTTCAGCGATCAGTGGTCGGTGTTTATTCAGCAGGGGGCTGAATCCAATATTTATGCTGGCTACCTTCAAAGGGACAATACCGACGTGGGCGGCAAATACACTTTCATAAAATCAGACAGTGAAAATGCACTTCTGGAAGCGGGTCTTCGCTCGACAAGAACTTTGTCCTCGCAAGGTGCCGATCCAAAACGTGAAAATTTTGGGCGCTTGTACACGGAATATTCAAGGCAGATCAATCCATCCCTTTCGGCCAAAGCCTGGGTCGAGTACCTGCCAAACTTCAGCGACCAAGAGGGCTACTTTCTAAATTATGAGCCCTCCGTCACAGTTCTTATGAGCCAAGTCTTTTCATTGAAGGTGGCCTATTTAGTGAAAATTCATAACAAGGTTTTACTAGCCTCGGAACGAAAAGACGACACGGCTTTCACGACCTCTTTGGTCGCAAAATTCTAAACAAAATGAACCGTATAGGTTATTAGCCCACCTAGACCTTTTTCTAGACGGTCTCGTTCAGATTTTGGGCGCCTTAACCGAAACAAAGGCATGAAAAATACAAAGCTTTTAATGATCTTTGGGTTTTTAATTTTAGCGATAGCCATGTCAGATCTAATTTCTTTTGAGACCGATGAGGATCGCCAACCCGCAAGCTCACCTCCCAATTTGAAGGTCGAATCTTTTGTTCACCTGGATAAAATTCGAATCTTAGATTTCAAGCCGAATCATTTTTATCTTCTTTCAAACACTCAATCCTATTCACAGATTAAAATTATCAACCTGGCCCAGTCTTCAGCTCAACAAGTCATGTTGCACATCACTTTGAATTGTGACCAAGCCTTCCTTTCAGAAAAAAATCAAAATTTAGGTCAAAAATACGAATTTGATCTGCGCACCAATGAGGAAAATGATTTTCGTCTCAGTCCAAAAGTGAAAAAATGCACTTTGTCTTACAATAACTTTACTCATCCTGATGAAAAAGAAAATATTGATTTGATCAAAGAAACTGTCGCATTTCCTTTTTTAGACGCCTTGATTCGTCGAAAAGACAATTGTCGTTACACTGCAAAAAATGAATTATCGGCGCTGCAGGATTTGCTTTTAACAAACGATTTACCGAATCTGACGTGCCTTGAAGAAAGCTCGGGCCCCGTCAAAGCATTGATCGAATCAGAAGATGGCTTTCTTGCAAAGGCCGAGGCCCTGTTAGGTTATCGATTAGATCCGTCTTTTATAACAAATCAAAATCCCTATGCTGACATCGATTTTTCCCGGGCCCCCAAATTAGATGCAATCTTTGTTGCAACCTTGGTTTATCGAGCTGATTTTTATGGAACGGTCCTGGCCAGGCTCTTAAAATTTCATGCCGACCGCGGCGCTATCGTGCACTTAATAACAACCGAGTACATGATGTTAGAAAAGGACAAAAAACTCCTTCACCAGTTAGCTGCAGGGAATGGAAATTTTAGAATGCAAGAATTTAAATATCATGATTCCAAAACCTTGCTTTTAAAACCTTTCCGCTACATCGATACAAAATTTCGGGATATGCACATTAAGCTTTTTGTGACTTTGTCTAAGGACTCTGAATTTAACAGAATTATTTTTGGTGGAAGAAATATCCATGATGGATTTCTATTTAAAACCAAACCTGACCATTCTAAATATCCCGAACTTGTTAACTATGGCGTTGATGAAGATTTTGTTCATTGGAATGATTTTGAAATGCAAATAACCTCTGAAAAATTGGCGCAAGTTTCTTATGCTCACCTCTTAAAATTTTGGAATCGAGACAACTTAACTCAAACCGTTGAGCCCCTTAAAAGTGAGGACTCTAGCGCCTTAGCCGCTATCGACGCCTCGACGGTGCTTCCCTCAAACACACCCCTTTATCGACATGTCATTTCGCTTCCCTACAATGATCACCAAGCGCTTGAGGGTCTTTATGTTTCCCTCATTGATAGCGCACAAAAAAGTATTTTGATTTCAAGTCCCTATTTAAGACCAACCCCTAAAATCACAGAAGCTTTAGATCGGGCGATTCTTCGAAAAGTAGATATCACGATTCAAACGCGGATTAATCTTGAAGGTGACACCCAAGCCTGGCTTTACACAGAGGTCAATAAGGAAAGCATCAATCGCTTTGTGAACAAAATAAAAATGTATGAATGGAAAGATAATTCTATTTTGCATTCGAAATTTATGATTATTGATAGCAACCTTTCCTTCATTGGCTCCGTCAACCTCAGTCGTCGAAGTTTTATTCAAGATGTTGAAAATGGCTTCTTTATCTATGATCCAAAGATTGCTGCCGATATGACTGAACTTTTTCAGAAATATCATGAAAAATCAGTCCTGATCACAGAAAAACAAAAACGAAAGTGGTTTCCCACTTTTGTGATTCAGCTTTTAAAAAATCAATTCTAGATTTAAAAGAGCTTTCGAAAGCCTGCCATCCCTAACCCAGGATTTATTTTCCCAATTTGAGACATTTAAACCCGAGCTTTTTTCAAAAACCCGTTGATCTAGCAAAACCCTAACAAATCCTAAGTTTAGAAATCTATTAAAATCAAATTTGGGTCGCTGACTATGCCAATAGCCGAATAATGCGTCTACCGATTCCGTACTAAGTTTCAAAATAAGATTTTATAAATCAAGAAACACCCACTTAAAGACTGTAAAAATCTTTTGTCCACGCTGAATTCAGTAGTTTGACTAAATAATGATATTATAAAAGTCAGCAAGGAGAATTCGCCCGTGAGCCACGCAAAAATTTTACTGATCGACGATGATGTTGCCATCACGCAAGTTCTAAAAGAAGTCCTTGAGCGAGAGGGCTACCACGTCACGACCAAGCACACCGGACAAGAGGCCCTGCTGTCAGCTTCTAGCTTTCACCCAGACGTGATCTTGGTCGATTATAATCTACCAGACACTGATGGGTTTGAAATCTGCAGAAAGTTAAAAATGAATCCCAAGACAGCTGAAATTCCAGTCATGATGGTGACCGGACGCTCAGCTGATAGTGAAGCCGTCACCGCTCTGGAATTAGGTGCTGATGATTACATTATTAAACCTTTCAGCGCGCAAGTGCTTGTTGCTCGAGTTCGGGTCCTGCTACGGCGATTTCAACAGGTCCTTCTTAATCCGAAAGATATCGTCAATCTTCATTCGATCAAAATTGATCGCAAAAAATTCTCTGTTGAGGTCGAAGAAATCGAAGTTAAGCTCACGTCGACAGAATATAAACTTTTAGAATGCCTTAGTTCAAAGCCCGGCTGGGTTTTCACGCGGGGCCAACTGATTAACGAGCTGAACGGCGATAACCATGCGGTGACGGATCGAAGTATTGACGTGCAAATCGTAGGCCTTCGAAAAAAGCTTGGCACCGCCGGAAAATTTATTGAAACACTTCGTGGCGTTGGATACCGCATAAGGGATTCGGCTTTCTAGCTTATTTTTTTAATTTATAAATACCATATTCAGAAAAAATAGCTTGGGCTTCAAAAGTTGTATTTTCTTTAGCAAACTTGATAGGTAAGACTAAAAACTGAACATCTCCTAATTCTTTGATCGCCATCGGGAGTGTAAAATTCTTGTATTCCGACATCCACTTTGGGATGATATTTTCTAGCAGATATTTACAGCTGTACATTTCAGTTTCACTTTTCCCATCAATCCACTCATTAAGAACACCATGGCTCCAAACGCCTAAAGAACGAGTCAGCGAAGCATCCACAGAAATCCATTCTTCGACTTTCTTGTCAGAAAGGCCTGATAAACGCCATTGGGACATTGATTGGCGCAGTAATTCTTGATTACTCAGTGGATAAGTCATCAGCAAATGATGCCAAGAGCATTTTGCTGAAGTCATTATTGGCAAGATTTGGTAAAAATCTCCGCAATAGACCTGAGCCCGTGATTGGCCTTTAAAAAAAGAAATAATTTCCGAAGAATCTACGCGCGCCATCTCAGCACGCATAAAACTAGGACGGCTCAACTGGCTGCGAAGATGTTGCATCAAGCCGACACCAGCAAGGAAAATCAATATCCCATAAACAAGATATTTTTTTGCTGGTCGCAGAAAATAAATAATAAAAATTAAACTGATGAACCAAAGCGGACCTAAGTAATCTCTGAAGTGAAAATTTTGAAATTCCTTGCCCGTTATTAAATTAATATTAACTAGCATATAATACGAAATCGGCACAAAAAGACTTAATAATTTACGTTTCGAAATCTGATAAATGCCAATTCCTAAAAGAAACATCCCAAAAATAAGCCCCTTGTCCATTAAAAATAAAGGTGACCACTGATGATTAAAAAAGCCACTGCGTGGAAATACTTCATTGACATAAGGAATTGTTGTTTTTGATAAAGACAGTGCAAATGAAAAAAGCACCGTGATAGAAAACGAGCCCAGCGCCAGTCCCCGTCTTATTTTTGGGATTTTGAACCAACCAAAAATAAGCATCCAGAATACGGTTATAAAATAAGAGGCCCATGCATAAAAAGGCGTTAGAACAACGATGCCTCCCCAAAAAATCGTTAAAATAAAAAGTATTGCATCAACTTTCCTGGGCTTCGTTGTTTTTGAAAATAGCCAATAACAAAATAAAAGAGTCCATACCAAGAGGGGCAGTTGATACTGCATAGGACTTATAAAGCGATTCAGTCGATTGAAATCGTCAAGCTGCCCGTGCCATAACTTTAAAAAGCTGATGGCCGCAGGCTTGAAGACATAAATTCCATCATCTAAAAATAGAACCAGTCCCAGCAAGGCTCCAAGGATCAAATCCTCTAATAGGAGCCACGAAAAAATACCCAAGACACCGATCACCGCAGCCCGAGTCAGAAATTTAATAACCAGGCTTTGCGTGACAACATTGCTGAATGGAAATATTTGGTCTAGGCCCGCCAAAAATTGGCAGGAATGAAAATTGATTCGGTCTTGGAAGTTATATGAAACGGGCACACCTTGACAGCCATCGGTCGAGATATGTTTCATCACGATCCCATACCATGCCTCATCCGGATCCCTGAAAACTTCCGGTGAGTTTCCAACCTGCCAAAGGTCGATATTCAGCAATAAAAAGATCAAGACCACAATTGTAGATAAAAATATTTTCTTTCTATACATAATTCACCTTACATCTTAGGATGAATTCATGCCGAAAGCCAATCTTTGGATCTTATCTCCATGTTATTTTGACGTTCCGTCATTCAAAAAATTAAGATCTGATACTCTCTCAAGCCTTATTTCCTATTCTGATAAATATGATATCAAATTTGCACTGGTTGATGACTCGGCGGGACTCGATCCTGGCATTAAAGACCTTCAGGCTTTTTCTGATGTTCGACTTATCACTCCTGATTTTAATCTTGGCCATCAGCGCGCTATTGTTTTTGGGATCAGATTACTTCGATCCGAAATTCACGAACAAGACTTGCTGGTGACCATGGACTCAGATGGCGAAGATCGTCCCATTGATTTGCCCCCTATGATCCAAGCCCTTGGCGGGGACCTATCGCATCATCAAATTATTATTGCTCGGCGAACAAAACGTAAAACAAGTTTAAAATTTCGTTTAATGTACTCTGCCTTCGTGATTTTATTCCGGGGCTTAACAGGAAAAATATTACGCTCTGGAAATTTTGCTCTGATGCCAGGACGGACTGCCAAAAAGATTATTTTTCACCCCTATTTTGGACTTTGTTACTCTTCAAGCCTGGTCAATATTAATATTCCCATTGTCAGCGTACCTTGCGAGCGGGGTGCAAGATATTTCGATCAATCTAAGATGGGGTATTTTAACCTTATTATGCATGGTTTTCGAATGTTAATGCCTTATGTGGATCGAATTGCCATGCGAGCCATCATTGCATCAGGCGCTTTGGTCGGATTAACAGGCCTCACGGGATTGATTCTTTTGCTCTTAAAGATCACTGGCTATCTATCAATATCAAGTTGGTATTTATCGATTTTGTTTATTGGCTTTGTCCTTTCCTGTTTATTTCTAGGAATTTTTTTATTGTTGTTTACCGTTTTTATTCAAATGCAGAGCTTGGTTTTAACCAAGATTGACCAATGACGACAAAAAGTCAGAACTTGGAATCTCATTTAGAAGACCAGGCCGAAAAGGCTGACCAATTTATAGATTTTTTTTGGCATGTCATTCGAAGCACATTTATTTTACGGACTTTAAAAAAATACAATAAAACAAGTTCAGTCATAGATATCGGAGCTGGGGCGGGAGTTTTTTTTAAACATTATTTAACAGAATGGCCGCATTCAAAATACTTTTTTATTGAACCGATTCAAGCATTGCGCGATCGAATTTTAAAATTTCCTGGAAGCCAGGTTATCGCTGATGAAAAATCTCCGCTCCATCAAGACGCCGTTGTACTGTTGGACGTTTTAGAACATATTGAAAAAGATCAGGCCTTTTTAAAGGATCTTTTTCCGCGGATGGATGCCGGTGGCCTTTTAATTATAACCTGTCCTGCTTTGAATATTCTATGGTCAACATGGGACGTGAAAATGGGGCACTTTCGTCGCTATACAAAAAAATCGCTGATTGCTGTTGTTAGTCAAGCTGGCTTTGAAGTCCAAGAAGCTCGATATCTTTTTCACTTATTTCTACTGCCAGCACTTTGGCGAAAATGGCGACCCAGTGCGGGTGCTGAATTCCCCCACTTATCCCGTGGAATTAATTTAATTCTAAAGGGTTGGGCCTACTTTGAATTACTTTTTTTAGGCTTTTTGCCATTTGGAACTTCGATCACACTGGTTGCTAAAAAGGTTAAATAGCGTCGGTGGGACTTTTGCGAACAATAATGTGTTCGCTTGTATTTAATTTTTCACTGGCTGTACGAGCCGAATAAATATCATCAAAGCGGCCACAGTAAATTAGAAATCGGCGATGAATATCACTGAATTTAAAATTAATGTCTTGGCATTCATTGCTATATTTTTTCATCATTTCTTTCGCTTCCGACTCGTCAATAGCTGAGCCTACTCGGATTGTAAAATAAAAATCATCTGAGGCCGGTGCGCGCTTCTGAGTTTCCTTAGTTTCTTGGGGCTCTAATGGCTCGGCAATAACAGGCTCTAAAACCTCTTCTTTTTTGATGACTTCATTTTTTGCAAAAGTGACTTGTGCTTTTTCATTCCTTAGAAATATTTTAGCCGAACCAAAGCCCGTTAAAAAACAAAAAAATCCAAAAGATAAAACAAAAATGATTTTTTGGACAATGTGACCACTAAAAAAAAGGCGTTCAAGAAATTCAGCCTGAGAGACTTTTAAATTTTTGAAACTGTCATTATTGATTGGCATGTCATCTTTATCGGCTAATTGAAATGTTTCTTGAATTGAGATAGTCTAGCTAGAGCACCAATAAAAACCCAGACGATCGTCGACTCCGGCTGGTATAGAAATCCTTCAGATCCCATATGCCCAGCAAAGGATGCCATCAGTGCGCCAACGGCTCCGGCCTGAAAAAAAACTAAGGCTCTGGAGCCCGGAGAAAAAGTAAAAAGCCCCTTTAAGCCCTGAAAAAACGTCGCTATCAAGAAGATCATATAAAGTAGCAAACCTGGAATTCCGATTTCCACCAACAATGCCTTATAAAGGTTATCTGCAAAGGACCAGCTCAGCCCGTATTGAACATCACTTTGAATCAACTCTTTAAAGGGCTCTGCGGCTGCACCCACTCTTGATAGCCCTATTCCCAAAGGGGCCTCGCTGACGATTTGGACAACAGAATCATAGGACCCATGCGATCGCTGCTCCCAAACCTTTGAAATTTGACCTAATGCTAACAATCTTTTCTCAGCTATTTGAAATCTTGAATCATCAAATTTAACTGATAGACCAACCCCCATCGAAAGGATCACTAGAAAAATAAATGAATACGTGACCTCTCGGATGTTTTTTGCAAGTAAAATAAGGAACATTAAAATACAACCAAAAAGGGCTTTAAGCAGAGCCGCTCTGACCTGCGAGATAAACAGGATATACGTGACAGCCATCAATAAAAGTCCCCCGAAAGGCACGGCCCATCGAGGACTTTTTTTAAGCAAAAAACTTAAAGCGACTGGTGTCAGTAAAAAAATTAAAGTGCTTCCTCCGCCGGCGACATTTGAAGTTCCAAACGGACGGAAATAAGCTCCACCAAATCGCACACCCATCGCTTGGTGATAATAGGACGACCAACGAAGAAGGCCCGCTTCACCCACGCTAAATTGGTAGGCTGAAGTAATAATTTCGACCAACAAAAGAAATAATGCCATCCAACAAATAAGATCCAGATCATCAGAACCCTCAATGGCAGTATATGAGATAAAATAAAGCAAAAGAGCTGACACATAAACTTTGTAGGCAGCCAGACTGGCCAAAAGGCCCAAGGCATGTGGATTCAAGAACTCAACAAGAATCCAACCAATATGCAGAAGAAAAAAGAAAACAAAGGGCGCTTCTAAAATTTTCCGACCGCTTGAATCTTTCAATCGAATTTGAATTAAGCGCAAAAATAGGCAAATGATCAGCAAATCAATCGCTAGACGAAGAACCGTATCGTACTGCGTGAATAGCTTAAAGGCACCCTCAACACTTAAGTAAGCTAGGACGATGCAAAGACCATGAATGATC
Organism: Pseudobdellovibrionaceae bacterium; assembly: GCA_043779385.1. Taxonomy (GTDB): domain Bacteria; phylum Bdellovibrionota; class Bdellovibrionia; order Bdellovibrionales; family Bdellovibrionaceae; genus JAYWDA01. The sequence continues at coordinate 9,591 of JAYWEU010000236.1, forward strand.
GTAGATCTAAATATTAAAACGACACCCAAAACAAAAGGCAGATAGAAAAAAGCCGTGGCTTGGATCCATGGGGATAAGCCGAACACTGACATACAAAATGCAAGATAGTAAAAGGGTCCGGGAATTCTTGCGATCATGCTACTCAGTCTGCCACAACGGCATTGATTAACCAGACTAGTTTTTGCTGCTATCAAAGCCTAAGATTTTAAATATGCAAAGAATTTTATTTCTACATGTTTCGGCCATTTTAGGGGGATCTGAGCGCTCTTTCTTAGACCTTGTAGAAAAAGCAAATATTGAGCAAAGAAAAAATATCTTAGTCGTCCTTCCAAGCGAAGGACCTTTGAAGCAGGCCCTTCAGCAAAAGACTCCTGAAATAGCGATCATCATTATTCCAGTTCCTAAATTTTTTGCGAAAGGCTCGCGCAAATTACCTTTTTTGACTCTTCTTATCGCAGCTCTCAGCCTGCCATTTTTATTTTTTTACTTTCGCCGGTTGCTCAAAGTTATTTCGACCTTTTCACCCCAGGTTCTTTATACCAATGGTCTTAAGTGCCACTTCATCAGCATGGTCATAAAAAAAATAATTCCAATAACTACGATCTGGCACATGCAAGATTTTTTTCCAACACTCAGATATGTTAAGTTTTTTTTGCAAATCATAGGAACGCAACCAGAAATGATTATATCTAATTCCAAAAGTGTCCAAAATAGCCTTGAAAAATCACTCCCAAACTCTTGGACTACAAAACTGACAACTGTTCATAATGCCGTCGATCTTCACCAGTTTTTTCCAAGGTCCGCATCCCCTAAAGATTTAGTGACGATCAGTATGGTGGCGATGATTACACCTTGGAAGGGTCAGGATGTATTTATTGAAGCCATCAAAGAGCTCAAACAACTAAACCCACATTTAAATTTTCAATGTCAAATCATCGGCGACGAGGCTTATCAAACTTATGGCGAAGCTGGCTATAAAGCTAAATTAATCAACCGCGTAGAGGAACTTGGACTCAGTCAAAAAATTAAATTTTTAGGTCTTATCCAAGAAATTGAGTTGGTCTATCAAGATTCCGATATCGTTGTGCACTGCTCAAAAAGCCCCGAACCTTTTGGACGCGTGATCATTGAAGCCATGTCGTCAGAATGCGCCGTGATTGCCACCAAGGGCGGAGGCGTCGCTGAAATTATCAGTCATGAACTTGATGGTCTATTGGTTCCCCCAAATGCTCCAACGGAGTTACGCAAAGCCTTGGAAAAACTTTGCACTGATAAAATTTTTCGCCAAAAAATCTCAAAAGCAGGCCGACAAACCGTCGAAAGGCTGTTTTCCGCAGATCAGTTTTCCAAAACTATTTTTTCAAACATAGAAAAACAGAATTTTATATGATCCAAGTCGGTTTATTTCTTCCCTTTATTTCCGATCATTGGCACAGCATCGAAAGATTTTCTCAGTTGCTTCAAGAAAAAAGCCCTCTTTTGAATTCACATCTTCAAATTAACTTAATAAGACCAAATCAGGCTTGGGAAAAATGGGGCTCAACTTTAGCTCGCAGGGGCATCTATACAGCCTCGGCGGCTTTTCACAAATATGATGTTTACCACATCGTTGATCAATCTTATGCTCACGTTCTTCAATTTCTTCCCCTTAAAAAAGTTTTAGTCACCTGCCATGATTTGGAATTCTGGAGAAAGCGCGATGCAAAGAACTCTTTAATTCGCCGCTGGATGGCAAAATCACTTCTGATGGCAGGTCAGATTTCAACGCCAACTCATGTGATACAAAAGGAATTGTTTGGCCTGGCGCAAGAGATGCAACTCCCCTTGCCCATCTCACAGGTCATTCCAAACTCTTGTGGTGAAGAGTTTAAAAAATCTCTTCAGTCTGATCCGTTATTTAAAAAGTGGAACTTACAAAAGCGCCCATTGCTTCTGAACCTGGCTAATACAGCCTGGCCTCGTAAAAATTTTTCATTTCTGATCGAACTCTTAAAAGATCTGAAATCTGAAATATCAAATATTTTACTCATTCAAGTAGGTCCTGCCTGGTCAGCTGAACACCAACATAAGATAAGGCAATATCATTTAACTGACCATATTAAACACTTCGAAAATCTTTCTAGCCAAGAAATTGTCGAACTTTATCAGGTTGCAGATTTGTACTTGCAACCCAGCACTTACGAAGGCTTTGGCTACCCTCTGCTGGAAAGTGTCGCCTGCAACACACCTTTCCTAGCGTCAAATATTGACGTTTTCGCGGAGCTTTTGCCAGGCCATAAGGGTCTCTTGGCTTTGGAATCAATCGCTTGGCAAAAAGAAATTAAAAATATCCTTTCATCATCTGAAGTCCGCGAAAATCTTTTAACCGAACAGCAGCAACTTTTATCGAGATACTCGTGGAAAAATCAAATTCAATCATACGTGAAAATTTATGAAGCCCTCGCAAAAAATTAGGGTCGCATTTAATGGCAGTTGTTTAGATTCCAGCAAAGTCGGTGGCTGGTCCCGATATGCAACAGAACTGATCAATCACTTAAAGAAATACCACTCTGATCAATTAGAAATTTTAGTATTTCAAAACTCAAGACGGCAACTTCATACATTTTGGGAACAGGTCACTTTACCAAAGCTTTGCCTTGAAAATAATATTCAGATTCTACATGCCCCTGCCAATGCGGGTCTTCCATTAATGGGGTCATTTAAAAAGATTCTTACAATTCACGATTTATTTTCAGAAAAAGACTTTTCGTTCCTTTCTGCTTTGAAATCATTTAAAAATCTTAAATCTGCTCTTCGGTACCAAATAGACTGGCAAGGCTCACTAAAAGCGGCTGATTTAATTATCACTGTCAGTGATTTTTCTAAGAATGAACTTATTAATTATGGGATTAAAGATCCAATTCTTCGAATTTATGAAGGAACCCACTTCGCCAAAAAAAATCTAAAAGAACCAACTTCGACCGAAAGGCCCTATTTGCTTTATGTCGGAACGTTTGGCGGCAGAAAACGTACAGATTCTTTGATTGCAGATTTTCTAAAGACCACTTCAAGCATCGACTTAGTTTTAATCGGTAGGGGAGCAAGTCATGAAAGCCGCCGATTTTCATCGGATCGACTTTTCTTCTTTGAGAATGTCTCGGACGATCAATTAGCCACCTATTACGCGAAAGCCTTGGCCTTTATCACATATTCAGAAGCGGAAGGCTTCGGTCTTCCCCTGGTGGAAGCTATGAATTTTGGAAAACCGGTTTTATACACTGGAAGCGGCGCCATCCCCGAAGTCACTGGCGACGCGGGTCTTGATATTAATCAACAAAGCTTAGATGCAATCCTCAAGACTCTGACGTCCCAGCCTGAATTGTTGATATCGCTTGCCGATAAAGCGTTGAGCCAAAGTCAAAAATTTAACTGGAAAATAGCCGCTGAGGAAACTTTTTCGGCCTACTTGAATTTACTTAAGTCGGATAAAAAATCAGCAACCACTGCTTTATAACTAAACTTTTGCACGTATTCTAAAGCTGCATTTGCAATATCAGTTCTTTGATTTGAATTATTTAAATATTTTTCAACCTCGGCGGCAAATTGTTCGGCTGTATCAGCAATCACAATCGTCTGGCCGTCCTTAAACCCCAATCCCTGGGCGCCCAAAGTTGTCGCAATCACCGGAATCCCATAAGCGGCGGCTTCAAGTATTTTTCCCCGCGTTCCACTCCCCGACAGCAGGGGAACAACTTCCAGGGCGCCCTGTCTTAAAATCGAACCAAGCTGGGGTGGCGATGAAATCAGCTCAAAGTTATTTTCATCACAGATTGCTTTAACCAAAGATCCAGGATTTCGGCCGACAACAATCATTCCATATTTTATTTTTATCAGTGGATGAATGTTTTTTGCATACCATTGTAGGCCCTGGATGTTAGGAAAATAGTCCAAAGCACCCACAAATAAAATTTTTTCATTTTTTACCGTTAGCGCTGGGGAATCCGGCAAATTCACACCCGCGCGAGTCAAATAAATATCATTTCGTCCACTTAAAATTTGCAATTTTTTTTGATCCTCTACGCTGAATGAAAAGACTAAATCAGCTTGCTTAAGGACCCAAACCTCTGTGCGAAGCAAATTGCTAGTGCGCACTTTTTCTATCACTTTTGATCCTGTGATCTGTTGGTATAAGTCGGACTCAACATTGTGCGCGATATAAATAATTGGTGGGGTCCTCTTTGATTTTCCTTTTAATGCTAAAAAGGCCGATGATAATTCTTCAGCGACAATCAGATCAAACTTTCCATGTTCAGCCAGTTTTTGCAAAGCTGAAGAAAAGGCCGTACCCGCCCGCCTCTCATGGTAGGAATTAAAAAGGCCAAGAATTTTTTCACGATAGGTTCTAAATGCCGGAAGTCCCCCATCATCATTATCCGAAGGAAAAACACATCGAACCTCGTGACCATTATTTTTAAGCTCTAAAATAAATTGCCGAGCTCGTTCAGGCGCATGCCCTAATGCATTTGTTGGATTTTCCTTGGTCATATAAAGAATTCGCATTATTTAGATCCATTTTTTGGTTTCAAAACCTGAAGATATATCTGTAAGTGCTTTTCAGCCATCTTTTCCCATGAAAAATTTTGGCTGATCGATAAGGAAGTTCCTTCAAGTTCTTGTCTTAAGCTTTGATCTTTCAGAATCGCGATGGCCTGTTGCGCCCAATCTTTCGGCGCATTTGATTTGACGAAAGTAAGTCCTTCAAGATCCGGCTCGGGTAAAATAGGAGCCGAGGTTAATAAGGCTTTGCCTAAAAACAAGGCGGCCTGTAAACTTCCCCGCCGCGGCGATGCCCCATCTGAGAACGGCAAAAGCATGAGCTCACATTCTTGAATTTTCTGGCTAGAAATTAGTCTTGATTGAGGACCACTCCAATCAATGGATTCCGCGAAACCTTCGCGGTCTGTCCATTGCTGCCACTTTTTAACTTCTGAATTGTTTTTATCGAAAGCTCCAATTAAACGAAGGCAGGCCCCTGGGAATTCTTGTTTAATAATTTTAAAACTCTCCATCAAAATATCCAGGCGCTTAACACCGTTGATAAAGCCAAAGTAACCAATCATAAATCTTTTTAATGGAAGTTCTTGTCCCGGAAGCGGCAAATTCGACCCAACCCACAAGCAATGCAGCTTTTCTTTCGCCTTTGGCCACAACTGATGGATACTTTCAAACCGACCCTGGTCATTCACAATAATTGCTGCCGCTTTTTTTAAAAGGGTCCGATCTCGCCAAATTTGATTTTTGGTCTTTTGAAAGACCTCATGAAAGGTCACTACCAGTGGTTCTGGACGATGGGTCAGATAATAAATCAGAAGGTAACTTTGTTCGATGCTAAAGGCTTCATACTGCAAGTGAATTAAATGAAATTTCTCGGTTCGCAGTGCTTTTCGAACTTTTAAAAGAAGTCTAAGGCCTTTTAGAAACCGGGGACTAGAATATTTTTGCAGACCTAGATGACTTGATTGAATATTTTTTGAATTAAGATGTTTTGAAAGGATTTCGGCGTAATCCCCGATCCCGCAAATAATTGGTGGTGCATTTGCAGATATCAGCAAGACTTTCACAGGCGTGGCACCTTACGTACTAAGACGTAAATATTAAACCCCAGATCCTTTTTTGAAATAGCCGATAAAAGCTTAAGGACTCCATTCGTAAGTTCAATAAAAAGATTTCTAAAAACTCGGAATGAATACGATCGAGGTGCTTCCTTCCATTTTAAATTCCACATTTCCGAACTAGAAAATCCATTTTCTAAAACCTCAAACCCACATTTTTTTGATAATTCTTTTAAGGACGTTGGACAGAAATGGTTGATATGCACGTAATTACCCATCATTCCTTCGTTGGAAAGTCGAAGAAAATTAAGTACACTTTGCTTGGAAGCTTGAACTTTATAGTTCGGGACTTTTATATAAAGCAAACCACCTTCCTTTAGAACACGATAAATTTCAATCATGGCTTGCTTTGGATCCGTTAAATGCTCCAAAACATCTATGATTGTGACGATGTCATATTGCTGATCCTTAATAGGTAATTTTTCGATGGGCGCAGCGATAACATTTAAGCCTTTTGAACAAGCAAATTCGCGAGCCGCGGATCCCAGCTCAACACCGCTGGTCTTAAAGGAATCTTTCATAAAATTCAAAAATGCACCAGTCCCGGCACCAATATCCAACAGCTCGCCGCTATTTTTATATTTAAGAATTACTTTTTTTATTTCTCTAAAAATACTTAATTTTCCAGAATAATTAAAATCAATCGAGACGTCGCGATCGGTCCCTGCATACAAAGCCGAAAAGAACTTTGGGTCGGCCGGAATGCTTTCAACAAAAGCCATCTTACATTCTGAACAGGCAAGAAGAATCGAATCCCTTTCAAAATACTCTTTAAGGTCCGGATGATCACTTTTTGAATTTTTCTCCGTTCGAACAATTCTTAGCTTAGTTCCCATGCAAACTAGGCAGCGCTGACGCTGATTCCATTCAGTCAAATGGCCTCCCCAGACCGCCTCAGCAAGCGTCCCGCCCATTGGCCTCTTTCTTCCTTACGTAATAAAATAAACCAGCACAAAAACAAATAAATTAGATTTGCGGTCAATCCAAAGACTATTAACTGAACCCAACTTAAAGAGTAGAAATTAAAGATAGTTCTTAGATAAAAAATTCCGTAAAAATAAATTATGCCAAAAACAAGTGGCAACAGAACAACCTCTAACAGATTACGCCAAAGCAGATGTATTTTTTTCTGGACGGCTTTTAAGATCCAGATCATTTTGATAACACCATATCCAACTGCTGAACCAACGACTGGGCCAATCAATCCGAATGACATGGTTGCGCTGACCCCAACTGCAATATTAACGAAAGAACTTAGTAACGAAGCTTCGGCGAATTCATTTTCGCCATGCGCGGCTGTCAGCATCCAACCTAGAAAAGAAATTAAAGAAATTACATATAAATTGAATGCGATGATTCCATTAAAAATAATATTTGCCTCATAGCTTTGTGTTAGCCAAAGGGCTAAAAAATCTGCATTGAATACAATAATGCTTCCTCCGCAAGCACTTGCTAAAATAGCAACTGCTTTTGTCAGATTTAGAAACAGATACTTTGCATCTCCGCCTTCGTTATAGACCTGTGCATAGCCAGCCCATACTGAATTACCCAAAGCTGTAATTTGACCCATCAGCATGGTTGGTAGGCGGACCCATAAAAAAAATTTCGTGACGTATTGGGGACCCATGAGGAGCGAAATGATAATTGTGTCAGCCGACATGCCAATCTTACTTGCCGCATCCATTTTAATAAAGGGGACGAGGGCTTTCCAATATTTCGGTGAGAACTTTTTTAAGTCCAGCGTCACTCGAGCTTGAAAATAGATTAAAATAAAAAAGAAAATTTGTCCCAGCAAAAGAGCCAGAAATTGACTTTCAATGTTTTTAAAAAAGAAGGCTCCAACAACGCTCAAGATAATAACTAATAACCTTTGAAGCGCCATAGTCATATTGACTATATAAGACTTATTTTGAGCTTCTAAAACAGACTGTATCACCAAGAGCGGTATGAAAAGCAGCGCAAGGCAACCAATTGCACTCGACCGACGAATCTCAGCACTCGAGACTTCTGATGCACCCAAAATGAGCGGCGCGAAAAAAACAAACAGGGCAGCGATAGGAAGTATAAAGGCAAGAATTCTAACACCAAACGAAAAGTAAGTGCCTAGCTCATTTAATGATTGACCGACCGAATTTTTTCTTGCTAGCGACTGCGATGAAAAAGATTGAAAAGAAACTGCTAATATCGAGGAAAAACCAATCCACTCAAAAATTGTTCTATACAGCCCGAACCGGACATCCCCTAATAAGGTTAAAATCAGTGGCGTTGCTAAAAATGATGCTAAGATGGTGATTATATTTAATCCCAACGAGCTAGTTAAGTTTTTTATTGAATTTTGGGACCGACTCAAAAATATTTTCCTTCATTTTTTTTGTAGATTATTAAAATACGGAGCCTTATTCTTGCCTCTTAATTCACAAGCCCTTCTGAAATTTGAAAAAGATTTTCGGCAATGACTTGATTAGTGTATTTCCTTTGCACTTCTTCTCGAGCCAATTTTCCTTTTTTTTCGACTTCAGAAGGATTTTCCAGCATCATTTGCATTTTCAACGCTAAATCAGCAGGATCACCTTCTTTAAAACACAGCCCGCTACCAGAGATAATCTTATTCATCGGATCGACGTCAGAAAAAAAAGCACATGTTCCCGTTGCGTGCGTCAGTTTCGTTTTTGATCTCGAAATTAAAAACTCGACAAAAATATGAAAAAAAAAGTCCTTTAAAATCAGTGGCCTGCGAAAAATAACGGGGACTCCAGTCTGACTAACGCCCTTTGGCAGATCATGAATTATAAAATCTATTGTCATAAACTCAGCACCTCTTGATAAAGCTTTTGGTGCTGTTCGCTAATCTTTTTAAGATCAAAAACCTCTTGGTAGCGGATCTGAGCATTCGCAGAAAAGCGATCCTGCTCTGCTGGCGAATTCAGAACTCGCTGAATGGCGGTCGCCAGTGCGACCGAATCCTTTGGCGGTACGATAAGGCCAGTAATTTCATTTTGATTAACATAAGAAACCCCTGTCAAAAGCTCTGTCGTGACAAGGGGCCGTCCGATAGAAAGTCCTTCGATCAAACAAATTCCAAGGGCTTCTCCTTGGTTAATCGAAGGAAGTACAATTAATTTTGCGGCCTTGTAGTAGCTGGGTAAATCTTTATCACTGACAGAACCTACAAAAGTAATTTTTGAACTGACTCCAAATTCCTGGGCGATTCGAATCAGACTTTCTTTTTTACCCCCTTCGCCGACAATCAAAAGGTGTCCGTCCGTGTTTTTCATGGCCTCAATTAAAAAAGGCAGGCCTTTATATGAGACCAATCTTCCGACGAATAAAATAATATTTTTTGATATTTTATTTAACTTTTCAGTCAATCCTAAATTTTCGTTCTTAAAATCTAAAGGTGGAACTGACAGCGAGATAATACTTAATTTTTTTTGGTAATTTTTCAGAACCTCAGAAGAGCTTGCCAGCTGTGGTGATGTGGCAATAATTTTTATACAGCGATTAAGAAAAAAATGTAAAATAGGATTATAAAGCTTTTTTAAAAGATGAAAACTGACGATGTCACAATGATATGTCGCGACGATGGGAATAGTAGTCCAACTAAGAAGAAGGGAAATCCATGGATTTGGAAGATGAAGGTGGATTAAATCTGGTTTTTCATCTTTGATCAATTTAGAAAGACCCGACACGAAGGGCGTCGAGGCCCATGTCCACCATGTTTTCAAAGTTAGAACTTTAAAATTTTCTTCATGCCGAACACCCATTCCTGGTTCAGCGGTGCCAACTAAAGTGATATCAAGTCCTGCGGTCGATAAACTTCGGCAGATATGAAGAATGGAACTTTCCATGCCACCTTTTGATGGAGGCAAGTATTTTCCAATATGCATCACTTTGATCATAACTTACCGAGAGTGCTGGTAGGTCAGCGTTGCTAATGTGACTGATATGATGCTGCCAATAATTGAGACCCAAAGCGCCGTCCTTGCCAGTTGATCTTTGGTCACAGTGATTTGAATAATGTCATCATTCTTGATTGTTGGATAACTTCCAGCGGTGTCTTTAGACAAGTTCTGGAAATCAAAAGTCTTGAAAGTCGCTTTGGTTCCAAGCATGGATCGGACATGAATCTCATCCAACTCAGCACCGTCAACGGTTCCTCCAGCATAAGAAAGGACTTCCGCAAGATTGGTGTCGACGGGGACATGGTACACGCCGGGTAAGCGGACGCCGCCGACCAGATTCACCTTAATTAAGGGCTTTCCTTCAATTCGACCGGCAAAATATTCTGATCCCGATCCCATCGTTTGGCCCGAGCCCAAAGAAGGCAATTGCGCATGAACGCTGGAAACGAAAAGGAGGATTGAAAGAAAAATTTTTAATTTCTGGGAAAGATTTTTCATTTCATAAATTTATCATAACTTAACGTCTATTTTTAACTTTTAAATGAACAGCACGACTAAAGACAGTATCTCAAAATGATAGGGTCTAAGGGGGTATAAGTCTTGCTTTCTGCCTAGAGTTTGGTCGAGGTTCCATAAATAACGAACAGTTTTTCATAAATATATTACGGAATCTTGCTAGTCGTCCGATATCGAAGGAGGATTAAATGGGTATTGGTAAAGAACTTTATGAAAAAAAGATCTGACACATCCGGGGTGCCACAAGGCGAAAATGGGGGATTACCTCAGGGTCGCACACACCATCATCATCCAGCCCCCGATTTCAGGTGGGCTTACCGACTTATCAAGGTTAATAAATTTTGGATTTTTTCGACGTTGATTTTTTCTGCGTCGCTGGCTCTTTTTGCTCACATTTTCGAAAAAAATAGTTACGTATCGACCTCTATTTTGTCGTTGGGTAGCCGGGATCACATGAATCCCATCAGTGAATCCATGGGCCTGACCAGTGGTGATAATTTCGTTCCAAAGGTTTCTGCCTTAGTCGAACAATTTAAAAGTCAGGAAACATGTAAATCTCTTGTTTCAGACGTCAACGCAGCCCTTCAGCGCCGAGATATTTCTACGGCCATCCCGGCCGAACTGGACGAAGCTGTTTGCGGCAGTTTGTCCTTCGAACCAGATGCCGAAAGATTGCAAATCAGAATTTTAAGTCGCATTAACGACCCCAAGCTTTCCCAATTGATCGCCGATCAGGCCGCCAACATGTTTGTTGAGAAAGATCAAAAAAGACTGCGAAGGCGCGTTTCCGAGCTGAAACGATTTTTATCTGTTCAAGAAAAAGAATTGGGTCGTCAATTACGCCAAATTGAAACTGAGAAAACTTTGTTTCAAGCCAATTCGTCAATTATCTCTGTGAATCAAGCCGAACGCTCAATTATGGAAGGCCTTGAAAAAGGCGAGCGAGATTATCTTGAACTGCAAATCCAACTTAAAAATAACGACAACCTGATCCAGCAATCTAAAAATAGCCTTCGGGATTTGAAAAAGGCCCTGGTCAGTAACGACGGTTCGATGTCATCATTGTACTTAAATCAAATTCAATACCGCTTAAATATGCTGCAGTATCGAAAATCTATGACAAAAAATGATAATGATCCAGAAGCTATTAGAAAAGCAGACACAGAAATAGCTCAGATTATGAAGGTCTACCAGCAAGTCTTAGATGGCAAAGGCGATACATCTTTAATCGCTGGCGATCCATTAGAGTACTTAAAATCTTTAAAAGCTTCATTTGCCTCTTTGATTAAGGACCGCGACCGCATGAAGGATCAAGCCGCGGCTTTGGAAAATAACATCAAAAAGAGGGGCTTTGACTTGAAAGAACTGGCTGCGAATATGCAGCGCCTAGGAGAACTGAATCGCGAAAATGAAATCGCAAACAACCTTTATTTGGTCATCAAAAAAAGACTGCAAGAAATTCAAATAGAGGAAGCGGCCGCTGTCAGTGATTTTGCCGTTTTAAGTCCTGCCACGATTGGGGCTACAGAAAACTCAACCCTTTCACGAAAATTGCTTTTTTATATCGGTATCGGTCTGTTTTCTTGCTTGGCCCTTTTATTCATTCAAGACTCGATGATTCCATCCGTGAAGGATCTGAGTGACCTTGAGCAGCTGGGTATCAATCCTATGGGTTATATTCCCCTTGTCCCATTGAATCCCTTGGCTAAGATGCCCTTACTGCTGAAAGAATATCCGGATTCACTAGAGTCTGATTCTTTCCGGGCTTTGCGTGTTCGATTGCAAGCCTTCAAGAACTTAACGACAGGTCACGATCAAGCTCTTGTTCTTTTAATTACAAGCCCAGGTCCAGGGGTCGGGAAAACTTTTGTATCAGCAAACTTAGCATCCGCCTTTTCAAAAGGAAATCTAAAGACTTTGCTTGTCGATTTTGATTTCAGACAACCTTCGATTAAGAAATTTTTTGAAAGCGAAAATATTCACGGCAAACTTAATAAATCAATCTCAGCTGATGAAATTGAAAGTTGTATTGAAAAATATGACGATAATTTAGATATTTTGGCCGCCCATTCGACCATTGAACATTCCGCCGAATTTATCGAGCGAATCAAGTTGCCAGATGTCTTAAGTAAACTTTCTGCTAAATATGATTTTATTATTTTCGATACACCTCCGATTCTGTCGGTGATTGACGCATTTTTGATCAGCACTGTAGCTGACCTTCATTTATTGGTGGTGCAGCATCGAAAAACCCATCGCGAAGATATCATCAACTCGGTGGAAACATTATCTGATCTGAAGTCGGTCCCTATTTTAGGGCTTATGAATAAAGCTCATCCAGATATCGTTTTTGCAGATGGCGGCAGATATTACAAAGTCATCACGCCGAAAAGCCGAACAGCGGCCTCTTAGCTGCAAATAGCAAGGCACATTCCTGCTTGCCGCCATAGTAATTTTGAAAAGATATAATTGTCAGCAGCCCCAAAACCTTGTGAAATATTCCAAAAGTTTATATCTGTCACTGGCTTCGGCGTTTCAACATTGTCGTTAGTTCTGAATCGCTTTGAAATCAACGAATGTCTTAGATTGAAATAATCCAAGTAATACAAAGTATTCTTTAACAGCCCTTGGTTGAAGATTTGACCCCACATTTGCACTTCGGAAAACTCGTTTTTCAGCAGCTTTCTAAGCTCTAGTGATGTTAGGTTATTAATATGAAAATCTGGGACAGGCATTCCACTTTTTACAACAACATCATGATTCGGAGTGCTTAATAAAAATAGACCGCCTGGCATTAGGCAAGATTTTGCCACCCGCAAGTAGGCCAAGGTTTCATCTGCCGATAAATGCTCAATCACCTCGAATGACACAGCAACATCAAACTTATGAAAAATTCCACTTTCTGTGACATTCTCTTTTTTGTATTCCAAATTTTTTGCAGCATAATGCTTTTTTGCAAAAGCCAGCGAATCTGCATTCAAATCACAAGCAACGACCGATTTTGCAACTTGCGCTAAAACGAAAGCCCCATAGCCTTTTCCGCATCCCAACTCGAGGACAGTTTTATCCTGAATAAATTCCTGCGCAAATCGATACCTTGCTAAATGCTCAGCAAAAAAAGGGGCGTTCAATGAGGGTGTTACGGAATCATTTTCATAAGTTTTATACTCCATGATTCCCCTCTGCTATAATGCCGGAATAAATCTTTTCAATTTGCTTCACCCATTTCTTAGATTCAAAACATTCAGCCCTCTTCAGTCCCTTTTGACGTAATTGATTCTGCAAATTTTTATCTTGTGAGACTTTTAAAATTTCTTGGCTTAACTGAGCTACGTCACTACCGGGAAATAAAATTCCCGATTCTTTATCCACTATCACTTCCAAAGGTCCGCCCTGATTTGCAGCAATCACTGGGCAGCCCGCCGCCATTGCTTCAAGAATGGAAAGACCCAAAGGTTCAGCTTGCGTTGAACAATGAACAAACAAATCTGCCGATAAAAACACCTCGTGAACAGAACTTAAAAAACCGGTCAACTTGATAACACTTTCAAGATTTTTTTCCCTGACAAGGCTGCATAATTTCTTTTCATAGTCAGCAGAGCCCAAAGCAGAGCCTCCGACAATCAAGGCTTGAATATTTGGATATTTTTTGTAGGCTATTTCGATGGCCGCAATAAAATTTTCCTGACCCTTCCAAGGATCTAGCCGCGCGACATGAACGCAAAGAAATTTTTCAGAATCAATATTAAACTTTTTTCTAAACTCTGTGCGAATTTTCTGACTTGTCTCCGAGTCAGTGTGAGGTATTTCCACAGGACCATAAACAACTGATGTCTTTGCTTTAGCTAAGACTTGCTGCTGATTTTCTGTAAATTTTGAATTACATAAAATATTTTTTGTAGGAACAAACCCAGCCCATCGATCCAAAGTTTTTCCAACAGGTCCATGCTGAAACCAAACCTCAGGAATATTCATCGCCCAGGCAATGGGACCCGCAAAAAGATGACCATAAACCATCGTGCTATGAACCAAGTCAATTTTGTGTTCTTTTAAAATTTTCCTCAAGGCCCATAGCGCTTTTACAAGCGAACCAAAGTGACGAAAGCGAAAACGAGGGATCTGTAAAACCGTGACTCCCATTTCCTTCCAACGCTCTTCCAACGAACCAGGACCCATGAGGACAACATAAACTTCGAAATTCTTTCGATCATGGTATTTAATTAAAGTATCCAAAATTCGCTCGGCACCACCGAGTTCTGAATTCGGCGAAACATAAAGAAGCTTCATCGAATTTTCCTGGCTACCACAAGAATATGATCACTAAACCTTTTCCCTTTTAAAAGAGAGCCAGAAATTTGGTGCCAGCTCCACTTTGTCAGGCCGGGGATAGCTCCTCTGCCAGAATATTCAAGGCGCTTAATTTCGAAGCCTGATTCTAAGACAATTCTTTGTAGATCCATCGGCAAGACAGGCGTGATATGAGCGGGATAACTGGAATCTAAGAAGTCGACATAATGACCTCGAACGATCAATGACAAAATAGATCTGAAGCTTTCAACATTTGGGGTCGTTAATAAAATATGACCACCCAGTTTTGTCATTTCAGCCATCGTTCGAATCATGTTTCTTGGATTTTCCAAGTGTTCAATCACTTCGACACCAACAACCCAGTCGAATTCCAAACTGAATTCCCGACCTGGAAAGTGATTCAGATCCGCCTGCTTCCATTTTCCGTTGAAATCAGCGGGTGGCGGCAGCAAGTCAGCTCCCGTTAACTTCAGGACACCTTGTTCTTTCAATCCATGAAGTAAGCGTCCCACTCCAGCACCAAAATCTAAGACCTTGGCTTGCGCACTCAGTCCTTCTGCTGTCAGCGTTCGCAGAACCCAATTCAAGTGCAGGTCTGAGCTGCGACCCTCGGCCATTTGTAAGGCTTTTTTCTGTAAGATTTCTGTCTGTGCGCTCAGCATTTAATGAGTCCAGCACACTCCCCACTAAAACACAAACAGTGCCCATGACCCGACCAAGGCCGAGGTGATGACAGTTCTAAGAACACAACATATACTTTCCCTAGCCCGGAGAAACTGATGCCTGAATCCGTCAAATATTTTATATTATCTTCGGTTCGCTTTTTTATCACGCTCATCCCCATTAAAAAGGGAAAACAAACTTTATGTCATTATTTGGTGATCTATTTTTTTAAGAATTTTAGTTTTGCCAAATTAGTTAAAATCAACAGCACTTTTATTTGGCTCGATTTTTCAGATCGTATGCAGGCCATGTACTTCTTAACAGGCCTTTATGAGCCCCAAACAATCTTGGCCGCAGGCCGGGTTTTGGCGAATAAAAATGCACCCGTTTACTTAGATGTTGGGGCCAATGTTGGTCTGATGGGTCTTCAAATTTTTTCTCGTCATCCGACGATTAAGGCCCATCTATTTGAGCCTGATCCAAAAGTGTTTCAAGCGTTATCCAGAAATATTGCGGCTAACAGTTTGAATCAGTTTAAACTTAATAATCTGGCAGTCAGTGATCGTTCTGACACTCGTTTGCGATTTTCGCAAAGCTTACAAGCTTCTGAATCGGGATGGGGGCGCCTGCAAAATCAAAATAATTCGAAGGACCTCTCGATTGAAGTTAATTGCCAAAGTCTTGATGACTATCTGAATCTGCACTCAATTTCAGAAGTTGATTTATTAAAAATTGATGTTGAGGGTGCAGAAATGCAGGTCCTAAAAGGTGCCCTGACCTCTTTAAAAGGAAAAAAAATTAAAAATATTATTTGCGAAATCAATGAAGAGGCATTGGCTGCTTTTGGAAATTCAGGTCAAGACATCAAAGATTTCCTTTCGGAGCTTGGCTTTATCGAAAGCTCGATTGCAGAAATGAATTCAGTTTTTTATTTACCAAGTTAAACTCTTCGAAAAGGAATCTGTTTTGAGAAACTTTATGGCGCCCATATTTTCTAAAGCTCTGAGACAGTGGGCCCATACAGACAAGGCGCCTGGTTATCTTTATGCAATTTGTGATCGCTACGGGAAATATCTTTATACAGGGCAATCGCAGACTGGCTATTTACCAAATGGTTTTCAAATTCCTTGTGATGTCAGGGACCATGTTCAGCGCCAAATTTGGCTGTACGGAGCTTATGAACCAGTTGAAGCGTATTTATTCCAGCATTTTCTAAAACCAGCAATGGTCGTTTTTGATATCGGTGCTAATGTTGGCCAGTATAGTTTGCTGGCGTCATCGGCTGTGGGCCCAAAAGGC
>JAYWEU010000237.1:0-10113 GCA_043779385.1 Pseudobdellovibrionaceae bacterium
AATATGACCAGAAGCAAAAGAAATTCCAGAAACGGCGCTGCTTTTCTCATAGATATTTAGATAACCAGAACTTTTAGTTTCCACTAGAAGCGAATAAATGAAAGGCAGGTCAAAGCCATTCACTTCATCTAAAGATTCAATGATTTTTCTTTTTTCTCTCATGGTCACTTTTTCTTTATCAAAAATTTGATAAAGAGTTTTTCTTAGAGGGGCTTCCTCTCCAGGGCTTGAAATCGGTATTTTGTGGATCGCATCCAAAATTTGACCGTGATCAAATGGCACTTCTTTTTTGATAAAAGAAACGGCCTGCGTTCTTTTTGTAGCTTCTTGGATAAAATTTTTATCAGTATAGATACCACTCATTAAAATAATTTTAAACTTCAGAATGGGAAATGTTTTACGAAGCTGCTCGACAAAATCAACACCGCTTAATTTTGGCAGCATACAATCGACCAACATAATATCTATTCTTTGGGCGTTCAGGATCTCTTGGGCTTCGTCAGGATGCAAAATATGAAAAACCTGATAACCATCGGTCACCAGCGTATTTTTAATGGACTCTCCTAAGGAGAGCTCATTTCCAATCAATAGAACATTGGCTTTTGCTTTACTCACGGCTATTTTATCGGAATTTCAACATGTTATCTGAAGCTAAAACTTTTTTGTCTAGACTAAAGTTTAGCGTTTAATAAATTTAAAATATTTTGATTCAATGATATCCATTTCCATGTCGTTACCTTGGTCGTCCTTAATTTCTTTCGGAGGCTTGACATCACCTTCGGTGAACTCCGTCCCATATCGAAACAGAATATTTTTTTCTGAGCCTGAGTTGTCATTGTAATAAGGCACAAAAAAGGAGCTCACTTTTCCATTTTGAGGTAAAAAACCATCGACCATATTAATTTGATCAACAATTACTTTAGGGCATTGATTGAATTTAATTTTTGCATTTTTATTTGTCGCCATCCACTTGATCCATTCGCGAATGCCACAGGAATTAATGCTCTTAACACCTGATAATTCTAAATCGATCTCTTGGGCATCCCCCAAATTCAATTGCGTAAAATCAACATCTTCATCAATGGTCCCAACCATATTGATATTTAATGTTCCGGAACTTTTATCAATTTTGACATCTAACTTACCCATGATTATTGCCCTCAATATCTATTCCTTCATTCTTAACTACAAAAAACGTCACGTCATCAATTAGAAGGGCGCCTTGACGATGCTCCTGAAAGGCCAGTGAAAATCGCCGCACACTTTCACTAGACTCTGGAAAATCCTGATTGGCCTGGACTAAGGCCTTAATAAATTTTCGCTCACCCCAAGCTTCACTGCTGGGATTTTGGATATCTGAAATTCCATCTGTATAAAAAAACACCATTTCACCAGCCTTTAAACGCACAGAAGTTTGTGCATAGACTGTATCTCTGGCTTGACCAAGTCTTGGATTGTTCACTTCGTTTAAAGGAACAAGATCTTGTTTAGTTAAGTCGTTTCCTGTTTTTTTCATCAGATAAGGCGCCTCATGGGAAGCATTTGAGTACGTCAGTAGACCCGTCGCCGGATCATAGGACGCCAGAAAGAAGGTCATCATAATGCGCCCCTTAGAAACATCATAAATGGCGCGATTTAAAAGTTCCATCGCCTTAGCGGGTGAAATATTTAACTGTTCAATAATAGTTGAGGCTGACTTAGCGGCGCTAGTGATCAATGCAGCTGGCGCCCCATGACCTGTCGCATCGCCGATCCAAAGGAAAACTTTCTTTTCGCCGACTTCACAGTAGTGCCACCAATCTCCCCCACACTCGCTGGCCGGCTCATAAAAACCCGAGATTGAAAGAGGACCTACTCTCGCGTTATTTTCAGGAAAAAGAGTCTCTTGAACCGTTCGCGCCGTTTGAAGTTCATTTTCCATCCGAGCTTTTTCAGCCGTTTGAAGAACCAATCGAGAGACTTCTGCTGCCATGATATTGAAATTATCGGCCAAGGCCCCCACTTCATCAGAGGAGTCAACTTTGACCCGAATATTAAAGTCTCCTTGTGACACCTTCTGAGTCGCATCAAACAGAAGAGTGAGTGCCCGCGTGATAGAACCTGATGCAATCAAGCTAACGATGGCGGTGATCGCAATTAAAATAACGAAGAAAATTAAAGATTTTCTTAATAACATCTGAATGGCGGTCAAAGCTTTTGCTCGATCGACTGTAGAAATGACCATGAGTTCGCCAAATCCAACTCGGGAAAACGATGCCAAAATATCGTGTCCCAAGGAATCCTTCCCTGTCTGAGCCCCTTGGGAAACCTTGCTGGTGGCCTCTTTTAAAAAAGGTGCCGTAAAAACATTATTTATGTTTTTTTCAGTTTCGTCTTCTGGACCAAAGAAAATCGTTCCATCGGCGGCAACAAGATACAATCTTTGTGATAAAGCCGAACGAAAAATCTCGGCCGTTTCAGACAGTTTTGACACGACAACAAAAATCAAAGTTTCCTTGGAGACAGGATCGACAAATTTTTCTAAAAGCATCACTCGATCGTCATGGAAGGGCACCTTCACGGCCCGGCTTTGGCCATACATCTCCAGCAAATATTGATTTATTTGTTCAGAAATGGGCTGATAGGAGGATTCAAACATCTGGGGGTCTTTTTCAAGCAAAGCCATTTTTTGATACTTTTTTTCAGCGGCATTCCACCGGTAGACGGTCACCAGGTCTAGAAAAAACTCATTTCTAAAAATATTTTCGCTGACTTTTGTGAATGATTTTTCGTATAGATAGTCCTGAAAAATCGGCTTACAGGACGAAAGGATAGAATTAAATTGGGTTTTCATTTGATTGCCCATCGAAGACGACATATTGCTTGTCGAATCAAAGACATAGGCAATTTTATCTTGTTCAAAAATACGCAGAGCCACAACCATATACACCGATAGGGTGATCAGCGGTATTAAAGTCAGCAGAATAAGAATTTTATAACGTAATGAAAGCCCTGATTTCTTCACTTCATCATTATGCTCAGGAACAACCCTAGAGTGGAGTCCGGCTTCGATTTGTTGGCCTTTAGTCCATAAACTATTTTCGCACAAGTTCCGATCTAATCTTTAGGAAATACTATGATTTTTATGAATCGTGCAGATAAAATATTTCTGAGCATCGCGCTCCTAATCGTCGCGATATTTTCATACTTGCTGTATGATGATTCTCTTTTTTTCAAAGACACCTCCGAACATTTGCAAGATCAAATTGGGAATATTTCCATTTTAAAAAATGATGTCCGCCTTAAAAGTTCATCCGCCTTCGCTTGGAGAACAGCCGGAAAGAGTCTGGAAGTTCATCAAAAAGATAGTATTTTCACAGGTGAAAAATCGGAAGTTTCAATTCAATTGAATGATGGTTCAACGATTAATTTAAAGGAAAATTCCCTCGTCACCTTAAACTTGCAAAATGGAGAAATGACTTTAGATCTTAAATACGGAGATTTCATTGGGCAACTAAGTCCTGAAGGTAAATTGAAAGTCACCGCTGGCAAAGAAGAGTATGCTTTGAAGGGCGAAAAATCAGCCAATAATGAAAAAACGGTGATCCAACTGAATAAATCTAGATCTGGACAGCTGGATGTCAAACTGCAACAGGGTTCGGCGGCCGTCAAATCCAAGAATCAAACTAAAATTCTAGAAAAGAATCAGTCGGTTTCTTTAGCGAAAAAAATTGAGGAAGTTCCGCGTCCCGAGATCCAGCTGTTGCTGGCAGACAAAAGCACCTTCAAACAATTAAAAGACGATGATGAATTGCCTTTCAGTTGGTCGGCCTCTTCAAAAGTTCCTCAGTTTAAAATTGAAATTTCTAAAGACATTCTATTTAAAGATCTTGTCTGGAATAGTCGGACCACCTTAGAAAAAACCAGTATTCCCTTCCGCAGTGGCGAAGGCGAATTTTTCTGGCGGGTCAAAGCCTTAAGTGCTTCGGGTCAGGAACTGAATACTTCGGTCACCTATACTTTCAAGGTGGCCCACTTAGACGCTCCTCGTCTGCTGGCTCCAGAAAAAAATCAAACTCTCAGTTTTGAAATGAGCCAAGACACTCCCCCTGAAGATCTTAAATCTAGCTTTAATCTTGCTTGGACAGCGACAAAGGATTCGAAAACATTTCATTACCAAATTGCCAAAGATACTGATTTTAAAGACCTTATCAAGGATCAAGTGGTCGCAGATTTACAACTTATTTCACCGCCAGTTCCAGCGGGGCAATATTTTGTAAGGGTTCGAAGCGAAAGAACCGACGAGGCCCACAGCGCTTGGACAGAAACCCATGCTGTGAAGATAAATGTGAGCGTTGAACAACGACCGCCAGCCCCACGTCTGGTAAAAAATAAGATCCTATTTAATCCAGCCACGGCTGAAAAAAGAACACCTTCCTCCGAAGCAGTTCCCACTGTTGCCTGGGAAAAGCCAACAGGAATAGTGCAATTTAAAGTTCAAGTTGCAAAACTTCCTGATTTTCAAGATGCAAAAAATTACACGTCCAGTACCGATCAGTTAGATTTAAAAACCTACAGTCCGGGTCTTAGTTACTTTCGAGTTTTTTCAATCAGCTCCCGAGGATTAGCCAGTCTTCCCAGCGAAGTCGGCACCGTCAGTGTTTCTTTTCTTGATCCAAAAATCATTCCTATGAAGGACTTGGTCGTTAACGGAACAGACAAGTTCCTTCCGGCGCCCAGCAAGGAAACGCTCGTCGGATGGACGCCCGTTCCAGGGGCTCAAAAGTATCTTTTAGAAATGGCTCCAACAGAAAATTTTAAAAATTCAAAAAAATATGAAGTGAATAGTCCCAGCGTTCCAGTGATTTTGGAAAAGCCTGGAGTCTTTCATGTTCGGGTCGCTGCACTTAATCAAGCTGGGAAAATTATTTCTCATTTTTCTGCTGTGGAAAAGTTTAATTATATTTACCGAGTCCCATTAGCACTTCCAGCGCTGATTGAACCTTTCGACAAAACGACTGTATTTATGCAACAAGATACCGAAGCCTTTATCTGGCTAGAATGGAAAAGCGTCAAAGATGTTAAGGTTTATCAGCTTGACGTCAGCAACAGTCCCTCGTTTGAAAAAATTATTATGAACACTCAAACCACTGAACCTCGTTTTTTGGTCAAAGATAAACTGCCGCCGGGGAAGCTTTACTGGCGCGTAAGAGCTATTTCTGAAAATCCAGATATGAATTCCGATTGGACCACACCCCGAGAGTTTAGCATTCTCATTAAAAATAACGAGACCTTCCGATGAGTTTCGACTACAGCCAATTTGATACATTGCTTGAGCCGCTTTTTATCCTCGCTGAAGATGGTCATGTTGTTTACGCCAATGAAACAGCCCTTCACCTGTGCGGAATGCCTTTCAGAAAAGCACAGAAATTTAAATTTCATGAGTTGCTGACCTTCAGCGAAAAAGTTGAATGGTGCGAAAAGTTGGGTGCGATCATCGACCCCACAGCCTATAAAGAAGTCAACTTTACTAATCAGCAAGGACAAGAAGGCCGTGTCCAATTGACGTGTCGAAAATTTTTTCCCGCTGATCCTGATCGCCACTGGGCTGTTTATGTTCGCGACGTGACGCTTGAAGAACGTCTTCAGCATAAATACCGAGGTGAACTTGAACAAAAAGAGGGCTACATCGAAGAGCTCAAAAAGGCTCAAGGTGAATTAGAACAATATAGTAAAAATTTAGAAAAAATGGTTGAAGTCAGAACCCGAGAAATCACGCGCTTAAGTCTACAAATGAAAGCGCTTTTGGACAGTTTACAGCAAGGCTTTTTAATTTTCGGCGCCGATGGAACTTGCTTTGAAACCACCTCGCAAGCTTGCCGAAGGGTGCTGGAAGATGCCCCTGCCGGAAAAGCCATCTGGGATGTGCTCCGCATGCCAGAAAACAAAGTTGACGGTTTTAAAAAATGGATGACAACAATGTTTTCAGAAATGCTGCCTTTTGAAGACTTAGCTCCATTGGGCCCCCCCTCATTTCCGCACAGCGAAGGCCACTCTATTTCTATCGAATATTTTCCTCTGCGAGCCGATTCTGGTGCGATTGAAGGGGTTGTCGTCGTTGCTTCAGATATTACTTCCCTCGTTGAGGCTAAGAAGCAGGCCGAGCTGGACCGGGAGCACGCTCGCTTAATTATCAAGTTAGTTAAAAATAAAAAGGAAGTTTCAGGATTTATTCGTGAAGCCCAAACAATTTTGACAAATTTAAAAAATCAACTCGACCAACCTATCAAAGATTGGCGCCGAGAAGAAATTTTTCGAGCCCTGCACACGATCAAAGGGGGCAGTGCCTCTTTTTCAGTGATTAAAACGGCTCACCTATGCCATCAAGCCGAGCAAGTTTTAGCGGATGCGAAAGGTGATCATTTTATAGAACAAGCGGTCTCTTTAAAAGAAAAATGCCAGGCCATTGAAAACTCATTTGAAGAATTTATTTTAGATACAAAAAATATTTGGGGCGACAAAGGCGTTTCTGAAGAACGAACCGTCGAACTGCCCATTTCGGAGTTAATGATCTTAAGCCAAAGGATTTCGAAATGGAGCCAAGGTCAAGACACCGCTGATGATCTATTAAAAAAATATATGATGGAACCTATCGGCGCCTTCTTTGCCCCTTACAAAGAACTGATTCAAAACGTTGCCGATCAAGAAAATAAGAAAATTAAAGAGCTGCAAATCTTAAACGGTGATTTAAAGATCCTTCCAGAAATTTATTCTTCATTATTGTCATGCCTGGTGCATGCTTTTAGAAATGCTGTTGATCACGGCATTGAAGCCCCTGAAATGCGGGAAGCGGCAGGTAAACCCCAGGAGGGAAAAATTTCAGTCGAATTTAATTTGATCTCTCCGTCCTCGTCCATTTTACAAATAAAAATTACTGATGACGGCGGCGGCATTGATCCCACAAAAATTCGCCAGAAACTGATCGAAAAAGGAATTGCCACCGTCACTGAATCCGATCACGAAGTGATTCAGCGGGTTTTTGACACCGAGTTTTCTACCAAAGCCGTCGCCACAGAGACCTCGGGCCGCGGGGTCGGCATGGACGCAATATTGATTTCTGCTTTAACAATGGGGGGAACTGCTTGGGTTGATTCCGTTGTTGGCCAAGGCACCACCTTAACGATTGAAGTCCCCTACTTACAAGAACAGAAATGGCCTCTAACACCACCCCTTTTGGGAGCCGCATAAAGCGATTATTTATTATGCTTTTGCCAAGCCGCTTTAAGTTTGTCTTCAAAGATTTTTCCAGCAAAAGGCTTCACAACATATTGCGAGACTCCCGCAAGGATCGCTTCGGTCACTTGTTCTCGTTCCGCTTCAGAAGTTAAAATTACAAAGGGTAAGTTTTGCCATTCAGGCGTTTTACGCAACATTTTTAAAAGGTCTAACCCATTCATGACCGGCATATTCCAATCCGAAATCACTAGCTGAACAGGTTTTCCAGCACCTTTTTCTTGGACCAGCATTCTGTGGCCCTGCTCGCCATCGCCAGCCTCAATTAGGTTTTTGTAGCCCATGGCTTTCAAATGATTTTTCACCAGGTCTCGAATAGACGGCATATCATCGATGACAAGAATTCGAGTTTCTATGGGGAACATGGAGCCTCCAGCACTATTCTTTATTGTAGTGAAGCTGGGCCCAGACTCAATTTTTTTTAAACTAGGTCCAGACCTTAGCCGGTCCCAGACCTATTGGACAGCACCCTACTGTTCGGCCGGAGCCAACCACAAATAATCAGCTCGAACTCCATCGCGGGATGAAGGCGCAATCAGCTGTGGCAAATCCTCATCATTAAAATTGCGAGTGTCTACCTGCGAGAATGTCAGCACCGATGAAACACCACGCGCCTTCAGACGATCGGGAAGACCTCCACCATACTGGACGTGAAACTCTCCAACAATGATGACTAAAACTTGCTTGGGATTCTTATCTAAAAACTCTTTGGCCTTCCAAGCCATCGTATCGTCCCACACGCTTTGCGCGGTAAAAAGACGATCCATGTCGGCGGCGGGCATCTGATGCGGGACATTTTCTAGAAACCGAGTTTTGTAGGACTCACGACCCACCGTAAAATTGGGTGGAAGAATCGCCAGCTCTTCAGGCGTTAAAGACCCCATCCCCATTTTAGCAATTTTTCCAGTCAAAGAACGAGGCGCATTCAAAGCAACCGTTCTGCCACCGTTCGACCTATCAGGAAAGGCGACTTGATCCCTGTAGTAAGAAAAATCTAAACTCCCCCAACCAATCGCTTTCAAGAAATCATCTTCATTCAAGCGCCCTGAACGATATCGATTCACAAGAGGCTGATCAGGATAAGCGAAAAACTCCATCCCCACAGAGACCTTTAAGCCTGAGTAATTCAAAATTTGCAAAATCGCGAGTTGCTGAGTTTGATGGGTCTTAAGCCCATGATTTTCCCCAATAATCACAACAGAGCCTGGTTTGACCTTGGATAAAGCATCATCCAAAACCACCGAAGCCTGAGTTTGACTTGAAAAAAGCCCCCCGGGAGCGGCCCCCGCCGACATCCCCAATAGCACCAACCCAAAAAAAACCAAACTTTTCACCAGGATCCCCCTTGATGTTTAATCCCACTTTTGATAGCTTCCCTCTTCCATACTCATGGCAGGCGCAAAAGTCCACCATAGAAGTGTGAGGGAGAATTACCATGGCAAAAAAATCAGGTCGAATTATCGTTACCCTGGAATGCACTGAAGCTAAAGCAGCCGGCAAACCTGTTTCTCGATATACGACAACGAAGAACAAAACGAAAACTCCAGGTCGCATGGAGAAGAAAAAGTACAATCCCAATCTTCAGAAACACACTGTTCATCGCGAAACTAAGTAATCTGGATGATTTTAACGGATAAGAAAATCCTTGAATCGATGGAAAAGGGCTCCATTAAAATTGAACCCTACCAACGCGATTGTCTGGGATCCAATTCTTATGACGTTCACCTTGGCAAGACCTTGGGAATTTATGTTGATTCTGTTCTCGACTCTAAAAAACACAATCGCATTGAAACTTTCGAAATGTCCCCCGACGGCCATGTTTTGACGCCTGATAACTTTTATCTTGGCGTGACTATGGAATACACTGAAACTCACAAGCATGTTCCATTTCTTGAGGGCAAGTCGAGTGTCGGGAGACTGGGAATCGATATTCACGCGACCGCAGGCAAAGGGGACGTTGGCTTTTGCAATTATTGGACGCTAGAAATTTCTGTGAAAAAACCGGTCCGGGTTTATCCAGGAATGCCCATTGGTCAGCTGATCTATTTTGAAATCAGTGGCGATCTGTTAGTTCCATATGGCCAAAAGCTGAATGCTAAGTACAATGAAGTGAAACCCCTCCCGGTGGAGTCAATGATGTGGAAAAATACTTTCTAAAGCTTGTCTTAGCCTTGTCTGTTCTGATTTCTTTGGGCTGCGCCCGAACCACAGCTAGCGATGAAACTAAAGTGGGCGTTGAAGAGTCTTCAACTTGGGGCTCTGTTCAACAAAAACCCAACGGAGAATACTCTGGGACTGGCGGCCTTCGATTTCTAAAAACGATTTCGTCTGCGCAAGTGTCACTTGGGACCGACCTTGGTGGGTCTTTAGATGAAGCTGACTCCAGTATCGAACTTGTGATGTTTGCAAAAGATCCTAATCTAACCGATGGTGTCCATGTTAAATTCACCCGAAGTGGCGTTCATCTTGTTGGCAAGATTGAAGTCAACAACACGGGCGCCAATCCGATTTCAGAAAGTCGATTGGATTCTTTATCTCCAGCGCCATTAGATATGACTGTTGATTTTCACGCGCAAGGAAGCTCGGTCCGAGTGATGATTTATCAAGGTAACGCTGAGGCGGGAGCCCCCTTCTTTTTCGATAGCAAGCGGGCTGGGGATCTTATGAATGGAAACTTAGCCAACTCTTCGCTGAATGACGGCATTCACGGGGGAATTTTGATGGTTAAAGCCCGTATTTCAAAAGCTCAGCGCCGAGCTTCAGTAACCACCCGAGAAAAAGCAATTAAATAAGAGAAACTGCTCCACTTGAGTGTGCTTGGATTAACTCGCGCGTCGAATA
>JAYWEU010000238.1:0-3820 GCA_043779385.1 Pseudobdellovibrionaceae bacterium
GGGAATACGCCGACCCAATTGCGCTTGCGAAATCAAGAGACTCCGCTCAGTGGTTCGGCATCGTCCCGTCAACCAGGCGCAGGAGGCCAGGCAACGGCAACCAGTCCTTTGTCGAATGATGAAATGGCCGTTAAAAATGCAAAAGTCTTAAATATTTTATTTCTGTATAACGGCCATGATTGGGATGCTTACCAAGTCTTGGGGCTTCCCGCGGGAGCCAGCTTGTCGCTGGTCACCGAACGTTACCAGCAATTAATTAAACAGGCCGACGAGGGACAGCTGGCATTTTACGATGCCGCCTATCAAGCCATTCTTAAAAAGTTATAAACTAATTTTGATCCGATTTTTTTTTGGTCACATCTCGGGTGTCATCATCACCGTGCAGACCTTTTTTAAAATCACGGATAGCTTTTCCGAGGGACTGACCTAATTGCGGAACACGCTTGGGACCAAAAAAAATAGTGAGGACCAATGCAAAAAGCAAGATATGAGTCAGGCTAATGGATCCCATGAGTTTCTCCTAAGATGAAATCTTATCGTTTTTCCCAATTAAATGGTAACGCTATTTTGCAGGGTGATCTTCAGTTTTAACGGAAACAACTTTCATACTTTCTTTGTAAGCCGGCTTCAAGGCGCCTCGATGACACATATAACAAGTGGCCACGGGGCCCGCTTTTCCATCAAAGCCTTTTGATTTTAACAGCTGAACAATTTCAAGATGTTCTTTGGCGATTTTAAAACTAGGTTTTTTATTGTCTTTAAAATTATCCACGCGATGACATTCAGTGCAAGTCACACTTAGCTGTCGCGACATTTCAATCATTTCTTCACGAACAACTTCATCTTGGGATTTAATTTTTGCCGCCGACTGCGAACGTCCTTCGGGGGCAAAAAACAAAAGGATCAAAACGCTGAATGAAAAGAAAGTGACAATAAGCTTCATAGGTATAGGTCAACTCAGTTTGCCGATCAGGTCAACGACCAGCCCCCTAAAGGTCCTGAAGTTGCTGCAGCCAAAAAAGCAGAGCCATCTCAACAAAGTATTGGCGACGGCGTTCGCTCATTAAAACAGAAGTGACAGGGCTTTCAAAAATTGTTTCACGAACTTGGCCGCGCCAGCTGAAACCAACTTGCACCCGATTTTCTTCTTGTTTACGAGTAAATAGAATCAAAGCCCCCGAGGCTGCATTGATTTCAACTCCATCGGGACCAAGATAATTATGAAAAGAAATTTTATTTTTTTGTAATAAAGGTCGCAAGGGGTTTTCTAATCGCGAAAATAAAAAACTTCCACCGGCGTCGTCATAAATCTGAATCTGCTGGAATTTCTTTAAAAGTTCACCCAGCTTCTGAGAGGCATCTTCTCCGTTTCGAAGAACGGTCATGGCACCAATTTTTTCATCCAGCTTTTGAAGCCAAACTTGCGTTGCGTCCTCTTGGGATTTTAAAAAAGAAACTTTCACTTCGACATAGGGCAAATGAACTCGGTAACCAATTTCTAAACCTGATCCCATCAAGGCTTCTTCGGTCCATTTAGCAATTTCACTTTCGCCGTAACCTAATGTGTCCCAAGAAAGGGTCAAGTGGCGATCCATTTTTGCGGTTTTTTCAGCCAACCAAGTTGAAATATTTTTTGCCCATATGGCCTCAATTTCGCGGGGCGGGCCGGGCAGAACAAAAAGCATTTTATTTTTATGTTCAATGGAAAAACCATGCGCCGTGCCCTGATCATTTTCTAAGATGCTGGCACCTGCGGGAAAAAAACATTGCTGTTTCTGGAAATCCCTAACGGCATAACCACGGGAACTTAAGCGCTCGACGACATGCTGCCAAGAAGGCTCATGCCATTCTAGGGTACGGCCCGTCCACTGGGCGATGACATCCCTTGTGAAGTCGTCAGAAGTCGGTCCTAAACCCCCAGTCACAAAAATAAGATCGCTGTGGTCGGCGCAAATTTGTAAGGATTCTAGAATTAAGGGGCGGTCGTCAGGCACCGTTAAATGCAAGCTGGTCAGAACACCAAGATCTTTTAGTTTTCTAGAAATCCAGGACGAGTTCTTATTATTGATTTGCCCCGTCGTTAATTCCGTTCCAACGGCTAAAACGCTGATTTTCATTCCCTCAATTAACCTTAAAGGCTTAGGCCTTGTCCACGCTTTTTAAACCTTGCCAAACAAATAACAGAGCTTTACTTTCAGCCACCAAGAAAAGACCCCAAAACCAAACTGAGGCCTGTCATGAGTTACAAGGATTTTGATCTTTTTAATCCCACATCTGAACATGGAATGCTGCGCGAAACGGTCAAGTCTTTCACGCACGCTGAGGTCGAACCTCAGGCTCATGAATATGACCGTAAAGAGCGTTTTAATTTACCTTTGTTTCGAAAACTAGGCGACCTTGGATTATTAGGCATCACCGTTTCTGATGAATTTGGTGGATCTGGAATGGACGCCACCGCCGCCGTTATTGTGCATGAAGAATTATCCGCTTCTGATCCTGGATTTTGCCTGGCCTATCTTGCCCACTCGATGCTGTTTGTAAATAACCTAGCGGTCAATGGCAGCCTTGAGCAAAAGAAAAAGTACCTGCCAAAATTGTGTTCAGGCGAATGGGTGGGTGCCATGGCGATGTCCGAGCCTGCTGTGGGAACCGATGTTCTAGGAATGGCAACGACAGCAGTTAAAAAAGGAAATCAGTGGGTCATCAACGGTCGCAAGATGTGGATCACTAATGGCACCTTGGATGAAAAAGGCACACCTTGTGATTTGGTTTGGGTTTATGCGAAGACCGGCGAAAAAAATGGCCGGCCTTTGATTTCAACTTTTATTGTTGAAAAAAATAATCCTGGTTTTACCGTCGGGCAAAAAATTCAAGATAAATTGGGCATGCGCGCGTCCAACACGGCAGAACTTGTTTTTCAAGATTGCACCATCGCGGCGGACCAGTTGGTCGGTCACGAAGGGGATTCGATGATTCATATGATGCGAAATCTTGAAATCGAGCGACTGACGTTGGCGGCCATGAGCTTAGGCATCGCCCGCCGCAGTTTAGAAATTATGAATCGCTACGCTCAAGAGCGGGAAGCTTTCGGAAAACCGCTCAGTGCTTTTGGTCAAATTCAAACTTATATTGCCAATTCCTACGCCGATTTTAAAGCCAGTCGTGCTTACGTTTATGAAGTCGCTAGAAAACTTGAACTGGATAAAGAAGGTTCTCGGATTGATTCTGACGGCGCAAAATTAGTCGCGACAACCATGGCAAAAAATGTAGCTGACCGAGCCATCCAAGTTTTAGGAGGCTACGGCTACGTCGGCGAATACGTCGTCGAAAGAATGTGGCGCGATGCCAAGCTTTTAGAAATCGGCGGCGGCACTTTGGAAGCGCATCAGAAAAATATCGCCCGCGATTTGGCAAAAATGCCTGAATCTATTTTTAAGTAGGCCCGAATTGTTTCCTCACGCTGCTGATCTGCCCCTCAGCCCTCATTTGAATGTCCATTACAAGGTGATCCTGGATCAGATAGGGCCCTTGTTGACAGAGCCTCGTAAAAAAAGAATTGAAGAGGTCGTGACCCACCGTAATTTTTCAACGGCGGTGGTTTTAGAGGGAATTTATGATCGAGGTAATATTTCGGCGGTCATGCGAACTGCCGAAGGTTTAGGCTTTGCTAATTTTCATCTGATTGAAACCCAAGATAAATTCAAAAACGCCAAAGGCGTGTCGCGCGGATCTGATAAATGGGTTGAAATAAAAAAATGGAAAGAATCTAAGCCCGCCATTGAATCCATCAAAGCCCAGGGCTATCAATTGGTTGTCACTA
>JAYWEU010000239.1:0-3816 GCA_043779385.1 Pseudobdellovibrionaceae bacterium
AAATAAATAAATTTCTTCTTAAAGACCAATCTACGACCCGATGGCTTAAACCCATCGGGTTTTTTTATTTTAAAACGGAGAAAAATTTGGAAAATTCAAATAAAAGAAAATCAGTCGCCTATTGCCGCGTTTCAACCGCACTTCAAGGCTCTGGATTAGAAGCACAGGTACGTCAGGTTCGTGTCTACTGCGAACAAATGGGCATTAAAGACGTTGAGATCTTCACAGATGAGAACCAATCTGGAGCTAAGCAAAACCGTCCAGCGCTAGATCGCATGATGGCGGCTGTAAAAAATAATGAAGTCGAGCAAGTGATTGTTCCAGCGTTTTCTCGTCTGGCCAGATCGACCACGCACTTATTAAGAGCTTTAGATGAGTTTAAAGCTAACAACTGCTCTTTTATTTCGCTCAGTGAAAGGCTAGATACCTCAACCGCTGCCGGAAAAATGGCCTTCACCGTGCTCGCGGCAGTTTCCCAGTTAGAGCGAGAATTAATTATAGAGCGGGTCAAGGTTGGCTTAGCAAATGCTCGGGCCAAAGGAAAAATCATTGGCAGAAAGAAAACCAGAAACTCTGAAATGATTCGCGCCCTTCGCCGGAAAGGCCTTCCGTATCGGGCCATTGCGGACCTCTGCGGCTGCTCACATGGATCGGTACACGCAGAGAAACGGGCTATTTTATTAAGAGGTGAAGATCCGGCTAAGTGGGGTTTTGATAAGCCAAAATTTAATAAAAAATCTATTTCTCAAGATTTAAAAGAACAGAAAACTCATGACGAAGAGAATTCAGACGATATAAAAGTCGCTTCAAATTTAAAGGATTAACATCACCGTGTTCACGAACATATTTTTTTACTGCCCGCTGAACGTCATAAAAAGATTTATTTACTGAAGACTGTAAATCTGGTGACTTCAATGGAAAGCTTGCCGTTTCGTATTTGTCTCTAATCTGCGTAAGAGCCTTAAAGTAATCATGCCTCACAGTTTCATTGGTGACCGCAGCATATCCAAGTGTCATTCGAATATCGGTGTGGCCCAGAAGTTTTTTTAATGTCGTGATACTAATCCCGGCTGAAAGAAGCGAGGTTGCAAAGGTATGTCTTAATCGATGCGAGACGATTGGGCCCGGTACCGCCAAGTCCTTCATTGTATCACGTAGTACCGCAGCCATATGGACAGAACTTCTCATCCGTCCTGTTGGATGCGATATTAAATGATGTGTTGAAAAATCATCTTTTTTAACAAATTTTTTTAAATTATAGATTTTAAGTACAATTGCTAATGTATCGACGTCGAGTGGCATTAGACGCTCAGATTTAAATTTTGGCATAAATATTCTTAAATAGTAATTTTCAAAATTATCAGTTTCTAAGCAAGTCATTTTAAGATGCAACAGTTCACCAATACGCATCCCACATCGACGCATCAAATAAAGTCCTAGTTTATCAATATCATCACTTTCACAGAGACGTTTTTGTAAAATGATATCAATTTCAGGAGGAAACGGCCGTGGCAAAGTTTGGATTCGCTTCGGGAAATCCTCTGATTTTATTAGCGTGCTAGGATTTCCTTTTAGTTTTCTATGTTGTGATAGCCAATCAAGATACCTGCGAAGTTGAACTAGCCGCGCAAAACGTTGATTATCTTTTAGGCCACGATCTTGCAGATATTTCATGTAATTTTCGATATCACTGCGATCAATCGAGTAAGGACGTTTGTCAGTAGCCGAATGGAGTCTATAAAAAGAGCGCAGCGACGATTGATAGCCCTGAACAGTATTTTTTGCACTACTGGCTCTTATAACAGATAAAAAGTTTTCAGCTATGGGAGGGAGATCAGCTTGCTGCGGCTTAATACAATCTTGACGAAAATTTGGATCAATTTTCTTGCAAAATCCATTAGGAAGATCACCTTCTTTTTCAAGCCAGCGCAAATAGTATGCAACTAATTTTTGACTATTTTGTATGGTGTTAAATTTGAGGCCGTGAAGATTTAAGTCTTGTGAGAACTCATCAATATGATATTTTTGAAGATTAATAATTCTGTTTTTCGATTGAATTAAGTATCTATGGAAATGATGAAGTGCTGCTCGGTAAAGCGTAACAGTGTTCTTTGCACGAGTAATACTTAAACATTTTAAAAAATCCTCAGCCCGGTCAGGTAACTGCTTTTGACGAAAGTGTTGCATAGCGCTCCTTTAAGCGCTCCATCGCCTTGTCATAGTGTTCTTTAATGTCTTCAATGCGAAGTTCAATATAAATAAGACTTGTGCGAGGATCAGCATGTCCTAGCATTTTCTGAATGCTAGTTAACGGTACTCCAGCCCTTGCCATATCAGAGGCAAAGGCATGACGGAACTGATGCGCCTTTGCTTTTTTAAGTCCAACTTTTTTTCTACGATATCTAAAAAGAGATTTAATTCCTTCGCGCGCCATTTTTTCTCCAGCTCTCCTACCTTGCAAAACCACAAAAAAGATATTGGAATTTTTCTCAACACGTTCAAATTCTAGATATTTTTGCAACACCTGCATAAGCTGAAAGGGCATTGGCACAAGGCGCTCGCGGCGACCTTTGCCGGACACTTTAATGCAACTTTGGTGAAAATTAACATCATCCATCCTTAACTCGATAACTTCTTGGGAGCGAAGTCCACAGAGCAGCATCGTCAGCGTAATTCCTAGATCTCGATATCTTTTTATATCAGTTAAAAATTTATCGACCTCGTCTGGCAACAAAGGATCAGCAATTTTTTTAGGAATTTTTACTTTTAGCTCTAAAAAAGGTTCTGTTCGCCTTGCGCCAAGTCCTAAAAATGATGCCCGTTTGGTGGTATGTTTATAATTAGTCCTTTGTCGGAGAACGCCGGGCGCCATCGGAATTACTTGATTGAAACAGAACCGATAGAAAGCTCTAACACAAGAAAGCCGCTGATTGACGGAACTAGGTTTTTTATTTTTCTGATTTAAATAAAACATATAATCTTGAAGATCTTTTTGGTTGAGTGCTTTGAATTTCTTAAAATCAGCACCGAACCACCGCATAAAAGATAACAGGGCATAGGCGTAAGCTCTGTTAGTATCGGGAGAAAAACCTTGAATTTCTAAAACTTCAAAATAACTATTTGCCTTATCGATAAGTGAGCCCTTGCCATCAATTCGGAATGAAAAACAGTGGGTCCAAATTTTCAACAAAGCTCCAATCTGAAGTAACGACTCCGCAAACAATGCAGTTGTGATACAGGCCATTGTTCTTTGGGGAAATATTTAGCTCAGCTGGACTTTGTTCGGAAGATGTATCCGTCACGATTTTTTTAATAAGTATTCTGTTTCTTTTCTTTATCCGATAAACTCTATTCCGATCACAGTGGTCTTTTTTGGCTTCAGCGCTGGCGGCATACTTTTTCTTCGCAGTTTGTAGTTTCTGCTGATAGCCAAAGTCCCTGCATTGATGTGAACAATATTTGTGGCCTCTAAAGCAGCTTCTACATATGATAAAATTGACCTGGCACACTGGACAGGCTAATTGAAAACTATTTTGAGTATTCTGGGCTTCAAAAATTGGTGCCAGATAAAATATCTCCTGATATTAATTTAATCAAATAGAGGGGTTTTTATGAAGCTTGTTCACTCATTACCATCAAAAATTGGACGCAATGATTTTTGTCCTTGCGGCAGCGGTGTTAAATATAAAAAATGCTGTTGGGAAATGGATCAAACTAATTCATGCAATAACCCAGCTGAATCTGTTGACCGTCCCGCTGGTCCAGCAACGCATATGGAAATGCAAGCCATGATGAAACAGGTCGGTAAAATTATTT
>JAYWEU010000240.1:0-10064 GCA_043779385.1 Pseudobdellovibrionaceae bacterium
TGATGCCACCCAGGGGTTCTTTGAAAAAGCGCGGCGTCTTTGCAACCCGGTCGCCTTTAAGGCCCAACAACTTAGGATTGAGCTGCCTGCAATTAAAAAAAATTTCTGGCTTAAAAATTTTTGTCACTGGTTCAGATTTATTAGAAGGAACCCCGATTTTTGATATCAAACCTTACTTGCCCTACACGGATTCATTTCCCGATGCAAAAACGGGCTGGCTTGAGGGTATTGAAAAGGACCGCTTCCAAATTATTTGGAGCGAATCCGTTTTGGCTGCAAAATCTTGGCTGGCCCTAAAGGGTCTGTTTTTAGATTCAATGATTGAAAATCAATTAGAGTTTGATCCAACGAATGCCGAAAAAAAAAGGGTGCGGCCCACTGATATCGAAAATGAATGGATTTTTTCTTACCGAACCTGGCGAATTCTTTTTAAAATAGAACCTTTGGAAAAAAAGATTATTGTCCTTAAAATATTTTCTGGTTACAGCGAAGGCGAGCTTTGCAAAAGTGCCGACCCCTATCAAGATAAAAATATTCATCTGGAATTTATAAAGCGATTTGGTCGTGAGCTTGTCTAGAAATTTTTGAGAAATTTCTTAAGCCGCTTTTTCTAATTCAGTGACAGGTCTTTTTTTCTGCCAAAGGTGAATCACGCGAATCATCGACAAAGCCATGGTCAGACGAATCAGACCGCCCACCACAAAGACCGTTAAATAACCCGATTTCGTCATTCCTAACGTCATTAGAAGCTTCCCACCAAGGGCCGCTCCGACGATAATTCCTGCCGCACTGATCATATTATAGACCGTTAAAAGGGGCACTTTTTCTTCTTTTTTTAGTTCTCTGAAAAAGATCAAAGCCAGTCCCACTTCGTAACAGGCCCACGCCATTCCAGACATAAATTGTAAAATCACGATAAAGCTTAAGCTTTGACTAAGACCCCAAAGAAAAGGCGATGGACATATTAAAATCAGTCCTAGCGTAAAAAGTTTGAAGGGATCAATGGAATCTTGCCGATTTTGGATCAAAGTCATCATCAAAAATTTGCCTAATAAGGCGGCCGCCAGGGAACCCATATAAGAGGCATAATTCAACTTTACTTGCGCTAATAAATAAGGCGTCACAAAGGGCGACGACAGGTAAACAGCCACCTGCAATGGGAAAAAAGCCGTTAAAAATTTTCTTTTCACACCGGTGTTCATAAAAAGTCGGATGGAATCTTTGACGCCGCAATATTTTTGACTGAGGGTCCAATCTTTCTGAAAATGATGGGCACTTAAAAGAAAACTTGATCCTAGTCGGCAAACAAAACCTAGAAAAAATATAAAACCAAACACAGAGGAAAAGGGCCCGAGCTCAACATTATTGTGCAGGCAGATTCCCCCGCTGACCACACCGATCAAAAGTCCGATCTGCGAAAATCGAGCTCGCTTAGAAAAATATCCACAAGCATCTTCCTGGGGCACCAGATGACCCATCCAATAATTCCATGCCGGCCCCGCTGCAAAATTAGCCGCCCAGTACAGCGTCAAAATAACAAACAAAGTCCAAAAATTCGGCGAGCCATGATCTGAAAAATAAACTAAGGGTAAAAAAGACATCGCTTGAAGCGCCGTAGTTCCTACAACCCAAGACTTATGAGAGCCAATTTTTTGGACCCCTCGAGGTGTAAAAAGCTGTAAGAACGCCCCACTGACCAAAGGAAGACTTGCTAAAATTCCTGCGAAAACCTCATTCAAACCTATGGATAAAACGTAGGCTGGCAAATAAGTTTCACCGACGCCGACCATTAAGCTATAAAGGAAAGCATCCAGTAAACTAAGACGTAACGTTTTTAAAGTGGAATCACACACGACAGAACTTTCTTTGCTGGGCTGATACATCTAAGTATAGGCCGCAGGCGGTGTTCTCACAAATTTTTCGAGGTCCAATTTTTTTATTTCGCTAGCCGATATAATTCCACCCCAACTTCAAAGTCAGGCCCAAACCAGCAAAAAAAGAGATGGAAAGAATCGACAGTAGATAGCTTGCCACCACTAATAAACCGTCCTCTTCCAATTCCCCGATCACTAAGACTGCGATCGTGAAAGCCGGAATTTTATTTGAAAATGGGACCGGCAAGGGAAGAGCTAATAGTAAAGCTTGAATACATATCACTAAGACGTTGAAACCTTTAAAGAAAATACTTTCGAAGAAGATCGACCAGCGGGCTTTCAAAAATCTTTCTAAGAACTTCAAGATTTTTTCAGCGGCTTTTAAAAGGTTTCCTAGCAAACCCTGAGAAATCAATTTTTGACTCCACTTTTGCGGCAGCTTGACCGGCTTTCCAAAAAAATTCAAAAATACCAAAAAGATCATAGCACCTGCAAACAAGGTCGAAAGTCCAGGCAGCGGCACAGGCTGAAGAAAAGGCAGAGTTAAAAATAGGATCAGAATTAAGGGACTGCGATCACCTAGTGTTTCGAAGACATCCTTCCAACGCATTGGTTTTTCTTTGGCCTGAAGCTCTAGATATTGGAGGCTCTTCAAAAATTGACTCTTCATTGATGAACCTTTCCTTTTTGCTTAAAAAAAAACGATGGCTCTTAAGACCATCGTTTTTTTAAATTCAGAAATAGCAGACATTTAAAAGAGCCCTAAATTTTTGCAATTAATTGCGCGATCAGCAAAGACACAACGCTCATCACTTTAATTAAAATCGCAACTCCGGGACCCGATGTATCTTTGAATGGATCACCCACAGTATCGCCAACAACGGCGGCCTTATGAGCTTCACTGCCCTTTTTATGGCCTGGCAGTAAACCTTTTTCGATATATTTTTTAGCATTGTCCCAGGCTCCACCGGCGTTGGCCATAAATAAAGACATCGTCGCACCCACAGCCATCGCGCCAGCTAACATTCCAGCCAGCGAACCTGGCCCCAATAAAAACCCAACACCCACCGGAGCCAAGATCGCAATCAATCCAGGAATGATCATTTCCCAAAGGGCCGCTTTCGTTGCAATATCGACAATTTTTGCGGGTTCGGGCTCGGCCTTTCCTTCGCGAAGACCCGGAATTTCGTCAAACTGACGTTTGATTTCAATCACAATTCGTTGAGCGGCTTTACCCACCGCTGTCATCGTTGTTGAACCCACTAAAAAAGGCAAGATAGAGCCTAATAAAATTCCAATCAAAACTTTGCTGGAAGTTAATTCTAAGGCCAGTTTTCCCATGCCGGCCGCTTCACGGTAGTGATTCACTTCCATATTAAAGGCGGAAAATAAAGCCACCACTGTTAAGATCGCAGAACCAATGGCGAAACCTTTTCCAATCGCTGCTGTTGTATTTCCAACGGCATCCAATTCATCAGTGATGTCGCGCACATTTTTTCCAAGACCCGACATTTCAGAAATTCCACCGGCATTGTCCGCAATAGGTCCATAAGCATCGACGGTCATCACCACCGCTGTTCCAGCTAACATTCCAACGGCTGCTAGTGCGACCCCATACAGACCCAAGACACGGTCAGAAACATATGCTGCAATGACAACAATCAACATTGGAATGGCGACTGATTCCATTCCTACAGCAAGTCCACGAATAACATTTGTTCCAGCCCCGGTCAGTGCTGACTCAGCCACCAATCGAATCGGACGACTGGCGGTGTAGTATTCTGTAATCAAACCAATAAGACCACCACCGATAGCTCCGGCAGCAAGAGCGATGGTCACACTTTGTGAAACCCCCCAGTTGCCAAGACCAAAATAACAAACGGCCGTTAAAATAATCGGCGGCACAATTAAAGCATTTCTTAAAACCACGGCTGGCTTTGCATTAGCAAAAAGTCTAGTGATCAAAATCACAATAATAGAAATCACCATGCCCAATGCGGACAGCATTAAAGGCAAAGTCACTGACATTGCTTTGGCCGCAGTTGCGTCTCCGTTAGAAACTAAATTCACCAACTGATCTTGCGGAATCGCAAGTCCAATCGCCATGGCCGCAACAATGGCGGCCACCATGGACTCATAAATATCAGCACCCATCCCCGCCACGTCTCCAACATTGTCACCAACGTTATCGGCGATGACGCCTGGATTTCTTGGATCATCTTCAGGAATTCCTTCAAGCACTTTGCCCGCAATATCTGCGCCGACGTCAGCCGCTTTCGTGTAAATACCGCCACCAATTCGAGCAAATAAAGCAATCGACGAAGCTCCGACCGCAAACGAGTGAAGAACAGTTCCAACAATATCAGTGCCTGCATAAATAAAATAAAGGACACCTAAACCAACAAGCCCAAGACCAGCGACAGAAAAACCCATCACCGCGCCACCATCTAAAGCGACCAGCAAGGCCTTTGCTTTAGAACCGGTGCTTGCCGCTTGAGTTGTTCGAACATTGGCATAAGTGGCGGCCTTCATCCCAAAAAAACCAGCCAGTAAACTTAAGAAGGCTCCCAACAGAAAAAAGGCGGCTGATTCCACTCCAAGACTGAGATAAAGAGCGATGCCAACGATCACTGCATAAACAGCCAATACTTTATATTCACGGACCAAGAAAGCCATCGAGCCTTCACGAATATAGGTGGCAATTCGATTCA
Source organism: Pseudobdellovibrionaceae bacterium (assembly GCA_043779385.1). Classification (GTDB taxonomy): domain Bacteria; phylum Bdellovibrionota; class Bdellovibrionia; order Bdellovibrionales; family Bdellovibrionaceae; genus JAYWDA01. The sequence continues at coordinate 4,586 of JAYWEU010000240.1, forward strand.
TTGTTTCGTTGCCAACAGGCTGAACTTTCACGCGCCAGTAAAGAAGCAAAGCGATAACTAGGCCAACAGCGCCTGCTAAAACAGGGGCCAATAAATACGAATGAAACATGTTGTGATCTCCTTAAGACCTTAGGAATTACGAGAACCTAGGATAGAAGTCACTTATCGACGCCCTAGGTCAACCGATGGACGTGGTTCCCTTAAGGCTCATTTTCCAAGGGGCCCGTCAGCTCCAGCCAAACTTCCAGCGGATAATGATCGGAGGATAAAACCTGATCGTGAATGACCGCATGACTGACGCGAAATCCTCGAATAAAAACATGATCCAGTTTTAGAACTCTGGGATCTTCGTCAATCTCCACGGGCTTAATTTCCAGTTGTGCCAGAATTCTAAGCAAGTGAAACCATCGCTTAAAATTCCATGTGTTAAAATCACCCGCAATGATTAAAGGCCCCGTATGGTTTTGCACCATTTCTAAAAGTTCTTCGACAAATCGAACAAAGGCCGCAGTGGTGGTGAAATTCACAACATGGGTGTTGATCACAAGAAGTTCGTGTTCCTTTTGTTTTAATTTCGAATCTGTGAATTTGTATTTCGAGGCCAAAGTGACCTTGGGAGTTAAAAAAAACATTTCCCGCTCTTTGCCACGAACAAAATCAATAAACGAGGCTTGGAAGCGAGACCCTGTCGCGACGCCAGTCCTATTTTTGCGATAGGAAAAACTGGTGGCCATTTTCCAGTGATGGTCAGGGCAATCATTCAGCCAAATATTAGGCATCCATCCATCATCCATCGCTTCTTGCAGCAGAATAAGATCCATATCAGCGCTTAAAGACAGAAAATCTTTACGCCACTTTTCACGATGACGGCCTTTATAAACATTCCAGATTAAGAGCTTAATAACCTCCGGCGTGCCGACAAATTTGCCGCCACCCATTTCTTTTAAACTATGAGGCCCTTTTGGAATTGAAAATGCCATGGATTAAGCGGATCGCGCGAGACCTTTCTTTTGCTCGTATTCTGAAATCTTAGAATTAAGATAGTTCTGTGCGCGGTATTTGGAAAGGTCTTGTGCTTCGCTTTTTCGAATATGCAGGTGTGTCACGCCCATTTTTGACAATCGATCCTTTTGGCTGCCGTAAAGCTTTGAACCTTTCGGTGTATAAAGAACATATCGATTATTGGCTGACAAATAAATATACAGGTTGAACTCAACTTCAAGCTCGCCGTGTAAGTCTTCGAGCTTGATCGCGCCCATCTCGGCCGCGGCCGACTGCCCGAGCTCATTTTTGATCGGCGAGAAGGGAAAGAAGGCCATGGCTAGCTCATCCCCATTATGAATCGATTTTCTTAAAAAATCGGCGTACTCTAAAGCCCAGCCTTCAAAATCAACTTCTTTGATTTTGATATTTAGACCCTCGTCGGTGGTCGCTTCGCCTTGCTCCTTTAAAAATTTCCCTAAGCGATCTTTGATGAGGCCGATAAATTTTTGGTCAATTTGACGATTCTTTCCCATTGCCGCAACAAGGTACCCAGAAAATCGAGCCGATTCGACGATGATGCAGGCAACATTGCTTGAGGCTTGCAGTTTGTTTTTAATTTGCCCATCGCCTTTATTGACGGATTCATTCAGGGCTTTTTCCGCCGCCTGGCTGATCAAGGACGTAGGTTTTGCCTTCTGGTGACCCCTTGCAGAGCCTTCGTTCGAATCACTTTCTAGCGCGACAACAGGTGGTTTTTTTGACTTTAATTCAAAATCAAGAACGGGAGCATCCAACTGCTTCAAGGCTCCGGAATCGTCGAATAAATCATCCTCATGATATTCAGGAATAAAACCTTTTTTCGAAACTTCTGATTCAACTTTATGTTTTTGTTTTTTTCTTCCCTTCGAATTGTGGGACTCGAGGAAGCTTGCAGATTCAGGCCTGTCTTCGGCAGGGTTCTGCTCGCTAAGTGGCTCGAAACTATTTTCGCTGATTTTTTTTGATTTATTTTTTGAACTCAAAACAGGAGCTAAAGAATCTGCCGGCGGCACAGCTTCTGCCTCTGAATTAGAGGATGAGGGTTGCTCTTTTGCGTCGCCGTGTTTTGGCATATAGGCCGCACCTTTGACAGGCCGCTTTTGTTCTGTTTTTAGGACTTCAGGCTTTTCATTTGTTTCTGCTAGCTGTTTTAAGAGGTCCGCTAGATCCTCTGAATTTTCATCACTTGAAAATGCAGGCGGCGTCCCCTCAGGACTGACCGAGGGCTTAGCTCCATCGACTGGAAAATTCAGAAAACTAGCGGCTTGTTCGTCAATTTTATTTTTTTGAATTTTTTCCTGAAGCTCTTTCAGAAGGTCTAATTTAAGACTCTGCGATGCCGCTTCTGAAATGAGGGTCTGCTGATCTTTCATAAACTTATTCACTGCTCGCTCAACGGCAGGGCCAGTCGCCGGAGGATTGACTTTATATTCGGCGCTTGAATCCATCAGCATTTTGTAGGATTGTGTGGTCGAATTTTCAGCGTAGCCAATAATACAAACTGGAAACGCTTGGATTAAGAGCTTAGGCAAAGTCCTGATTTTTTTAAGGGGATGATCGGCGGGAACCATCACAAAAGAAGGCTTATTTTTCACTAGAAAAGAAAAAGCGTCCTTGATATCCGACGTGCTAAAAATAACCCAACCCCGATTTTTCAAAAAGGTTTCCACAGACACCAGAGCCTTAGGATTAGCCTTTATAATAAGGATCGATTTTCTTATTTCCACTTCACATTTTTCTCACACCTTCTTAACGGAAGATTCTTGGGTAAAGTTAAGGCGCAACTAGACCTAAGTGTTGCTTAAAAACTAAAAAAAACTTACTTTATGAAAGTGAAAATACGGTGGCTCTTTACATTGATCTTGCTCGTGGCTTTTGCCTTCAATCTTCAGGCTCCATTACAGGGGGTCCATACCATTCGGCAGTCTGATACAACCTTTGCGGCCTACAGCTATTGCATCGAGAAGACTGAGTTTTTGAAACCTAAGGTGGCTCATCGAGGGGCGACTAGCGGTACGGCCATCGGCGAATTCCCACTTTACAGCTATCTTATGAGTCTTCCCTGCCAGCTCCGTGGCAGCTGGTCGGAGTTAGATCCTAAGTTTTTAATTTTATTACTTTGGATTTTAAACATGACGGTTTGGCTAGCTTGGGCGAAAATTTATCTAAAACCCCATGAGCCCTCGGCTTTCGGCGTTCTTTTGGGCTTTTCAACATTCAGTTTATTATTTATGACCATTGCTTTACCTGACAACTTAGGCTTTTTCTTGATCGGACTTGCCGCCTTTTTGCAGCAAAGATTTCCTCAAAAAAAGATTTCTATTTTAACCTCATTGCTTTTTATTTTAGCTTTTGCGATCAGACCCTATTTAATTCCTCTTATTTTATTAGTTCACCGTCGCTGGCTTTGGATGCTTTTAACAACTTTCGGATGCCTGCTTGTTTACGTTATTTGGTATAAATTTTGGGTGCAGCAAAGCGAACTTAATTATTATTATTTAGCGATCACGCCAATGTCAGAAATTTTTGCGACTTTTCCAAACTATGCTGTTCCCTTATTTAAAACTATTTTGCGAGAGTGGTTTCAATTTGTTTTTATTTTCCTTGTTATTTGGAAATGGCGCAGCTTAAAGGCCTGGGAAGTCTTTGGCGTTTTTGGATCTTTAGCGCTGGTGATTCTTGTGCGGGGCGAACATTTAGTCGTTCATAGCTATTATCTTTGGGCGGCAGCTGTCTTTGCGTTTCTTTGTTTATTCCGAGCTTTGATGACTCTTTCTAAAAAACAACAGACCGTCGCATTGATCGGCTATGGAATCATTGGCTTTGCGCAAACTCAGCATGAGTTTCATCGCCAAGCTTTTTTTAAAGTCCAAGAAGTGCAAAATATTTTACAAATCGAAAAAATTCCAGCCAAGGCAAAAATTGCCGTCTATGTCGGAGATGGATCATGCTCGACGCAATATCTGTACTGGATGAAACATGTGGGCTGGTGTTTTTATGAAAAAGATTTTAAAGGTCCCGAGCACTGTCCCAAAGGCGCTGATTATTATTTTAAATATGATATGGATCTGCCTATTTTAAAGCCCTGCGGATCAGTTCCCACTGATAAGCCGACTGACAAATAACTTTCAAATCGTCAAATCTAGGGTGCCAATCCAAAGTCTTTCGAATTTTTTCGCTGTGGGCAAAAGACTGTCCAACATCCCCTGGCCTGCGGGGCTTTCGCACAATTTCAAATTTTTGCCCACTGATTTCTTTCATAGTGTCTAAAACTTCTAGGACTGTAAATCCATGCCCATAACCACAATTAAGAATTTGATTGAGGCCACCTTTTCGCAAATAACTTAAGGCTAACGTATGGGCTTCCACCAAGTCTTCGATATCAATATAATCTCGAAGCCCCGTTCCGTCTGGAGTGGAATAATCATCTCCGTAAACTTCCACTTGCGCGCGATCACCGCAAGCCGCCTCGGCAGCGACTTTCATTAAATGACTGGCTTTTAAAGTTCGCTGACCGTTGCTCAGATCTTTTTTTGCTCCAGCAACATTAAAATAGCGCAATAAAACATACTGAAGTCCATGGGCGTGACTCATATCTTGAATTATTTTCTCACCCATCATCTTACTAAGACCGTAAGGATTGGTCGGCGCTAAGGGACTTTCTTCTTTGATTGGAACTTCCTGTGCATCACCATAGACCGAAGCTGACGAGGAAAAAATAAAATTTTTAACATTGGTTTTCTGGCATGCTTTTAAGATCTGCAATGTCCCCATGACGTTATTTTCATAATAATCTAAGGGTTCAGCAACACTTTCAGGCACCACTGATTTTGCCGCAAAATGCATGACAGAATCGATTTTATAATCCTTCATCACGCGAGCTAAAAGCTCGCCATCGCGGATATCGCCAAAAATAAAACTGGCTTCTTTTGGAACAGCGGCTTTCATTCCGGTCGATAAATTATCGTAGATTATAACTTTTTCACCCTGTTCCAGTAAAAGTTGAATGGCATGCGATCCGATATACCCCGCACCACCCGTGACAAGAACACTCATAACAGCACCGGGGCCAGCCACTTTTCACTTTCTTCATCCGACCAACCACGCTTTTGGGCCAACCAATTTTTTTGATCTTTTTGAATTTTACCCACGTGAAAATACCTGGCTTCCGGATGATTAAAATAAAACCCACTGACCGAGCTTCCTGGTGTCATGGAAAGATTTTCAGTCAATCGAATGCCAATGTGTTTTTGGACGTCCATTAGTTCCCAAAGCGTGATTTTTGCTGTGTGATCAGGACAGGCTGGATAACCTGGGGCCGGACGAATTCCGCGGTACTTTTCAGCAATCAGGTCTTCTGTCTTTAAATTTTCTGTCAGGCCAAAGCCAAACATCTGACGATATTTTAAATGCGTTCGTTCCGCCAAAGCCTCGGCCAGGCGATCGCCAATGGCTT
>JAYWEU010000241.1:0-3807 GCA_043779385.1 Pseudobdellovibrionaceae bacterium
TTCTGCCAACCAGCGTTCAGATACTTGGTTGTATGATGGGCTGTATAAAACAGTAAATTTTTTATTTAAACCATATTGACTACAGAATTCTTCTGACCATTTGAAGTCGGATTCAGAACAAATCACAAATTTGAATTCCGTCGAGGCAGGAAGCCCCTCTAGGTTTTCCAAAAGAAAACTATCAGCAGCGCCACTGTTTGGAGTTTTTACATCTAGAATAATTTTGACTCTTGGATCGACACCGGCCAAAGATTTCGACCCACTGGTTTCTAAGGACACCAAACAACCCCGATCGGCAAGGTCAGTCATTAATAGCAAGACTTCTTTTTGCAGGAGCGGCTCGCCGCCAGTGATACAAACGTATTTGGTAGGATAGCTTAAAATTTTTTGAACTAAAGCCTCATGAGTTTGAAACTCGCCTTCAAAGTAAGAGTACTTTGTATCGCAATAAGTGCAGCGCAAATTGCAGCCGGTGGTGCGCACAAAAACGGTGGGCAGCCCAACATAGGTGGATTCACCCTGAATACTGAAAAAGATCTCGTTGATTTTGATCATAGACTAGACCTTGTGCTCTCACTAGGCTCTGCCAAAGTCAAGGCAGCTGCGAATGACCTTTCCCCGCGCCCTGAAAAAACGTAAATTGAAAGAGTGACAAAACTATTCAAAAAATTTCGACAAGACATCGTGGCTATTCTCTTTCTTGGACTTTCTGTTTTTATGGCGATGGCTTTAGCCAGCTTTAATCCAAAAGACCCCTCTTTGAACTCTGTAGGTTTTACCATGAAGGCACTGAACCTTTGTGGTGTGGTCGGGTCCTTTATGTCGGATTTGATGTATCAGTTCTTTGGGTTGACCGCATGGGTCTTGGCATTGGGGCTTTTGCAACTGTCTGCTGCAAGCTTTAGGGGCGAAGAATTTCGCTGGAAAACGCCAAGACTGCTTTGGGCCTTTTTGCTGATCTTGAACCTAGCGAGCTTGCTTTCTCTTTATTTTCCTCAGAAGAAAATTTTTAGCGACACAATTGCTATTGGGGGCCTGCTGGGTCTGGGCGTTTCCCAGGTTTTTCTGAAAGCCTTTAACTACGTCGGCGTGCAAATCGTTTTATGGTCCATGACGGGCATTCTATTTATTTTTTATTCTGAGCAAACTGTGAATGAAATTTTAACTGTGCCAAAAATGATTTTTGCTTGGTTTTCAAAAAAAATAAAAACGATGTGGAAAACTTTGGGGGAAACGGCGAAGGAGTCTTCGCGAAGGAAAAACCTAGAAGATAAAGTGAAGCCACCATCGAAAGCAGTTTTTACATTTGAAAAGAAAAATTCAGCGGATGGCTCAAGGAAGCAGCTTGAATTGATCGATGAAGATGGGGACGCCGATGAAGAAGAGGCTCAGGATGAAGTCGTCCGAAACCCTCAGATTCCAAGCCGAAGAAAAGTCATTTTAAAAGTCAAACCCCCAAGGCGCGTCGAAAACTGGGACATGCCCAAGCTTTCTTTGCTTGAGGATCCTCCTCTGATTCGCGTCAAAGTCGACAAAGAAGAAATTCGAAGAAAAGCGGATTTACTAACGGATAAATTAAAACATTTCGCAGTGGAAGGCGAAATTGTGGCCGTTAAACCCGGACCGCTGGTGACGCTTTTTGAATTTAAACCCAATGCCGATGTGAAGCTGAGTAAAATCACCGAATTGCAGGATGACTTGTCTTTGGCCCTTTCCAGCGAATCATTGCGTGTCATTGCACCCATTCCAGGCCGTGACGTGGTGGGGATCGAGACTTCAAATGCAAAGCGCGAAACAGTTTATTATAAAGATCTGGTCGCCGAGCAAGTTTTTTGGAACGAAGACATTAAGTTGCCGATTGCCCTTGGGCGGCAGGTGAATGGTGATCCTAAAATTGTTGATCTTAGAAAAATGCCCCACTTAATGGTGGCCGGCACCACGGGTTCAGGAAAATCTGTTTTTATTACATCACTGATTATAGGTTTGTTGTTCCGTCACTCGCCAAAAACATTAAGATTAATTTTAGTTGATCCGAAGCAAGTGGATTTAGCGGCCTTTCAAAAAGTGCCGCATTTAATTATGCCACCCATTACCGAGCCGCGAAAAGCCGTGCTTGCATTAAAGTGGGCCATTCGTGAAATGGATAAGCGCTACAAATCAATGAGTCGCTTTGGCGCTCGGGGCTTAGAAAGTTTTAACGAAATGATGACGAACTTAACTTCGCAACAAATCACAGATCACGAAAAAGCGAATTTAGATTTAGAAGCCCAACAGGCCACCAAAGGCGACACCTATTACTACACACCACAGCCGTACATTGTGATTGTTGTCGAAGAGTTTGGCGATCTGATGGCCGTCGATAAACAAAATGTTGAACAATCCGTTGTGCGTCTAGCACAAATGGCCCGCGCTTGCGGAATTCATTTGATCTTAGCTATGCAATCGCCACGAAAAGAAGTTGTCACAGGCCTCATTAAAACAAATATTCCTGGTCGCATCGGACTTAAAGTGGCTAGCAAAATGGATTCGCGAATTATTTTGGACGAAGGTGGCGCCGAGCGCATGCTTCCCAATGGCGATATGCTTTTTTTAGCGCCGGGACTTTCAAAACCAATGCGGCACCACGGGCCTTTCTTGAGTGAAAAAGAAATCAATGACGTCACCGAATTTTGGGCGAATCAAGCCGAACCTGATTTTGACATTCTTGCCATGAGAGCTCTCGAGGGCCACGTCGGAAGCAATGACGGAGGCGCCGACTTTTCTGGCGGTGGTGAACAATACGCCAATGAGCAGGATGAAATGTACAATCAGATCCTTCATTGGGCTTCCGAACAAAAACATATTAGTGCGTCACTGATTCAAAGACGATTTCGTCTAGGATATCCACGCGCCGCAAGATTGATTGAAATCTTTGAAAAAGAAGGTGTTGTGGGCCCAGCTAATGGCAGCAAACCGCGTCAAGTGATGATCAATCAACTGCAACAAACTTAATATTGACTCCAATCCTTAAAGTGATTTGATAGGCGAAAGTTTTAAAGAGGACTTCAATGGGAAGTCCTTCACCTTAAGGAGGAATTCAATGTTAAAAGGAATTATTTTAAGCCTAGTTCTAGGAGCTTCTAGTTTTGCAATGGCCGCACCAACGTTTGTTGATGTCGTCACTCAAATCAACCACCAGCAAATCTTAGATCAAGCGCATGCAACCGGTCTTAACTGGAAAGTCGGCGAAACGAATAACTACTCTATTGACATGGGTTTCATCAAAGGAACTATGGTTATGTCTGTTCGCGAAGTTGGCGCTGACGGAGTATGGTTAGACCAAAATATCGATTTAGGTTTTGCTGGAAAGCAAGTTGTTCAAACGTTGCTTGATCCAAACACAGGCGAAATTAAAAAAATGATCGTGAATGGAAAAGAAGAAGCTCCGCCAAAAAACAACACTGAAATTGTAGAAGTTAAAGAAGACAAAATCACTGTACCGGCTGGAACTTTCGACTGTATCCACGCGCGCCTAAAAGACAAAACAAACAATCAGGAATCAAATGCTTGGATTAATCCACAATTGATTCCGATCTCTGGAATGTTGAAAGCTGTTCAACCAAGCCAATTAGGTGAAGTGACCATCTTATTAACGTCTTTCAAAAAGATGTAATGACTGCAAAAATATTAAAGGCCACCTGTACAAGGGTGGCCTCTTTTTTGGTTCTAATCCCTCTCGTCTTGACGGCAGCTCCTGTCAAAAAGAGTCGAGAGAATTTTTCTGAAATTATCCAAAAAGCCCAGAATCTTGTTTTACAAAAAAATCGC
>JAYWEU010000242.1:0-10051 GCA_043779385.1 Pseudobdellovibrionaceae bacterium
GATCCAGCTTAAAAGACTTTTTTAATTCAGATTGTATGAACGGATATAGATTGTAATTAAAAGCCCGCCCGGCAAGCATATTCGCCGCTCCTCGTTTAAGCTTTCTGGAGCTAGATCCAGTCAGAGCAAATTTTATTTTTTTTTCTTCGATCAGAAAATGAACAAGGTTTAGTAACTTGGGAATTTTTTGAATTTCATCTATAACAATCCATGACCCAGGCCTTAATGCCGCGGCTTCTTTTTCCAAAAGATCAGGGTTTAGACGATAACGATCTTCGACTTGGGGTTTGAGTAAATCAATAAAGATGGACTTTTTTAGAAACGGCAAAGACCTGATCAAAGTTGATTTTCCAGATCCACGAGGGCCAAATAAAAAAAAACTGCTTGAGGACGAAGGTTGAAGTAGTCTTTTTATCATACTTCTAATTTTAACGCTGTTTTAGAAGTATTGTACACAAAAACCCGCTTTTTGCAGGTCTTACCACCAGGTTCGATATTACATTATGCAGGTTGGCTGTTTTTGCGGACTTCTTCTTCGGTGTGGCGGATGATTTTTAGGCGCTCATCAATTTTTGATAATTCTTGGCTTAAGATTTGGCCTTCGTCTGAAAGATTGTTGATTCGGTGGACGATTTCGTCGTCTTGTGCGCCGATCAGTCTTACGGTTTCTAATTTCACAGAATTAAGTTCGATTTCTTTATTTAAAGACTCTATTTTTTGATTCACTAGGCGGCGGTTTTTGCTCAGTGCTTTGGTGATATCGCGGATTTGTTCCAGAGTTAACACCTGGATTTTACCGGTCTTGAAAGGGTCTTCAGATTCACTTTCAATGAAATCCCCAGACAGGCTATTCCAAAATAAGGACCATTCGTTTTTCAGATTATTTACCAATGAGCTGGGGGAATTGCTTCCCGATCTACTGCCTTCGTCGTTCATTTCATAACTATATCAAAAACTAAAACCTGCTTCTAGGGCTCTTGAAAAATGCCTTACAGTGCGCCGAATCAAAGGACTTATCTCAAGCACACCGCTAAACCAGATCCGGTTGTGTATAAAATTTATATGGTGAGTAAAGCCTTTACTTAGAAAACCCCGACTTTAATCAAGGAATCGAGCCGTCATCAGCAAGTCATCCCCGATTTTTTCGCAAGCCAAATTCTTAAGCTGCCAGCGATCTTTTAAGTGTGAAATCGACAGATCTTGCGTCCAAGATAAGCCACCGCCGGCCCCCATCAGATGGGGCGCTTGATACAAATAAAGTCGGTGCACCCAAGAGTTCTGAATGAAAGCTGCAAAAGTTTGAGCTCCGCCTTCGACGAATAAAGATCGCAGGCCATGACTCCAAAGTTCCGCCATCAAATGGTCCAGCTGAAAGCCACGCTCATCTTTTTTGATTCTTAGTATCTGCGGACTTTCTTTCATTGGTGGAGTCTGCGCGTCTTCGCTGACGCACCAAAAAATATTTTTAAGCTCATGAGTCTGAGCCATACGAAGATTCGAAAAATTTTTAAGTTGTAACCCTTGCGGGTCCAAAACGACCACTTTATTTTCTTTTTTTACATCGGGATGACGAACATTCAAGGATGGATTGTCTTTTTGAATGGTCCCCGCACCGACCAAGACGGCATCGTAACACGACCTTAAGTAATGAGCATGCTGGCGGGCCTTTTCACCGGTAATCCACTGGCTTTCACCCGACTGAAGCGCCATCTGGCCATCCAAACTAGTGGCAACTTTTACGGCGACAAAGATTTTATTTTTCCGCTGATTCATTAAAAAAACTTCGCAAAGTTCTTCAAGCTCAATTTGCAAATCAGAAAAAAGGGAGACTTCTTTGCCAGCTGATTTTAAAATTTCAGCCCCCTGCCCTGCGACCAAGGGATTTGGGTCCATCAAACCGTAAGTTATTTTTTTAATGGGAAGTGCCGCTAAGGCTTTTGCACAAGAGGGCGTTTTTCCCTGATGAGCACAAGGCTCAAGGGTGACAACAACATGGGCGTCTTTTAATTGCTGGGCACTTAAGCCCGCCAAGGCGTTCACTTCGGCGTGAGGTCCGCCATAAATTTGATGATAATCAGAACTTAAAAAATTTCCGGTTGAATCTAAAATGACACAACCGACAAGTGGATTTGGACTGACAAAGGGTGCGCCTTTGAGGGCCTCAGCGATGGCTAATTTCATCGCCTCAAGAATGGTCACTTGTTCATCCAAGATTTCCAGTAATCTGGAAGTTCGACTTGGCTTGCTTGCGAATCAATTTCTAAAGGTTGCCAAGTATCGATCATGACGGCCACTTCATCTGTATGAGTTTTTGTCGCCACACCTTTCACAGCTTTTGGATGTGGGCCATGGGGAAATCCCGCCGGGTGAACGGTCATCATGCCCGCATGCAAATTGTCGCGGCTAAAAAAGTTTCCGTCGTGATAAAAAAGGATTTCATCGTAATCCATATTCTGATGATAAAAAGGAACTTTTAAAGCATCCGCATCTGTTTCCAAAGGTCGCGGCAAAAATGTGCAAACAACAAAACCGTTCGCAACAAAGGTCGTATGAATCGACGGCGGTAAGTGGACCCGAGGACTCATCATTGGCATCAGATCACTGATATGAAGAGTGAAAGGGAACATATCCCCTTTCCACCCGACCGTATCGTAAACAGGTTCTGAATAAGTAAAAACAGTTTTTTGACCCCCGCGCTTCACATCAATTTTTAAAATATGGGCGCCCAGCTCTTTAATTTTTGCATGCAAAGCGGCCAGATCGGGCTTTCCTAAAGCTTCTAAATCATAGAATGCATTTTTTCCGGCCATACCGCGATCAGGTTCACGAAAATAACTGGTCTTTGATTCGATGACTAAAAAATTTGTGTCTTCAGAAGGAATTATTGTGTGATGAACACATTTTGGAATGTTGATATATGAACCAACTTTAAATTTTAAAAGCCCGTATTCAGTGAAAACATCGCCCCCGCCTTTGTGGCAGAAATACAAAGTGTCGCCATCGGCATTTCTTAAAGCTGTCAGTTTATTCACCGGTTTTTTTTGCAGCCATAAATTGTAAACGGCCAAGTCGTTATTGTGCACGACCCTTTGCCAAGCACCGAAATTTTTTGGCATCTCGACCAAATCAAAAAGATGAGGTTTCAGTGGACCTTCGATATTCACCCATCGGGTGCTGGGTTGGGGTTTTATTAAATGAGAGACTTGGCCAAAAAATCCCTTACGGCCTTGCTCTTCTTCAAAGTGGCCTTCAGGAATTCCCTTGTGACCTTGAGTGGTGTGACGACCTTGAGCATAGTGATGAAACATAAAGTCCTCCTGGGCTTAAAGATAGCCGCGCTCTTTCTGATCTCTTTCGATGGCATCAAACAAAGCTTGAAAGTTTCCTTCGCCAAAACCGAAATGATTTTTTCTTTGAATCAATTCATAAAAAATAGGGCCGATGACATTTTTAGTGAAAATTTGCAATAAATAGCCGTCATGATCACCATCCACAAGAATGGCATTTGTTTCTAATCGATCTAAGTCTTCGATGACATGGGGAAGTCGTTCTTTCATCATGGCATAATAAGTTCGTGGCGGAGGGGACAAGAATTCGATCTGGCTGCTTTTCATCGTTTCCAAAGTTTCGATGATATCCCCTGTGGTCATCGCCAAGTGTTGAATGCCTGAACCATGATATTGATCCAAGTACTCTTGAATTTGATTTTTTCCTTCGCCGGGTTCATTGATCGGAATTGAAAATTTTCCGCAAGGAGAACGCATGACCTTTGAAATCAGTCCGGTGGATTTTCCTTTGATATCAAAATATCTGGTTTCGCGGAAATTAAAAACCTTTTCGTAAAATTCGCACCACTTTTGCATTTCGCCTTTGGGGACATTGTTGGTGAAATGATCCACTTCAATCAGACCATGGCCGGCAGGAGATTTGTCGGCTTCTTTAATTTTAAAAATTTCGGTGTAAAGTTTTTGGTGATTTTTAGCATCGACGAAATAAACCAAGGAATCGCCAATTCCGTAGACCGCTGGAAATGGGGTGGCGCCTTTTTGAGCCTCAGTTCCTGTGTAAGGTCGTGCGCCTCTGGCGACTGCGGTTTTAAAAGCGTGCTCGGCATCAACGACGGTCCAACCTGTGGTGCAAATGCTGGGACCATGCAATTTTGCAAAGTCGGCGGCAAAAGTTTTAGGTTCCATGTTCAGAATAAAATTAATTTTATTTTGCCGGAAAAGCTTAATATTTTTTCCATCGACGACGGACACTTCACGGAATCCCATGCGCGAGAATAAGGTCTCAAGCATTTTTGCCTCGGGGCCCGCGTATTCAATAAAATCGACGCCATTAATACCAACTGGATTTTGTTCAGTGATCTGAGCCATGCGGCCTCCTCGAAGATAGAATTATGAATTAAACCCTTAAATCGAAGGAATCAAGCCCAGACTCAATTCCTTGGTAGAATCGCAAAACCTGGGGGTCGGCCATCACGGAACGGGCTTGCCAGCGAAGCAAATGCAAGCCCTGGCCTGTGCGCAGCCGGCTTAAGGCCACGTAAGCTTGGCCGGGCTCCCATAGGGCGGCCAGATCACACCAAATTTCATCTAAAGTCGCGCCCTGGCTTTTATGAATTGTTGTGGCGTAGGCTAGCATCAAGGGAAATTGAATGACCGAAGCCACAACTTTGCCTTCGGCGTCCATCATGGAAAAGCTGCTTTTGTCGGCCGTCACATTGCGGCCTTCGTATTTTTTAACAACGATTTTATCAGGTAAAATATCAATGACTTCGCCCTTGGTGCCATTCACCCAACGACGGCTGGGATCATTCTGCACAAACATCACCTGGCAGCCAATTTTTAAAGTCAGGCGCTCGGGCACGGGCGCCGATTTTTTTAAAACATCAATAAATTTTTCTGGGCCTAGATAAATTGAATCGATGTGGACTTCAGCATCTGGCAGCTCATTCAGCTTTTTATTGTTATATTCTTCCGACTGTTTTCTTAAAGGAAATAGGCGCGTCCCCGGCGACTCTTCATTGTGGGGTTTTAATTTGGCATCAAGAAACTCTTTGGCTTCGGCGGTGACTTTTCCTAGGCGCAAACCATCAAGAATTTTTAAGTACTCGCTATCTTCAACGCGATGATTGATGGTCAGGCGAATATTTTGAAAACCGCTAAAATTCCATGAAGGATCTAAAAAGCACCAGTCGCGGGGGCCACCGCGAGTGATCGGCGGTAATTGTAAAAAGTCGCCGACGGCAATGACGCGGGCACCGCCCCAAGGTAAAGTGCTTTCACGGGCCAATCTTGTCAGCGCTTCAGCAACGCGGAAAGCCGATCCTGGAATCATCGAAACTTCGTCCATGACAAAACCTTCGATGCGCTTTAACCGCGCCAAGATTTTAGGTTCCTTCGACACTCGTTCGAAGGTGGCCTCAGGCCCGCCTTCCATGATTCCTAAGCCAAAAAAACTATGAAAAGTTCTTCCCCCCAAAAGGACAGCGGCCGTTCCTGTCGAAGCTAAAATGGGAAATATTTTCGGGTCTAGGTCTTTAATAAATTCACGAATCAAAAAGCTTTTACCGCAGCCAGCGCCGCCCGTCAGGAATATATTTTCGCCAGAATGCAGAGCGGACATAGCGCTTTGCTGTTCAGGACTGAGGGTGGGTTCTAAAAGCATGGGTTATCCTACGTGGATTATCTTGCTGGCGTCAGCAAATTTAAGGTAAACTAGGAACCTTAGACGCAGGAGCACTGAATGCCAGATCGTAAATGCAGAGTTTATATCAACCGAACTTTAAATCTTAAAAGAATTCGCTATATTGGCTTGGATATGGATCACACTTTGATCCGCTACAACAGTGAAAACTTTGAGCGCCTTTCGCATTCTAAAATGATCGATAAGATGATTCGCAATGGCTACCCTGAAAGTCTTCGAAAGTTGACGTTTGATTATAACTTTGCTGTGCGCGGTCTTGTCATCGATCGAAAAAAGGGAAATTTGTTAAAACTCAATCGCTATGCGGCGATTCGAGCTTCTTATCACGGCCAGCAACTTTTGGATTTTAAAACTCATCAAAAACTTTATCAAAGCACTTATATTGATCTTAGCAATACAGATTACATGGCGATTGATACTTTCTTTTCAATGTCGTTAGCAAATCTTTTTGCACAGCTAGTGGATTTAAAAGATTCCGATGTGACCCATAAATATCCCGAGTACGCACAGATTGCCGATGATGTCTTAGCAGCCTTAGATGAAGCGCACCGGGATGGATCTTTAAAGGAAGAAGTAAAACGCAATTTAGATCAGTACATTATTAAAGATCCCGAAGTTGTGCATGGCCTTGAGAAATTTAAAAAGCATGGAAAAAAACTTTTTGTCGTTACTAATTCTGATTTTCATTACACGAAGCTTTTATTGGACTATGCGATCAATCCATTTTTAAAAGATCATGCCAACTGGCTAGATCTTTTTGAAATCGTTATCACGCTGGCCCAAAAGCCAAAATATTTTTATGAGGATTACAAATATTTGAAGGTCAATCCACAGGATGGGTCGATGACAAATCTTGATGACAAGCTGGTGCCCGGTCTTTATCAGGGAGGAAATGCAAAAAAATTCACCTCTGATTTGGGTTTGAATGGAGATGATATTCTTTATGTCGGAGATCATATTTACGGAGATATCCTGCGCTTAAAAAAAGATTGCAACTGGCGAACGGCCATGGTGATCGAAGAACTTGAAGGCGAAATTAGTAATAATAAAAAGGCCGAACCCATCAATCATGAAATTGAAATGTTAATGCATAAAAAAGAGCCCTTAGAAGATGACCTAACAGGCATGATGACCTTGCGAGTAGAAAAAGGGCAATCTGACGAATCGCAAGTGGATACCTTGCAAAAAAAGATATCAGAAATTGATGGTCAGATCAGTCAGCTGATTAAAAAGCAGCATACATTGTACAATCCACAATGGGGACAACTGATGCGGGCCGGAAACGAAGAAAGTTACTTAGCCTATCAGATTGATCGCTATGCCTGCGTGTACATGAGTCGGCTGTCTGATTTGCTGGTGCTTTCGCCAAGAAATTACTTTCGCGCGCCCCGACGGCCTCTATCGCACGAAATTGAATAGCCTAACCAGCCGCCGTTTTGTCTTCGTATTTATCGGCCAAGAGTTGGCAGATGGCGGTTTTACCACTGAACATGACATACACCCTTAGCCACTCCATATTTTGATGGTATTCTGGATTCATGGGACTTTCCACTTGTACAATCAGTTTTTGAATCGTAATCAGAAGCTCTTCTTTGACGCGAGGACTTGGGTGCTGAGCTAAATATAAATCATAAAAGCGAATCGCCAACCTCCAGTCATTTTCAAGGATTCCGTTTTCAATTTTCCTAAGCTCTTTTTTTTCCAGCCGAGGCATAGGCACCAAAGTAAAGTTCCACGTTAGAGGCAAAAGTGAAATGATCGAATAGACCTGGGTCGGTTCAACTAAGAATTCGCCGTTGATCATGCGAATCACCAAATTTCCAATTTTTTTAAGGTCATTGTCTGGGATATCTGCCGAGTCAACGTGATATTTAGATAAGGACTTCATCAGATATTCAACACCTGTAAAATTGTATGGATTGATCTCTAATAATTTCAAACAATGAGTTATTTTTTTTAAGGGCTGGGTCGTTTTTTTGGCTTTGAAATATGCATTTTGTTCGGCTTCAAATAAAAAGTCTTTTTGCACCCAGACCAGCATCGAAATTAAAAAACCGCAAAAGACTCCAATGCAGAGTCCTAACATCTGAGAATATAAAATCGGGCTTGGGATAATGTCAGGCGCCACGTAAAAAGCATTTCCCACCAAGAAAAATAATGCAATGTAAAGCCATCCGGGAATGGTGAATTTTTTTTCAAACATTAAAAATAGATTTAGATAAATTTTAACCTTTTCTTTGAAAAAGAAGACGCAATAAGCGCCAAGAATCGCCACAGCACCGGCCATTTCGCCAGTCACCCATTGATAAGAGTTCGCAAAACTGACTTGGAGGGCGACACCTGCCATTCCACCCAGAAAATAAAGCGGCAGTAAAAATCCTGCACCAATTCTTTGCTCAAGAAAACATGAGAAAAGTCCAAGGATCAAAAGATTAACCAACAAGGTCCACCAATTTTGGTGCAGCCAAGGAGCGACCGCCAAAGATTGCCAGCTCATATTTTCAGGCGACAGCAAGTAATGCTCAAAATAATATTGTGCGACCTCTTGCCTGACGGAATCGGCGGCTTTCGTAAAGGCTTCATTCTTCTGGTTTAGATTTTTTGGAAGGTTTTGAATATAGTCTTTTATTTTCTCTTTGGTGGGTCGATCAAAGGCCTCAAATTTTTCAATTTTTTCAAGCATGAGATCGGTTTGCGCCAAGTCTTCGGCTTTGACATAACCTTCGAAAAAGGTACAGACGACCTCGGCAAAGCTAGTTTTACAGTCGTTTTTGATCGCAAGATAAGAAAGATTGTAAATGTCGTGGGCTAAGAAGCTGTTCTTTCTGAACCCTTCCAGCCCTTTTTGTCCATAAAGGCCCATGATCGAGAATCCAATAGTGACCACAGCTATGGCTATTGTTGCCCAAGGCTTTATGTAAAGTTTAGCACGTAGACCTAATGGCAAAACGATCATATTTTGTTTATCGGGAATTAGTCCTTCCGGCTTAACGAAAGTTATTGAAAGTAATCATGAATTCCTAAAATGGGGCGCCCTCTTGTCGGTTCAGTTTTAGTTGGTTGCAAGGTTCAAAAACTAGACTGTCTTAAGGTCCAGTGACTTTTCCCTAGCGAATCAAGCTAACATTGTCTAAACCAGTTCCAGACATGTCGATGATTAAAAACCGTCTTGATAAAAACTACCGAAAACTGAAACCCTGGGCCGATCGCAACCAGATTCAGGCTTTTCGAATTTATGACCGGGATATCCCCGAGTTTCCGTTTATCGTGGATAAGTACGGGGATATTTTTGTGGTCTACGATCGCAGCGACAAATGGATTGATAAAGACAAAAATCATCTGCCTTTGGTGCTTGAAGCTTTAAAAGAAAGTTTTAATGTCGAAGCTGAGGACGTCGTGATTAAAAAACGCGAACGTCAAGAGGGCGTCAATCAATACGAAAAAATTGCTGAAACCAAGCGGCGCTTTCAGGTGAAAGAAACTCATTGTTCGTTCTGGGTGAACCCTTACGATTATTTAGACACCGGTCTTTTTTTAGATCATCGACCGCTTCGATATAAGATTTCAAAAATCGCCAGTGGCAAAAGCTTCTTAAATCTTTTTTGTTATACGGGATCCTTTAGTGTCGTGGCCGCCAAAGCCGGAGCCGAAACAACAAGTGTCGATATGTCGCGGACTTATTTGGATTGGACGATCGATAATTTTAATTTAAATGAAATACCGCTGGCGTCCCATCGCTTTTTACAATCCGACGTGGTTGACTACCTTAACCAACCCGTCACCGACAGGTTTGATTTGATTTACTTGGACCCTCCGACGTTTTCTAATTCCAAACGAATGGAGGGAACTTTTGAAGTCGAGCGCGATCAGTTGCCTTTAATCCAGCAAACCATGAAACGCCTGCAGCCCGAGGGGCAATTGTTTTTTTCTACGAACAAAAGAAATTTTAAACTGGCCCCTGAAATATTAACGGACTATAAAGTCGAAGATATAACGCCGCTAACCATCCCGAATGACTTTCATGATCAAAAGATCCACCAAGTTTATATTTTAAGGAATTTAATTTTATGACTGAAAATAAAAATATTTTATTAGTCACTTTAAATTCTACCTACCAGCATGCCGCCTTTGGCCTTAGATATATTTATGCCAATATGAAAGACTTGCAGCCGCAAACTCAGATTTTGGAATACACGATTGCGCAAGATGTGCGGGTGATTGCAGAAAATATTTTGCGACAAAATCCGGTCATTGTCGGACTTGGCGTTTATATTTGGAATGCTCGTCCCAGCTTGGATTTAGTTATTTTGCTTAAAAAATTGCGGCCTGAATTGGTGGTCGT
>JAYWEU010000243.1:0-10045 GCA_043779385.1 Pseudobdellovibrionaceae bacterium
TTCTGATCCGCGCACCAAAAGGCCAAATGCCCAAGGGTATGACCAGGCCATTCAAAAACTGTGAAATGAAGATCCTGAAAGTTGATTCTATCCCCGTCCTTTACCCAATCAGTGACCAAGCTTAACAGCTGATCCTGATTTTTAAGCGGACCATAAACTGGGCAAGAGTATTTATTGCTGATTTCGCTCACCCCCATCACATGATCTGCATGGTGATGGGTGATTAAAATCATTCGGCAATTGAGCTGGGCCTTTTTTAAAAAGGCAAGGGCTGCCGACGCTTCGCCCGGGTCCAAAACGATGGCATCGACTTCGTTATGAATCACAAAAACGAAATTATTTTCAAAGATTGCAATTTTTTCGACACGCCAGGGGACTGCCATGCCCGAGACTAACCTTGTTTTTGGTGAAACTGCAAAAAATTTTACTTCTAACTTTTTTTGGCGCGAATCTTGCGACAAAGACCCTCTAGGTGATGATTGATTCCTTTTTGGGACAATCAAGCACTTATCTATTTACCAAAGGGGTTATTATGGACACATCATCAAACTTTGAAACCAGCCAAACAATCTTAAAAAACATGGAGAAGCACCTCAGCAGCGACCTGCTTACTTGCATTAAAAACTGCACGAAGGTTCATCAGCTATGCGAACAGACGATTTCTCACTGCTTAGGAAAAGGTGGTATGCATTCAGAGGTCACCCATCTTCGTGCGCTTCGCGATGTTTCAGAAATTTCCGCCCTGACGACTGACTTTATGCTTCGGGAATCTCCAATGCACTATGTCGTCTGTATGGCCTGTGCAGAGACTTGTTTAGTTTGTGCCCAAAGCTGTGAACGCTTCCACGATGACAGCGAAATGAAAGCCATCGCCGATGCCTGTCGTTATTGCGCTGAATCTTGCGAAAAAATGTCGATGCATCATTGATAAAAATTCTTTATACTTGGGAATGAAAAAAATATTCATCAATCTATTCTTCTTATTCGCGTTTTTTTTAATCTCTGAGAGAGCTGATGCAGCTGTTTCTCCGGTGGCTGTAGCGATTCTGCCCCCATTGCAATTCCCTTCTGATGAATTTACAATTACGGGCGCAAGATTTAGTTTTTTATGGGGACATCACCGAGACCTTTACGGATTAGACTTTGGAGTTTTGGGCAATATCACGGACCAGGAATTCACGGGCATCGCCCTGGCTGGTGCTTTCAATTATACGAAAGGCACAACAACCATTCTTGGATTGCAGTTCGCTGGCCTTGCCAACATTAATAATAATAAAACCACTGTCTACGGCTTGCAAATGGCCCTTGGATTAAATTCCAATACAGCAACATCTTCAGTGGTTGGAGTCCAAGCCGCGCTGCTGGGGAATTTATCCCCATTCACAGATATTTATGGTGTCCAGATAGGTCTTTATAATAAAGCCATGAGCGTTTACGGGCTGCAAATAGGTCTTGTGAATTTTACCTCCAATTTGCATGGCGTACAAATTGGCTTAGTGAACTTTAATTCCAAAGGCCCTTTTGTCGTTTCGCCTCTTTTAAATGTTGGTTTCTAACTTTACATTGCTTCGATAATGATTTTAGCTAGCCGGCATGGAACTAACTGCCAAACTAAAAAGCCTTGTTCATTTTTCAGTGTCTTTGCTGGGTCAAGTGATCGAGCGCGAGATAGGATCAAAACAATTTCAGCAAATTGAATCCTTACGACAAAATATGATTCGCTTAAGAAGTTCTGACCTTACGGAAGCAACTCAGCAATTAGAAAAAAACTACCTTCACCTTCAAAATTTAAATTCCAATGAGCGTTTTGATATCGCTAGATCCTTTACTTTAATGCTAGAGCTTATCAATTCATGTGAAAATGCTTATCGAAGTCATCGCCTGACACTAAAAATAAACCATGAGAATATTGATGGTTTATCACCGGTTAGTATCACTTATGTTTTAACCGCCCACCCGACTGAAGCGCGAGCTCCGCAAAATATTGAAATATTCCATCAAATTCAAAAAGTGCTGAATCAAATCCTAAATCGATTGTCTGAAGAAGATTTGCTGGAACCCACATCCCTGGAACGAAATCAGTTGCTGCACTTGTTAGAAGTGGCCTGGCGCACACCGATTGTTAGATCACGGGCGCCAAAGGTCAAAGATGAGGCCGAACATGTTTACTCTTTGCTTCTGCGAGATGAAGTTTTATTTCATCTTCTAGATTTACAAAGAACCGCCGTTCCTTTCTATGTCAGAAGCTGGGTCGGCGGCGACAAAGATGGCCATCCTGGAGTTGACGAAAAAGTTCTTTTGCAAAGTCTTAATTTATCACGAAAAAAAATTCTGGCGATTGTTTCACAGCTTCTGGATGGAATTCAAGATACATTAAATCTATTCCCATCCAAGGTTTTACAAAAAAAACTATTGCTTGTTAAAAAATCAACAAAGTCTTTACAAGTTTTGCGGTCCGGAGATTCTAGACGACTGCTGCACTGGACCAAGACCTTTTTTGCCTTTGAAAAAGAATACTTAAAAGAACTTTCCACTTTTCCAGAGCAGGTTTTACGCCTGCGGCAGATCTTTTCGACGTTCCCCGGCCTCGTTGTTCCTTTGGAACTTCGGGAGTCTTCGGACGTGCTGATGGCAAAGCCTCTGAAGGGTCAGAAATTAGCCATTGATCGGATGCTGGGCGCTATCGCATTGATCTCCAAAGGGGGAGATCCTCAATGGTATGCTCGTGGTTTTATTATTAGCATGTGCGAATCCATGGCGCATATTCGGGCCGCAGCAAAAAAACAAACTTTGGCCTTTGGGGATGTTTGTCTGCCTGTGATTCCTCTTTTTGAAGAGGCCAGCTCTCTGGCAGAGGCTCCAAAAATTATCTATGAAATGACCCACGATCCCGAAATCAAAATAGCCTGCCAAAAAAATTGGGATGGTCTGCTGGAAATGATGGTGGGTTATTCAGATTCAGCCAAGGAAGCCGGCGTTTTACCAAGCCGTCTTTCCATCGCAAAAGCTCTTCCAGAATTAGAAAAAGTTTGTCAAAAAAGCGGCCTGATCCCAGTCTTTTTTCACGGCTCGGGGGGCAGCGCCGATCGCGGCGGGGGCTCAATTGAAGACCAAACAGCCTGGTGGCCTAAGTCAGCTCTCAGCCGATACAAAGTGACTGTTCAAGGTGAAATGATCGAACGGTCCCTAGCCACACCGGCGATGGCTCAACGACAGGTCGAAAAAATTATTCAAAGCGCACAGCGCGGGCTGCAAAACAAAACAACAGTCACAAAATCAGAAGCGCTTGAAGGATGGTCTAAAAAAATTTCTGATCATTATCAGACTCAGATTCGCTCGACCGAGTTTTTAAGAATGACAGAGCTTGCAACGCCTTACTCGTATTTAAATATTTTAAAAATTGGTTCTCGGCCTGCTAAAAGAACGCAGCAGCTGACGGTCAAAGGCCTGCGAGCGATTCCATGGGTTCTTTGCTGGACACAAACTCGATTACTTTTTCCGACCTGGTGGGGGGTCGGCAGTGCCTGGTCAGAAATAACCGCCGACGAAAAATTGCAAATAAAGAATGATTTTAAAACACAACCAGTTTTTACATCCTATATAAAAGTTTTGGGATTTACTCTTGCTAAAATTGAACTGGCGATTTGGTGGATTTATTTACAACAAAGTGGATTATCAAAAAATGATGCGGAAAACAATTTTCGTGCTTTTGAAGCAGAGCTTCAAAAAACGACCCATTGTTATCAAGAAATTACAGACCAGACAAATTTTATGTGGTTTCGACCTTGGTTGGGCGAAAGTATTCAACTGAGATCACCGATGATTCACCCGCTCAATCTTTTGCAAATTTTAGCAAAAAAGGATCATGATGTGAATTTGCTTCGCTTAACAGTGACCGGAATTTCCAGTGGCATGTTAACCACCGGTTAAGATTCTAAAGTGCAAACTTCATTTGGGCCGATTCCTTTTCTACAGAATCGGAAGCCAAGCGAACACCTAAACCGATCAGCCGAACGGGTTCAGAACGTCTTTCCCAGGCTTTGCCTAGAAGGGTTATGAAATCTTGAAGCTGAGGCCAATGTTTTGCAGAAATTTCGTGGGTCGTGCTTTTAAAATCAGAAAATTTAATTTTCACTACAAATCCACGGATTCGATTTTGTTCCTTGCATTTTAGCATCCGATGTTGCCAGTCCTCATAAAGCCTTGGCACCTGTTTCAAACACTGATCTAAGTCGTATAAATCCCGATCAAAAGTTTCTTCCACTGTTAAAGATTTTCTTTCTGAATGGACTTCGACGGGGCGATGATCGATTCCGAAGGCTAATTCTTTAAGCTCAGCAGCCCTTGATCCAAAAACTCGGGCCAATTCAAAAACTGAATATTTTTGCAAATCAGCGCAGGTCCTTAATCCCATCTCATGCATTTTTTGGGCGGTGACTTTCCCCACACCATAAATCTTTTCAATCTGAAGGGCTTTCATAAACTGTTCGATTTCTGAAGGGCGGATGACAAATTGACCGTTGGGTTTTTTCCAATCGCTTGCAATTTTTGCTAAGAATTTATTACTGGCAATTCCCGCAGACGCCGTCAGGTTTAATTCGGTTTGAATCAAACGTCGAATTTCTTGGGCCATCAAAGTGGCACTCCCACCAAAAATTTTTGATTCTGTGACATCTAGGTAGGCTTCATCTAAAGATAGGGACTCAACCCGATTTGTGAATCGATAAAAAATTTTGTGAACCGCCTGGCTTTCTTTTTTATACAAATCAAAATGAGGCGGGATCAAAATCAATTGCGGACAAAGTCGAACGGCCTGGGACGACGGCATGGCAGCCCTGACCTTAAACTTTCGAGCTTCATAGCTTGCCGTGCAAAGGACGCTGCGCGTATTGGGAGGCCCACCAATCCCCAGAGGTTTTCCTCGGAGCGAGGGGTTGTGTTTCACTTCAACCGCTGCGTAAAAACAGTCCATATCGACATGAATAATCTTTCGATCCACCATATGTAAATTATATGTAATTGATCAACCAATGCAAGAAATAAAAGGCCGCCAAAATAAAACTAGCTAACAGAGCCACTAACATAAAAATAACTCCAAAGATGACCCCCCTAGAACCTGCCACAGCTTTCCGAGGGTTTGCCAAATAATCTTCAAGAAGGGAAATGTTCTTATTATTGGCGCGCCACATGAAATCAAAGATATTTCCTAAAATGGGCACCCAGTCGAAAATATTATCAATCAATAGATTCAGACCCATTCTAGCAATGACAATGGGCGGGCAACCTAAAAATGCAGCTCTGATAATGATGTAAAGTGAAACACAAGTTGTGACAATATTTCCCACCACTGGAAAAAGCCCGATCAACCCATCCCAGCCGAATCGAAACCCAAACGGACCCCGATACTTAGAGTCCATCAGTTCCGCTAAGCGTTTGAGGTCTTGCATTACAAAGACCAGTTTTCAGCTGTTAAGGTTTCATAAAAAACATGTCCCGAAAGCCGAAAGTTTTTTAAAGCTTTAGGGATCACGCAGTTATTCGGACGGTAATAAACTGGAATGACAGGGATATCTCGGACATAAGCTTCGATAATTTTTTGCGCAAAGACAGCTCGCTTTTTTGGGTTTAATTCTTCTTCAAGTTTTTCAATCAGATGATCAACTTCGGTATTTTTATATCCAGGATAATTCTGACCCGCCCATGAATTTTTGGCCGATGGGATCATGGATGAATGCAAAGTGGATCGTGGACTGCTTTCTGGAACTGACACCCAAGAATACATCGCTAAATCAAATTTTCGATGGCTGACCGTTTCACCAAAGAAAACTCGTGGTGGTTCATTTTTAACCAAAAGCTCTATGCCAACGGCTTTGAATTTTTCCTGTAAGTAAACTTCTATCATTTCATTCAGCTTGGCTCCGGCCGCGGCTAATAAATTCAAGGTCAGTGTTTTGCCATTTTTTTCACGATAGCCATTCGCGCCCATTTTCCAGCCAGCCTCCTCTAGTAAGCGTCCAGCTTCCCTTTTATTGTAGGAATAATTTTCGACCTTGTCGGTGAACCAGGGATCCTTTTCAGTGACAAAATGATGGGCCGCCCGTCCCCGGCCTTCCAGCAAAGATTTAATCATTTCATCTTTATTAAATGAGATTGAAAGCGCTTTACGCACTTTTAAATCTGACAAAATCGCAGACTCCAAATTTAAATCAATATGAGCGTAAATAACTCCGTCTTCAAAGACAACTGAGTAAGGCAGACTTTCTGATTTTACTTTTTTATCAAAAATAACCGCTTGATCTAAGCCAAGCCCCGCTGCCGAGCTGATCATATCAATAATCCCTGAGCGCAAATTGGCCTCAAGGGTTGCATTATTAGGAACTAATTTAAAAATAATTTTTTTAAACTCGGGAGCTTTGCCATAAAAGTAAGGATTGGGCGTAAAAATTAAATGGCTTCCTAGTTTTACTTCTGAAATCACATAAGGACCAAAATAAAGACCGGGGTTGGTTGGATTTTTTGTATATAAAGAGTTTAAATCATAGCCTTCCGCTTTATTGCCGTATTTCTTAAAAACAGCCTCTTCCAAATGAGCGGGCAAGGGATCTGGCATTGTTTGATAGTAATCAAATTTAGTTTTGGCAAAATCAATCGTGCATTTCTTGGGATTGACTTTGTCAGCTTCGATTCGCGTGATATTTTCATAAGGCTCGCGATTCGGATTCGAAACGTTTTTACTTTTTCCCACTTGCCAAGCAAATTGAATATCCCGGCACGATAATGGCGTGCCGTCGCCCCATTTGGCCTGATCAATAATTTCAATCACCACCTGAAGTCCTGAGCCTATTTTTTTTGCCAGTTTATTTTCGATGGTTGGAATTTGTTTGATGATTAAAGGCTTCCATTGATTGTCAGGCGTTAGAATCACAAGGGGCCGCCAAGCTAAATAAAGCATATATTTGGTCGCAGCCTGGGAGGTGATTAATGGATTAAGATTTTCAAACTCGGCACTTAATCCGATCGTCAGCGAATCCTTCGTCAACGCAGCGCCTACCTGTGTCATCCCTAACCCTGCAATAAAAAGAATTAAACTCAACGTTTTCATAAACCGTCCTTTGGAGCATGGCATCCAGAAGCTATTGATAACCTATGCCAATGCACCGGTCAAAGGGCTAGAACAGAACTTTAACGCCGAAGTTTTTGAATCTCAGGCCGAATTTTACCCTTAGAATTAGAGGATGAAAAAATCTAGTGTTTCGACCCTCCATATTTTTGAAATTATGACCCCAGAACCATTTTCTGTGACGATGTCAGAATCTATTCGAAGCATCATCAAGACATTTATCGCAAAAAAAATTAGTGGTGCCCCTGTTGTGGAAAAAGGTTCCTTAAAAGTCATCAGCGTTGTCAGTGAATCTGACCTCATGCGTTTTGCGGCTTTGGGTGAGTTAGATCAACCCCTTTCTGATTTTCATGGAAAGCTTGTCCCCGCTAATCAATTAGTCACCGTCGAAGCCAACGATCCTTTTTCTGAAGTTTTTAAGCGCTTTTTAACAAAACCTGTTCGGCGAGTTTTAGTGGTCGATAAAAAAATGAACTTAGTAGGTATAGTCTCTCGTCGAGATATGATTGCGGCGTTTCTAAAATCTGAAGAAAAAAAAGAAGCCGAACTTAAAACAGAAACCTAATCTAAATATTTAATCTTAACCAGCGCAGCTGCTTGGCAAGCTTTTTTTCGGGCTTCCTGAATTGTTTGACCGCGTGCTAAGGCCACTCCCATGCGCCGGAAAGGTTTTGTGATCGGCTTTCCGAACCAAAGCACTTCGCTTTGCTTTATTTTTAAAGCTTGATCAATTCCAAAGACTGAAAAGTTTTTGGATTCTTGATCTGCCAAAATAACGGCGGAAGCTGTTGGCCCCCAATAAGAAATTGATGGAATTGGAAATCCCAAAATACTTCTTAGATGAAGATCAAATTCATTTAAATCTTGGGAAGCCAAAGTCACCATTCCAGTATCATGAGGGCGCGGCGAAAGTTCTGAAAAATAAATCTCTTTTTTTGTGACAAAAAATTCCACGCCAAAAAGACCAGCTCCTCCCAAATAATCAGTGACCTTTTTAGCCATCTTCTGAGCTTTTTTTAATTGCTGCGGAGTGATTTTAGCGGGCAACCAAGACTCTTGATAATCACCGCGTTCCTGCCGATGACCAATCGGCGCCACAAATAAGGTTGGACCTTTTTTTTGTTTGATCGTTAGCAACGTGATTTCAGAATCAAAAGGAATAAATTCTTCGACAATCACTTTCCTCTGATCGCCTCTCATTCCAGCCACAGCAAAGTTCCAAGATTTTTCAATCTGGCTTGGCTTTTTAACGACAGACTGACCCTTCCCCGACGATGACATCACAGGCTTTACAACATTGGGAAAGCCAATTTTATGACTGGCGCTAACCAACTCCTCTAAGGTTTCTGCATAGAAAAATGCAGCCGTCTTTAGTTTTAAAGTTCGCGCCGCCACATCGCGGATCGCGTCCCGGTTCATAGTTAAGTACGCTGCTTTGGCCGTGGGAACCACTTGAATTCCTTGAGCTTCAAACTCTTGAAGCTTTTCAGTTCGAATGGCCTCAATTTCAGGAACGATGATATCCGGCTTGTGCTGCTGCACCACTTTTTCAAGAGCTTTCGCATCTAGCATATCAATGACTTCAAAGGCATCGGCCACAGACATGGCCGGCGCATCTTCGTAGCGATCCACCGCAATCACAGACAGCCCTAGGCGCTGAGCCGCGATCGCAAACTCTTTCCCCAGCTCACCGGACCCTAAAAGCATAATTTTTAGATCTGATTTTTTCATTCTCGAATTTTGCATTGGGAACCGAGAGTCATTCAACAGGAATCTTGCAGTTTCATCTTAAAATCGCTTTAATCATAAAATGAAAAAGACCATTGCCCTGATTGCCCACGATGGAAAAAAACCTTTCTTAGTCTCATTTGTAAAAACTCATGCCAAACTCCTTCGACAATATCATTTGATCGGCACCGGAAACTCGGGCGGATTGGTTCAGAAGGCGGGCCTAAAAATAAAACGCCTGCTGTCGGGGCCCCTTGGCGGAGACGCTCAAATTGCCGCTGCGGTAGCGACAGGTCATTGCCACGCAGTTATCTTCTTACGCGATCCTTTGGGGATGCATCCCCATGATCCTGATATTTCGATGCTGCTCAGAATCTGCGACGTGCACAATGTTCCCCTAGCGACAAACCCGGCCACGGCAGAGCTGATTATTCGTGGGCTTAAATAAAATTTAATGAACCAGATGGCCATCAAAAAGAAGGTTGCCTTTTTTATAAATGATCCGATTTTGAAACCGTTCGAATTTCATTTCGTAGATCGGTTTCTGTGCGACTTTTAAAGTTTCAAAATTGATCCCATGATCACCTAAAAAATAGTCGCCATCGGCCAAGGTCAAGGTGCCAAAAATTTGCGCATTTCAAATGCAGAAGCTTCGTAGCCCGTCGTGCCCATGACGATCATATTCGTATCGGCTGTGGACCAAGTTGAACGTTCTTTAATCTCATTTTTCATGACGGCCCCGACGGCACCGTACTGTCTTTCGATAAGGTCACTTTTGATCGCTAAGTCAATTTAATCGACGGTCAGGGGTTTGTTTATTAAGAGTGCCCACGAAGCGCGCCACCATCAATAGCGATGCTTTGGCCGTTGATGTAACCAGCCCGGGGCGAGGATAAAAAGCAAGCTAGGTCAGCCAGTTCCCGGGGATCTCCCAACCGTCCTGCCGGAACCATTTGGCGAATTTTTTCATCGGTTAATTTTAACTCTTTCAGGCGATCCGTCGCCGTATATCCTGGCAGTAAAAGATTTATCGTAATTCCATCGCTGGCGACTTCGTTAACAATTGATTTTGCTAACCCGGCAAGGCCGGCACGAAATCCATTCGAAGTTGTTAAACCCGCCAGAGGCTCTTTCGCGGCCAAAGAGGTGATCATTAGGATTCTTCCGAATTTTTGTTTTTTCATTTCTGGTAAAACA
>JAYWEU010000244.1:0-10021 GCA_043779385.1 Pseudobdellovibrionaceae bacterium
AGGTGAACGACGCTGAAATTAAAAAAATTAAGAAAGTAGCGATTGTCGCTTACAAAGTGAATCAACCAACACCGGCAGGCCTTACCTTAAGTGGAAACACCGGAAAGCTAGAAGGAAAGGCTGGCGGAGGCATGATCCCTGAGCAATCTAAAATGGCCGATCAAGTTTTAGAAGAATTTGCTAAGGCGTTGGGTGCAGCGAAAGGATGGCAAGTGGTCGATTTGCAAGCGATGAAAAAAAATCCGGCCTACATCGAGGCTTACAAAAAAACGATGGAAGGCTGGCAAAATAAAATGCCTACGAATCAGGGAACGCAGGACTATCTTGTCGAGGGAATTATGGATAAAGATGGACCTCGGATCCTCAACTTCGATGGTCGTGAAAAACTGATTCGAGATCTTGGTGTCGATGCAATTATTATGGGTGATGTAACAACGCACCTTGAAGGCTTCTCCGTGATGGGAGTTGGACAGAGAAAACCCCAGACATGGGTGCATATTCAGGCCTTCGGAAAGGGTGTAGAGAATGCAATTCTATTCGACACCATTAAGGGCGACACGGCAGAGGAATCGGTTGGAATGACAGGCTTTTTCAGCCAGGAAAAGTTGTCGCAACTTTCTTTAGTGTCGGCTCGGTCGGCTTTCAAAAAAATGGCCAAGAGTCTTTAAAAATACAGCGCATCCTTCATCGTTTGAACTTTGCAATTTGAAAGTGATTTTACGAATCTGGCAGGTAAAATTGCGCAACCAGGAGCGGCGTTCAACAACTGTGCAATGACTTCAAGATTTGCACTTTCATTCGTGGGCTTAAAAATGAACAAAGCGAAATTGGCTTCGCCCATTTCGCTTTGTTTTGAGCTCAGCCTCTTTCTTACTAGAGGAGGTTCGTGTTACATAGAAGGTATCGGCGTTTTCTGAAGTTTTTTGAGTAGTTGCTAAAAATAATCTTACTATTTTTAGCAGCCTTTGAAAAATTAAGAGATGCCCTCAAGGAATCGCAATGAAGCGAAGCCACTTCCTTCGCTCGACCTTAGCCAAGGTGTTGAATGATTTTCTGACATCTCTCGTTTTCTTGTTTTTGAATTTTTAAGCGTTTAAGGATAGTCGGTTGCAAGTCCTTTTGCTGTTGCAGGAAGGGGCCAATGCGATCGGATTTTCCATAGCCGCAGTCAATCGGGGCTAGGCCTACAAAGCTTGCTGCGACCGAAGCATCCTTTGCCTTATTCACAAAGATCAGATCCTTAAAAAATTCGTTGGAGTAATCTTCCCGCAATTTTTCCTGATTGAAGGGGAAAATATTATACAAAGCTGATTTAATCAGCGCCATGCTGTGTTGGGGTTTTTCAGACTTGAACTCTTCGATCCATTTTTTCTTTTCAAGCCAAAAAGGCAGCGCCGTGGTGCTGCCAATCATTCCGGCTTGACCAAAAAATGAGACGTCTTTTTTAGCCTCTTTCGAAATCAAAAATTTTGCTTGAGGATGATGACTTCGGGCTAAAATATTAATCATCGCCCAGCGTTTATCTTGATCGATGGAAAAGCCAGATAACTTTATTTTTCCCTGCACCAGCTGAAATAATTTTTCCTGCGAAAAGTCGGTCCTTGAGGCCATCAAGAAGCCTTCAAAAAAAGTTTTCTGTTGTTCAGATCCCGCCGAAGCTTTGTTTAACCTCTGCCAAGTTAATTCCTCTAGGCCCTTTGCTTGAGCCTCGAATAATTTTTGATCACTGCGACTGAGGTAATATAAAGCTGAAGCCGCAAGGGAATCTCGGCCCGCAACGCTGCGATAAAGATCTTTTAAAATATAATCGTCCGTTTCAACAGCAATCCCTTTTTTAATGGCGACTTTAATATAATCTAAGACAGGCAGTTTGGCTTCACGAGTCAGATCCCAGAGCGATCGCCAAACCATTTGTCGTAAAAAAGCATCCTTTAGACCTTGCGGGTTTTCCGAAAAATTTTTTAAACTGACCGGATCTAAAATCGCACTCAAGTATCCGTGATCTTCAAAATTTGGATACACTAAGCTGGGGCAGGGCTGACCCTTGGCCTCGGTGACGTCCGTGACCGCCTTGGAAATTTCAATCGGGAAAACTTTTCCAATCTTAAGCTCTTCTTGTTTTGAATTTAATAAAACCACTTGCAAACGTTGGGTTCGCAAATAAGGATTTTCAGCTGGCGGAGTTTGGGTGAGTGTCAATGACTGAATCAAACCCTGAGCACAGGTCAGCTGGCCTTCTAATTTGTTAACTCCAGCCGTTCTAAGCCATATTTTTTTCCACTCCGTCAGATTTTTACCAGACCCTTCACTGAGGGCGCCCATAAAATCATCCAAAGTTGTATTCGTGCCAGCGTACTTTTTAAAATAAAGCTGCACTCCTTTTTGAAATTTTTCGGAGGTCAAATAAAATGATGTTTGCTTTAAGACCGCGGCCCCTTTGCCGTAGGTAATATTGTCGAAATTGGCCATGGCATGCAGAGTGTCTGCAATATCTGTGGCGACCGGATGGGTTGTCACCATTTCATCTTCCCAATAGGCCCCTGTTTTACCAGAGTAAAAGTCCCGCCATGCATCCTTAAACACGGTGTTCGAAGTCATCGCCAAATCAGCCATATAAGTTGCAAAGCTTTCATTCAACCACAAATCATTCCACCACTTCATGGTCACAAGATCTCCGAACCACATATGCGCCATTTCATGCAAGATAACATTGGCCAGGGCCCGTTTTTCCCGCAAAGACTTATCACCCCTAGAAATGTAGCCTTCGTTAAAAGTCACAGCGGCCACATTCTCCATAGCACCAGATGTGAACTCAGGAACAATCAGCTGATCATATTTTTTAAATGGATAAGGTGTCGCAAAATATTTTTCGTAAAAATCTAAACCTTGCTGAGTGACCTGAAACCATTCTTCAGTTTTTACATATTTAGCTAAAGATTGCCGGACCATCAGGCGCAAGGGGATTCGAAAATTCTTTTCCCAAACCTTAAATGGCCCCGCATGTAAGGACCACACGTAGGTGCTAAATTTTTCGCTCTTGGGAAAGTGCCAAACGCGGAAATCACCATCTTCTTTGATAGAAGATTCTTTATTGGACGACACAACAATCCAGGCTTGTGGCGCTTTCACGTTCATTTCATAAGTGGCTTTTAAATCAGGCTGATCAAAACAAGGAAAAACATAATTTGCATTAAATGGCTCTAGCTGACTGTGAATATAGACGCTTTTGTCCTCAGGATCTTGAAACTTGGAAAGACCTCGGCCTTCTAAATTATAATTAGTGCTAAATTCGATAGCAACTTGATTATCCCCCAAGGTCAAAGTATCGGTGGGAATTAAAAGATATTTTCCATTGTAGTTGGTGGGAATATCTTTTCCATTGGCGGTGACCGAAATAATTTTTCCTTGATAAAAATCAATCCGCACCGGATGGTCCAGGTGATTGACCTTGAAATGAAGGGTGGATTTTCCAGAATAATCTTTTTCTGTGGCACTTAAGCTAATTTCAAGAAAATAAGAGACATCCTTTATCTGAAGAAAGCGACTTTCAGCCTGAGCTTGGGTTAAATTCGACTGAGTCACTTGAGGATCTACTTTTTTTTCAATATTTCCAGAGTTTGACGCGCAATTGAGCAATAAAAAACTTAAGAAAAAGATCGCCGCTTTCATCAGAGTCTCCTTGAAAAATAAAATGAACAAAAAATCAGCACCAAGCTGATCCATCCTGAGATTGAAAAGAAAAACTGCGGACCTCGAAAGTCATCGCGCCAGAATTCTAGAAAAAATCGCGAGGTGCTGTGCAAAAATAGCCAAACAAAGAAAAGTCGACCGGGGCTTTTAAAATAGCCAGAAAAAATTCGCTGACGATTCTTTTCAAAATATAAAATATAAAATAAAATAATTAATTCCATCAGGGTGGCATATAAAGGAGTTGGGTGTCGATGGTGGAAAGCCCAGAAAACATCGCTGACGGGACCGTAACAACAACCAGAAATCAGGCAAGCAATACGTCCCAGCGCATATCCGAAGGAAATCACGGGCGTTACTAAATCAAAATATTGGGGTATCCCCGAAGTCCTTTTTAAGCGCAGGTAAAGCCACGGGCCCAAAAGTCCTAGGATCAAGCCTCCATAATAGACATAACCGCCTCGACCAAGATCGAAAATTCTCCAGGGTTGTTGCCAGTAAAGTTCTGGATATTCATATAAAACATGAAGCAAGCGGGCGCCGATAAATCCACAAACCAGTCCCAAAAGACTAAGATCTAAGACAAATCTAGATTCAAAATTCTGTTGATGGGCTCGAGCCCGAAGCCAAACAAGGCTGGCACAAACAACAGTACTAATGACTAGATAATAAATGGGCAGATCGCTCATGAGTTCTCTCTGTTAGACGATAGCCTAATTTTGATTGGACAGCTGGCAAAACACAAGCTGCTTCTAGCCAAGCTATAGGCTGACCTCCATAATAAGCCTTATGAAACTTCACCCCGTCGACGTCGCCAAAGAATTTCGACAATTTAATTTTTTTCGGTCTTTCAATGATCATCTTCTTTTGCAACTTTGTGCGATGGCAGAGCTTCAGATTTTTCCGCAAGGATCTTTTATTTTAACTGAAGGGCAAACCAATAAGTCTTTGTATTTCCTGCGTAAGGGCGTTGCTGAAATTCTGCTGGCGGGCGAAGTCGTCGCGATTTTGCAGAATGCTGGCGATGTCATGGGCGATATGAGCGTCGTGACAGAACGGCCTGTAACGACCTCTATTAAAGCCGCATCTGAAGTAGAATGCTTTGTCCTTAATTCTGAATATTTTGATCGGGTCGCGGCCAAAGACAAAGATCAATTTATGGCCATTTTCTACAAAGTTTACGCAGTGATCTTAGCCGATCGATTGGTCCGAACAAATGAAAAGGCCCGCCTTTTTGAAATCGCTAACCGAGAACTGCACCAAGCCCAAGTGAATCTAGAAAAGCTGGGGGATAAAAAGGTTCTTTTAGTAGAGCCTGATCGTAAACAACTGATGATGGCCAAAATGGCGGTGGGTGCAACGGGTGTTAAAATGGACGTCGCCTCTGAAAAAGGGGCGGCTTTAGAGTACCTTAAAACAAACGACTATCACGCGGTCTTTTGCGATGAGACGCATGTAGATTTACTAAACCAACTGCGCACTGAAAAGCCGCAAACCAAACTTGTCCTGATGGTTCAAAAAGGCGTGCAGAAAAATATTCCAGTTTTAAAAAATATGATTGCGATTGATAGTGTGATTTCGCGGGACCCTGATGATCGATCTTTGACGATGCGAATGCTTCTGACGACATTAACGAAAGTTCTAAATAACGAATATTTTGGCATGGAGAAATATTTAACCTGGGGTGTAGAGGTTCAGAAGAAGGCCGTCACCGCCAGCTTCCAGCGCAGTGATCTTAAAGAAGAGATGACTCAACATTTAAAAAAGATAGGCATTCGAAATACAATTTTGGATCGATGCTATTCAGTGGCTGAAGAGATGTTAATGAATGCGATCTACGATGCACCCACAGATTCAAAAGGGCAGTCGATTTTTAATCATTTATCGCGAAAAACAGAGGTCGTGCTTGAGTCTCATCTGCAGTCACAATTAAAATACGCTTGTGATGGTAGTTTGCTAGCAGTCTCTGTCACGGATCCATTTGGTGCTTTGACCCGAAAGATTTTAGTAGATTATTTAGAAACTTGTTATGAGGGCAGGGCAGGGTCTTTAAACGAGGGTAAGGGCGGCGCCGGACGAGGCCTTCATCAAATTATTGAAAATGCGGATCTGACAATTTTTAATGTTAAAAAAGGTGTTAAAACCGAAGTGATTTGTTTTTTTCATATTGAAGGACATATTCGTGAGTCACAGCCATCATTTCATTATTTTTTCTCATAGTGAATGGGCACCGTAGATTTTTCTCGATACATAATCCATAATAAAAAGATCACACCAATGACTATCGCCGAATCTGCCAAATTAAAAGCCGGCCAATTGTAAGTCCGCCCCGAGGGGACAGCAAAATAAAAATCTAAAAAATCAATGACGTATTTAAAATACAACCGATCGATATAATTCCCTAAAGCACCCCCAAAAATGCTTGATAGAGCGACCACCTGGGCCACATCTTTATCATCCACACCGCGAAGTAAAATTAAAATAAATAAAAGCGCCAAAGGCGGCATGGCTAAAAAAAACATTTCTCGAAAAGCAGGATGCGAATTGGCTAAAAAGCCGAAAGCAGCCCCTTGGTTTCTGACATAAACTAAATTAAAAAAGTGGGGAATCACAGTGATGGCCTCACCTAATCGAAGGGTGGTGTGAATTGTTAATTTTGTCAGCTGATCAATAGCCACAATAAAGCCCGTGATCGACACCAAGATCAAATATTTTTTCCTCATGAAAGGGCCTCAGTGCATTTGGGGCATATTTCAGGAAGGGCGGAATTCCTGCCAACCTCCGTCGAATAAATCCAGCAACGTAAACATTTGGTGCCCAGGGCTTTTGCCGCTTCAATTTTAAAGGGCCCTGATTTTAATTCAACCTGTGACACGATTAAAAATTCACGCAAATCATAAGCTTTGGTCAGATCCTCAAGAACTGTTCCTTCTGCTGAAATTTGAACAGTCGCTTCAAGGCTGGAACCAATTATTTTTTGAGCCCGAAGTTCTTCTAAAGATTTTTGCACTTCCGAACGAACTTTTAAAAGATTATCAAAATGCAAAGCCAGCGTTTCATTTTTCCAATCCTTAGAAGCGACTGGGAACGGAAGCAAAAAGACGCTGGATTCCATTTTACCCTTAAAATGTGAATAAGCCTCTTCACTGAGGAAAGAAACAATCGGAGCCATCATTCGAATGACATAATCAGTGATTTGATAGATGACGGTTTGAGCTGATCTTCGGGGAACGCCGTCGGCTTTCCAAGTGTAAAGACGATCCTTTAAAACATCTAAATAGGTCGCAGACATGGTGACCGTAAAAAAATTATTCATCAGATGATAAACTTTGTAGAACTCGTAAGTTTCATAAGCCTCTGTGATTTTTTCAGTCAATATCGCCAGCTCATGCAGTGCCCATTGATCCAAACGAGTCATTTTTGAAACCGGAATTTGATCTTTTTTAAATTCAAAATCCGAGATAGCACCCAGTAAGAACCGCAGCGTATTTCGAAAACGGCGGTACGTTTCAGTCACACGGGTCAGCTCTTCGGTCCCACAGCCGACATCGCCGCCGTAATCGCTGTAAGCGACCCACAAGCGAATGATTTCTGCCCCTGATTTATCTGTTAAGGTTTGGGGATCGACATAATTCCCGACAGATTTGCTCATCTTCCGGCCCTGAGTGTCAGTGACAAATCCATGGGTCAGCAAAGCCTTAAAAGGTGGCACTTCATTAATCGCCATGGACGACAGCATCGAAGTGTTAAACCAGCCGCGATGTTGATCACTGCCTTCAAGGTAGATATCAGCTGGGAAAGCTAACTCAGGACGTTTCTTTTGAACGGCGGCATGGCAGATGCCCGAATCAAACCAGACATCTAAAATATCTTGGCCATGTCGGAATCCTTCAGAACCAAATTTTCCATTGATCGCAAAATTTCCAATGATTTGCGAAGGGTCTGTTTTCCAAAAACTTTCAATGCCATTTTTTTCAATCAGATCAGCGATTTTCATCATCAGATCAAAGTCGGCCAAGGGTTCGCCGGTCGCTTTGCAATAATAAATTGGAATTGGAACACCCCAAATTCGCTGCCGGCTTAAACACCAATCAGGTCGCCCTTCCATCATGGCTCGAAATCGAGCCTCGCCCCAGTCGGGATAAAATTCAATGTCATCGAGCGCTTTCAAAGTTTTGGCGCGAATTTCAGAACCTTCTAAATCAATGCCTAAAAACCATTGTGGAGTTGTTCTAAAAATCAAAGGCGTTTTCGATCGCCAGCCATGTGGATAGCTATGGGTGATTTCGCGAAATCCCAATAAATGGCCCGACGCTTTTAAACGTTCAACAATCAAGGGATTGGCTTTAAAAATATTTTGGCCCTTGTAATCAGGAACGTCGTCGGTGAATAAACCGCCGTCATCAACAGGACAAAGAACAGCTAAATTGTATTTCTGACCGACTCTAAAATCGTCCACACCATGGCCTGGCGCCGTGTGAACAGCGCCCGTCCCTGCATCCTGAGTGACATGTGTTCCCAGAACAATGACCGAGTCTCGGTCGATCCAAGGATGACGAGCTTTGCCAAGTTCAAGGTCACGTCCCTTAAAAGTTTTTTCCAAAACTAAAGTGTGACCGGTGTCTTTTTCAAAAAATTCTTTTAAAGATTGAGCCACAACAATAGCTTCTTCATTCAAAGTGTAAATTCCATATTCAAAATCAGGATGCAAACTAATCGCCACGTTGGCCGGTAAAGTCCACGGTGTCGTTGTCCAGATCACAAAATTAACTTTTGTATTCTTCGATCCTAATTTTTTTAATGTCGTGGCATCGGTCACAGGAAATTTAACATAAATGGCGGGACTTTTATGATCGTGATATTCAACCTCAGCGTCCGCCAAGGCTGTTTTCAAAGCCCAATTCCAATAAACTGGTTTTTCTCCGCGGTAGATCACGCCCTTTTTAAAAGCCCGAGCAAACTCACGAACCTCTTCGGCTTCATAATCTTTTGACATGGTTAAGTAAGGATTTTCCCAATCGGCTAAAATTCCCAAGCGCTTAAATTGTTCCCGCTGATGACCGACCCAAGTCGATGCTTCTTCTCGGCAGAGCTGCAAAATTTCTTCGTCAGACTTTTTTAATTTTTTTTCAGACAGGTCCTTCATCACCTTGTGCTCAATAGGCAATCCATGACAGTCCCAACCAGGAATAAAAGCCGCATAAAAGCCCGACATATTTTTATATTTAATGATGATGTCTTTTAAAGTTTTATTCAGGCAATGACCCATATGGATCGAACCATTGGCGTAAGGCGGGCCATCGGGAAGAACAAATTTTTTACTATTTTTATTTTTAGCTAAGATCTTTTCGTAGATTTTTTGATCTTGCCAGTTTTTGATAATTTCAGGCTCTTTGACATTCAGATTTCCCTTCATCGGAAAATCAGTTTGTGGCAATCGGACGGTCGCTTTGTAGTCGGGTACTGTTGACATGATGGAAAGCCCTTATTTTATTCGGTCAGGATTTTTTTTGCTTTTAAATAACCCAGTTTGATTAACATTCTTAATGCTTCTGCCGGATCACTTAAATTAAAACCATTTTTTACTTCATCAAGCATTTCAAGTGACAATGGATCCAGGTTCTCAAGGGCCAAGGCCCCAGAGTTCAGCGGTGTTGATTTTTTTTGAGTCGAAGGCCTCGTCAAGGGTGTTTCATCGGTGCTATGAACGGGGGCAGGGATTGGCTTTTGAACTTCAACATTTTTGCTGATCTCAAGTTCGCCCATCAAGCCCGCCAGACTTTTTAATTCATTCTTAAAATTTTGAATACTGGGACGGTCTAGAGCCTCTTCCCCATCGCGGGTCGTTTTCAAATAAAGGCTGACCAAAATATCTGGCGTCGTCGCCATCCCTCGAATCGATGGATTTTGGTTTTGCAGCCAAGCATAGGCGCGCAAAAGGGTGTCTTTAGTATAAGCCTGAGGAGGAAGGGGATTCATTGCCATGAAGGAGTTGAATCTAAAGTTCCGACCCCTCCCGAGTCAACTAATGCAAGGCATTAAATAGCACTAACTTTATAACCAATCCCCCGAATCGTCCCAATGATGTCCTGATGGCCAGCTAATTTTTTTCGCAAGTTAAAAATATGGTTGTCAATCGTCCGAAGACTCAGTTCAAAGCCCATTTGAGCAAAAATTTCGACAAGCTTTTGACGACTGATGGCCCGAGGTCGATTTTCACACAAAACCTGCAATAACTGAAACTCTGAAGTGGTTAACGAAAGAGTTTGGCCCGCACAAACGGCTTCAAAAGAGGCTGGATACAACGTTAATGGCCCCGCTCGAATGGCAGATC
>JAYWEU010000245.1:0-3779 GCA_043779385.1 Pseudobdellovibrionaceae bacterium
GAGTTAGAAACTCGCATCCACAATATCATTGGAGTGTGAATGTGGACTGTGGAAAAACCAGAGGATAACCCCGGGATGATTTTGGGGGTTATTTTTGGTGTGGGTAACTGGGGGTGCTTAAGAATTAAAGCGCTGTGCCTTATCCACAGATGTTTTAAAGTGTTTACAAGGACTTAGATGTTTTGATAGGTTTTCCACGCACCTACTACTACTACTAATATTTATATTAATAATAGAAGAGAATAAAAGAGGGTCTTTTTATGAAGATTGAGATCGATAAAAAAGATTTGATAATTCTTATCGGTAAGACGCAGAACATTGTCGAAAAAAGAAATACTCTTCCAATCCTTGTGAATGTTTTGCTTGAAGCAGACAATTCCGAGATGAAAGTTTTCGCCACCGATATGGAAGTCAGCCTCACCGATTCAATCAAGTGCAAGGTCACTCAAAGTGGCAAGGTCGCCGTCAGTGCAAAAAGCCTTTTTGATATCACCAAAGAATTGGCTGAAGGGCCAATTCAGCTGATCAAACGCGACAACAACTGGCTGGAAATTCGGCAAGGTAAATATCTTTCAAAAATTGTTGGCGTCAGCGCTGATGAATATCCTGTTTTCCCCACCTACAATGCCCATAATTTTATTAAAATTGAGGCACCGATTTTAAAAGAAATGATCGATAAAACCATTTACTCGGTCTCTAGTGACGAAACAAGATATCACCTGAACGGCGTTTATTTTGAAGCTTTGCCAGGCCAAGGTTTTAAAATGGTCGCCACCGATGGCCACCGGATGAGTTTGGTTTCTAGAAAAATCACAGAAGGAAAATTTCAAGGCAGCCAAGGTGTGATCATTCCTCGAAAAGGCTTGAATGAAATTAGGAAAATTTTAGAAGGTGTTGAAGGTTCTGTGGAAATCGCTATCGAAGGCAGTCAATTTATTTTGAAGTGTCATTCGACGACATTGATGATTCGCTTGATCGAAGGCAAATATCCAAATTATCAGCAATTTATTCCAGCTAAATTGACTCAAAAAGTCCGTATCGACAGAGAAGCTTTTTTAACTTCTTTGAAGCGAGTTTCGTTACTTGCCAATCAAAAATCACGAGCTGTGATGTTGAATTTAACAAAAAATAAAATGGAAATTTCTTCTAATAATCCTGAGCTGGGTGATGCCAAAGAAGAAATTGAAGTTGGCTATACGGGGACCGATATGAAAATCGGTTTCAATGCAAAATACATTCAAGATGTTTTAAACTCTATGCAGCAGCAAGAGATCGATTTTGAACTCAATGATGGTTTGTCGCCTGGGTTGATGCGACCCCATGATGATCAAAGTTATACTTGTGTTGTCATGCCTATGCGAATTTGAGCTGAATGATTTTTAAAGAAATAAAAGTCAAAAATTTCAGAAATATTTCTGAGCTTTCCACCAAGTTTTCCCCACGAATTAATTTTTTTGTTGGCGATAATGGCCAAGGAAAAACAAATCTTCTTGAAGCACTTTATTTATTTTCTAATGGTGACTCTTTTCGTTACGGCGAAAATTCGGTTCTGATCCAAGACCAAAAACAAGAGAGTCTTGTGCAGGTGGTTGCGGAATCAAAAGACCTTCAGTACGAACTTCAGCTTCATTTGCAAAAATCAAAAAAAACATTCGTAGCCAATGATAAAAAGATTTCTACAGCAGAGCTTCGAAAACGCTTTTCTTGTGTTTTATTTTCTCCTGAAAGCCTTTCTTCGATCAAAGAAGCCGGCGATCAGCGCAGGGAGTTAGTCGACGAGCTTTTGGTCAGCCTCAGTTCTTTGAATGCAGATTTATTATGGGAGTACAAAAAAGCCCTAAGAACCCGAAATAAAATACTTAAGGATGCTAGTGAGGGGACCGCCCCTAAAAATCAAACCTTGGCGCTTCTAGAGAGTTTAGAGCCCAGTTTTCTAAGGCTTGCTAGCCAACTCACATATGCTCGTCTTCAGGCCTTAAAAGCCTTGCTTCCCGAATTTAATGCGGCCATGCGAGATATCAGCAAAGGAACTCACAAAGAACCGGCCGTGGAAATCTCTGTGGAATATTCGGTCAGTGGTCAGAATGCGCTGCAAAAAACACTCGAAGAAGTGCATGAAATGCTGCACAAAAGGGTCTTGGAACTGCGCGACGCAGAACTGGCCTCTGGAGCCAGTTTAGTGGGTCCTCAGAAGCACGATATTATTTTTCTATATGGTCAAAAAGATTCGCGATTTTACTGTTCTCAAGGACAGCAACGGGCTATTATCTTGTCTTTCAAAATGGCTCAAATTGTTAATCACAGGAGGGTTCACGGATTCTATCCAGCGCTGATGTTGGATGATGTACTTTCAGAGCTCGATGAGAGCAAAAGGACCGCGCTAATAAATTTTCTTCATGAGATAAATACTCAGATTTTTATTACGACAACGGATCTTACTTTGCCTCAAAGTTTTGCCCTGGAAAGTTTTTCTGTGAAAAAAGTGAAAAACGGAGCTTTAACAATTTCGAATTAAAACACGAAGTAAATGGGGTCAGACACAGTGTCAGAAGAAAATGTTACCGCACCAATCGTTGCAAGCAAAGAACCTGAACAAAAAGCCTATGGCGCCGATTCCATTCAAGTCCTTGAAGGTCTTGAAGCTGTTCGGAAAAGACCTGGGATGTACATTGGCGACACGGGCGCCCGGGGATATCATCATCTTGTATATGAAGTGGTGGATAACTCCGTCGATGAAGCCTTGGCTGGCTTTTGCAAAAATATTTTTATTACGATCAATACCGATGAATCTGTCACTGTCGAAGATGACGGTCGCGGCATTCCTGTTTCCACTCATAAAAATGGAAAATCAGCTCTTGAAGTTGTGATGACCGTTCTGCACGCCGGCGGAAAGTTTGATGGCGGAAGCTACAAAGTTTCTGGCGGTCTTCATGGCGTGGGGGCTTCTGTTGTGAATGCTCTTTCCAGCCGTTGCCAAGTCGAAGTTCATCGCGAAGGCTTTACTTGGATGCAGAAATACGAAAAGGGTGCGATTCAAACCGGTGTTGAAAAAGGTGCCCCTTCCACAAAAACAGGGACAAAAACGACTTTCAAACCTGATCGCGAAATTTTTAAGGATGAATCCATTATTTTTGACTTCAATACTTTGGCAAACCGATTGCGCGAACTTGCATTTTTAAATGCGGGTCTTCGAATCACCATGAAAGACGAGCGCAATAATAAGCAGCAAGATTTTCAGTATGCGAAAGGGATTGCCGAATTTGTCGAGTACATGAATCAATCTAAAAAATCTTTACAAAATGAAGTCGTCTTTTTTAAAGGCGAAAAAGACACTGTTGAAGTTGAAATTGCGATGCAGTGGAATGATTCTTATTCTGAATCCATTTTTACTTATTGTAACAACATTAACACCATTGAAGGCGGCACCCATTTGATGGGATTTCGCTCGGCCTTAACGCGCGCAACGAATTCTTATGGTGCTGAAAAAAACCTTTTAAAAGATTTAAATGCAAATCTAGAGGGCGAAGATATCCGTGAGGGCTTAGCCGCTGTAATTTCTGTCAAAGTGCGTGAACCCCAATTTGAAGGCCAAACAAAAACTAAACTGGGCAATAGCGAAGTCAAAGGCATTGTTGAATCTTTAGTTGGCGATAAGCTTCGCGATTGGTTTGATCGAAATCCAAGTGTCGCAAAAACAATCATCATGAAATGTGTGGATTCCGCTCGGGCCAGGGAAGCAGCCAGAAAAGCGCGCGACCTGACTCGTCGTAAGACGGCGC
>JAYWEU010000246.1:0-3770 GCA_043779385.1 Pseudobdellovibrionaceae bacterium
GCATTCGGAAACTGGCAAGAGTTAGATCCCATTTTATTAGGATCTTGGGCGCGCCATGAGCTTTGTCCCGTTTCAGATTTGGATCTGATCTTTTTAGGTGACGACGAAAAAGTTTTTAACTTTATTGAAAAAGTTCAAGAGGCCGGCCTCAAGCTCAGGTACCGAGTTCCCAAAGATAAAAAGGATTGGTCCGAAGGCGTTCAGCCTTTTGATCTTCTGGCTTTGCTGGGGGGACGTGCCACCACCGAAGCTGGTGCCCGCCAACTAGATGAACAAAAAAAGCTTCTTCACAGTCGAATTAAAAATGTCCGGAAAAATATTTTAAAAGAAGTCAGTCTGGAAAGGAAACGCCGTCAAAAACGTTTGGATTCAATCACTAATTTCTTAGAGCCCCATATTAAATATACACCAGGCGGGTTAAGAGACATCGAGCAAGCGCTTTCGCTGGCGCCCTTATTTGCCGACAAAGATCCTAACGATCAACATGCCCTTTCGGTCCTTCAGTTTTATAAAGATGTGTTGCTTTTAATTCGTCAAAGATTGCACCTTGAATCGGGCCAAGACATCCTTTCTGGAGCCGATCAGCTAGCAATCTCAATCGCATTTGGGGCTGAAACTTTAAGTGATTTTATGCGGGCTGTAGAGCGCGGTCTTTCAAGAACCTTTTTCTATTCGGAATGGTTGCTGGAAGTTTTTAAAAGTTCACAAAAAGCCGTGAAGCTAGTCGAGGATAAAAACCTAAAATCTGTCCCAGAGCTGATAAAGGCTTTGCAAAAACAGCCCGGCATTTTAATGCAAAAAAAAGTCAGGCAATCGCTGGATTCCTGCTTTAAAGCTAAACCCTCTGTTCGTCTAAGCCCGCAGCAGTTACAGGGACTGCGTTTGATGTTGGGACCAAAAAGTAGAGACGCTCTGATTGTCGATGTTTTTAGCAGTCGATTGATTGATAAGTTATTGCCACCGGTGCAAAAGCTGGTCGGTCATGTTCAACATGATCAGTATCATCGTTTTACGGCGGACATTCATTTGCAGCAAGCTTGTCGGAATTTTTTAAAAGTTCGTCATTCCGCCAAGGAATTAGGGCCGCTGTCTTTTTTGCACAAAGAGCTTTCGGCTAAAGATTGGGAACTGATCGGTTGGAACTGTTTGTTTCATGATCTTTCAAAAGGGGATGGCGGTGACCATAGCCACAAAGGAGCTAAAAACGTTCTGCAGATGTTGCCAGCCAATTTTATTTCAAAAAGCTTTAAAGTAGAACTTTCCTGGCTGGTTGAAAATCATTTGCTGCTTTCGGCCTTGGCATTTAAGCGAAGCTCGATTTCGTCTGAAACTTTAAAAGAATTGCAAGATCACGAAGCCTCAGATAAGCGCATGCAAAGGCTGGCCGTTTTTACAGTGATTGATATTAAAGCCACAAATCCTGAGGCTTGGACAACTTGGAAGGGACAGCTCTTAAAAGATTTCCTTGTGGATTTAAGATCGCCCGAAAGCTTGCAGCGA
The DNA here is from genome assembly GCA_043779385.1 of Pseudobdellovibrionaceae bacterium. GTDB lineage: Bacteria > Bdellovibrionota > Bdellovibrionia > Bdellovibrionales > Bdellovibrionaceae > JAYWDA01. The sequence goes on from JAYWEU010000246.1 coordinate 1,501, forward strand.
CAAAAGTTAATTCCTTTATTTAAAGATAAATTTAAAAATGTTCCCAGTACCGTTGTTGATGAATTCGAATCGTTTTTGTTGCAACGAATCCCTTTGAAAACTTTGGTCAAAGACCTTGGTCATTTGCAAACCGGAGGGTCTTCATCGATTCAAATTTTTAGGCTTGCGGGAAGGACTTGGGTGCGATTCTTTGATCGAACCGATCGGCCTGGGTTGATGGTCAGCTATGTGGATCGGTTGCATCAAGCCGGAGCGAATGTTCTGCACGCCAGTATTCATACCCTGCCAGGTTTTGGTGTTTACGATTGGTTTCAAGTCCATCTGCCAAAGGGTAAAGAAAAAATCCTTAGGGAATCTGTGAATGAAACTTTAACTTTACAAAAAGTTCAGTTCGACGCGGTCCAGGTGACTGCATTAGGCTCGGAGGAATGGTTAGTGAATATGAAAGCCAAAGATCAAAAGGGATTACTAAAGTACGCGTGCTACGGCCTGAGCCAAGCCGGAGCCAATATCAAGTCAGCCCGGGTTCACACCTGGGGTTTGAAAGTCGAAGACGTGTTTAGGATTAGCTTTAAAGGGTCTGAAGAGGATTTAAAAAAGAATATCACTTCTTTTTTTGGGGACTTCCAGTAACACCGGCGTGATTGCGCCAGTTATTTTCAGGATCAATTTTTGTGCGATTGTGCCAAGCATCCCATTTCTTTTTTGGAAGCTTATGAAGAACGTGACCACGTTCATCGAAAATATCAGGATCTTTACCAAATAAAACATCTAAAATTTTGCTGCCAATACCCATCTCGGAAACCTCGTCCAAATAATATAAGGCAGCCCAATTTGATTGTGAAGCCTTTTTGCCTAGATATTTCGAGGGTTAGCGCAAACGTCAACCGTGTCTAGTTTTTGTTCGTGGGTCAGTTTGGCTTGAGCGTTAAAGAATTTAAAGCATTTGTCAGCCCCGGCTTCGATGGCTGTTTCATAGCTAGTGGTGTTGACGGGCACTTCTAAATGTTTTTCGCCCATGCGGTAGTGAAGGTTGAATTTCTTAAGCTCGGTGGCCGCTGATGCCGAAACTGTACCCAAAAGCGTGATTAAGATTAAAAAGTTTTTCATAATTCGTCCTCCTGCCCTTATAGAGTTGCAAGCCCGTGGCCATGTCCCAGCTTAGAACGCTCTTAAGTTGCTGATATCCACAGGGAAATTGCGTCTCAAAATAGGAATACCAAACAAGCCTTGAAAGCGGTGCCTAAGGTGCCATTTTTGGGTTAGACTGCGCCCAGATGAAATTCAAACACCTGACGCCGCCTCTTTATCATGACCTGCTTCACAGCGATATTTTACGGATGAATCCCCAGGAAACAAAGGCGACTTGTGACAGCTGTATTATGGCCCGCTCGCCGGTGGCGCTAAAGAAGCGGTATCAGGATCACTTAAAATGCTGCACTTATTATCCCCTGGTTCCCAATTTTGCGGTCGGCGCACTTCTTTCAGATTCGACGGGCCGTTACCAGCACGCACAAAAAGTGATTCGCGAAATAATCAAGAAACGCCAGTATTCGCTGCCCATAGGACTTTTGCCGCCGGTGGCTTATCAGCTCGAGTTTAAAAATAGAAAAGACGGAGATTTTGGTCAAAAAGAAAGCTGGCTGTGCCCGTATTTTCACAAAGAAAAAAACCAATGTTCCATCTGGGCCTACCGTGGCGCTGTTTGCACCAGTTTTTATTGCAAAAGTTCGCACGGGAAAAAAGGCCAAAAGTATTGGTCCCAGATGAGTGACTATTTAACCTACGTCGAGATGGCTTTAATGGAAGAGGCCTTAATCCGCTTAGACTTTTCGCCGCGTCAAATTTCAGCATGTTTTACTTACTTGAATTGCGACACTGGCACCAAAGCTGAAAAGAAGTCTTGGTCCATGCCAGAAAAAACAGCCAAGGATTTTTGGCGGGATTATGATTCCGATCAAGAGGGATTTTTTATTAAGTGCTTTAAAATTGTATCAACCTTCGATAGAAGTGACTTTAAGGAAATGATGGGCGAACAAGGTTTAGATATTCAAAACCAATTGCTAGCGCTCTATCAGACTTTGAATTCCCCATCGCCGCCTTAGGAAGTGATGATGACAAAAATGAACACAAAAATGAACACAAAAATGAACACAATAGCTCAGCGGCAAAAAAAAATCGTAGATGAGTTTGCAGCTCTGGCTGACTGGGAAGACAGATACAAGCGCATCATCGAGCTAGGAAAAAAATTACCCGCTTTTCCTGAGCTT
>JAYWEU010000247.1:0-3762 GCA_043779385.1 Pseudobdellovibrionaceae bacterium
GTTCATACAGAAATCGACATGGCCAAACTTTCAGTAGGGACCCTGGATGATTTGATTGTTGCCCTTTCAGGGTCTCCATCAAGCCTTTCGGTTCCGATAACTCAAGCTTACGCCGCGGCGTCGGGAAGTGACGTAGTTATAAGCTCGAACAGCTATCGATCGCAGTCTATAAAACCCCCAGCCTTAGTTGTCGTGGCAAAATCTGAACCGGGGCCTGGAGCGGAAAAGGTCAAGGCCGCTGTTGTAGGTTTAATCTGCGAGCGCACTGGATTTGTTCCAGAGATGATTCGTCTAGATATGAAATTAATAGAAGATCTTAATTTAGACTCTATTAAAGCGGCCGAGATCGTTGCGACCCTGGTTGCAGAATTTGATTTGACGTCTGAAATAGACATGGCAAAACTTTCGGTGGGAACGTTAGAGGATTTGATCTTCGCCTTATCGGGATCAGCGATTGTAGTGTCAAACCCTATTGCTGTTGTTCATCAGCTGAATGCTATTCAAAGTCCAATATTAAATATTGTGGTGGCGTCGCCAAGCGCGGATCAGAACAAGGTCCAAAGTTCAGTTGTTAATTTAATCTGTGAACGGACTGGGTTTGTTCCTGAGATGATTCGTCTAGATATGAAATTAATAGAAGATCTCAATTTAGATTCTATTAAAGCGGCCGAGATCGTTGCGACCCTGGTTGCTGAGTTTGACATTAGCACCGAGATTGATATGTCCAAACTTTCTACAGGGACTTTGCAAGATCTTATTTACGCCTTAAGTGAAAATAAAAATAGGGATGGTTTTCTTGAAAGCGAAGTTAAAACTATTGCCAAGCAGCAGGAGCCGATTGTAGTTCCGCAAGTCTCTAAGGCTCTTGAAGCGCCGGTCGGCGCAGCACATATAATAATTAGAGCGGTTGCAAAACTGACGGATTTTCCGCCATTACAAATTACCGAGCAGCTAAGATTACAAAGTGATCTTGGCATAAGCAAAAGTGGCGTCGAAAAGCTGATTCAAGCTGTCTGTTCTGAAATGGCAATTGCGCCAAATCTAGATATTGATGTCTTGCAAGATTACACAATCGGTGAACTAACGAGAGTTTTAAAGATTTTAGAAAAGAACAAAAATCAAAAACTAGAAGTAAAAAAGAAAAATAATTTAAAAAATTACGACCGATGGATTCGAAGTTTTAATGTTAAATTTAAGCGCCAGAACCGCCCCTTGGGGCAGCATGAGACCCAAAGAAATTCTGACAATTTAAATCAAGCCAGAGTCTTGATTCTCATTGATGACTCCATGAGCCCCTTAGCGTTTAACCTGAGCCAATCTTTGGCGCAAGCTGGGGCCTATGTAGATTTGAAACTATTCTCAGATATTCTGAAACCAAAAGAAAAAGAACCCATGAGTTTCACCCATATTTTCTATTTTCAGCCGAGCACTGATTCAGATATTTTTGGAGTAAAACTTTTAAGAGCCGTTGATCGGGTCGAAGCCTTAAGACGAGTTATCCTAAGCAATTCGGCGGTTGTTCGGAGTAAGAATCTAAGCTTTGTTCAATTTTGCAGTGGCACATTCGATGCTGGGTTTCCCACAATGATCACGGAAGTCGGAAGCGTCCACGCCATCGCCTCGGCTTTAGATAAAGAACGAAGTGATTATAAAATTAGGACCTTTAATGTTGGATTGAATTTAGATCATAGGTCATTGTCGAAAGAAATATTAGAAGATATAAAAACTCCGAAAAAATTTGAGGTTGTTGGTTACGACAGTGATTTAAACCGTTTTGTTTTTCAGCTTGAAGCACAATTTAAAAAACAACAAAAACCAAAAAAGATTCAGTGGTCATCAAATGACGTGATCGTTGTCTCGGGCGGAGCCAAAGGAATCACAGCTGAATGCGCCATCGCCTTTGCAAAAAAACACAACGTTAAATTGGCACTGCTGGGGTCCTCAGCGCTCAGTGCCGATGATGAAAATTTAAAACGCTTTCAGGGTGAAAAGGTGGACTTTAAATATTATCAATGTGACGTCGCTGACGAAAAAAATGTGAAAAACACAATTTCTCTGATCCAGCAACAAGGTCATAATATATCAGGGGTAATTCATGGCGCAGGAAAGAATATACCAAGATTATTTGTCAGCGTGATCGGGCAAAATGCCTTGGACGAAATATCACCAAAAATTTTGGGAATTCATAATCTATTAAATCACCTAGATCTTGCTAAATTGAAAATGGTTGCGGCTTTAACTTCAATCCTTGGTGTTGATAACGTTCCTGGGAATGCTTGGTACGGATATTCAAATGAAGTTTGTCATAATATTTTAAGAAAATTTTCTAGTAGCCAGCCAGCCTGTCATACTATTTGTATTGCTTACGGAATGTGGGCCGAAGTAGGAATGGCGGCCCAATTAAAAACCGAAGATCGCTTTTCTGACACAGGTGTGCGACCAATTCCAAAAAATGAAGGAATTAAATCCTTTCTTAATTTAACTGAAACAAGCACCGGGTTTGATGAAGTTATTCTGACCTCAGGGATTTGGGAGGGCAGTCAGATCTCTGCACCACCTGCTGGAAAACCAATTGCCAAGAGGTATCTTGAGCAGACAGTTATGGCTTTAGATAAAGTGGAAGTTCTTTGCCAAGCTAAGCTGACATTGCAAGATGATAAATATGTAGCAGATCACTGCTTTAATGGAAATTATCTATTTCCAACAGTTTTTGGCATGGAGGCGATGGCACAGGCGGCCGCCTATGTGACGGGAATTCACGAACCTGACAGTGTTCAGTTCGAGCATGTAAAATTAGAACTTCCCATCACTGTCGACCCTAAGTCAGGCACGGAAATAGAAGTGCATGCGTATATTCTTGATGATGAACCCACAGACTTTATACGTATTAAATGTGCCGTTCGGACGGAAGTGACCCAATTTAAAAAAGATCATTTTTCAGCGATAATCACCTTTAACAAGAAATGGGAGGCTTAGATATGAGTGACTCTTATTTACCAAGCATCAAGAGTTCGGAAAAGACAGCTTGGGTTTTAGATGAGGTTCTTTCGCCGACCTATAATTTGGATTTAACAAAACAATTTATTCCAATGCCGATAAAGGCTGAGAATAAAGACCATGGAAACCTATCTAAGGAAGAAATGTGTCTGCTGAGTCAGTTGAATGCAAGCTGCTATACATACTTTATTGAAATTGTAGAAAGATATATTGTCGACCTTGTTATGGGGCAATTTCCTCTTAAACAAACGGAAGAAAAAAACCGAATTCGAGCGATGAGTCGATTTCTTGACGAAGAAGTAAAGCATCAACAACTCTTTGAAAGATTTAATCAAGTATTAGAAAAAAATCTAAACCAGCATTTAATTGTCCCTAATAATGGCGAAATTTTTGCGCGGAAAGTGATGGCTAAGTCGCCACTTAGCATTTGGCTTCTGACTTTGCATACAGAAGTTATGACTCATTTTCACTATACGTTTTTATTTAAGTCAGGTGTCGATCTAGAGCCAAAATTTTTGGAAATATTAAAATTTCACTGGATGGAAGAGTCTCAACATGTAAAGATTGATCTTTTAGAAGTCAACGAGTTGGTAAAATCAAGCTCAGAAGCTGAACTTCAGCAGGCCATGAAAGACTATGTCGAGCTGATGAAGCTTGTCGACGACGAATTGACAGCGGCTAATGTCGCTGTTGTGCAGAATTTAAAATCTATTGCGGGCGTTAAGCTTTCGCAGCAGCAAGAATTAAATTTGATGGATAATCTTA
>JAYWEU010000248.1:0-25291 GCA_043779385.1 Pseudobdellovibrionaceae bacterium
CTTCAATCTGCTGGCATGAAGGGTAAGATGATCACCTTTAATGGTGGCCATGAAATCCCTCCGCAAGTGATTTTGGGCACGGCCGACTACTTGAAAAGTTTGCTTCGCCCGAGTTAGGTTGTATGGGTCCAACACCCGCAAAAACAACGACCCGACCGTCTAACAATTAGACAAGCCTAGTATTATTTTTCACTGCTTGGATCCTGATTGCGGAAAATCAGCTTTGCCTCTATTTTAGGTGGTTGCGAGGCTTTATGAGAATTTCCTTTATCTTATCACTATTTTTTTCCCTAACGATGCTGAGCTGCTCAGCCCCCAATTATGAAAATGCTGATCGCAAAGATTTACAAATCCCAACGAAATTAATTTTTGCTTCTCCTAAGATAAAACCTCTAACTCCTGAAATGAAAAAAACCTATCAAGACTGGGTCAGCTTAATGGCCGTCGCCCAGGAGATGCAAAATTGCCAGACTTTAACGCTCGCTCCAATCCAGAGGTCAATGCCTTTTTACAATGGAGATTCCGTTCGTTTGAAATCGAAGGTCCAAGTCTTGGGATTCTTTTGTCCGATTAAAATGGAAACTTTATCAGATGCTAACTTTACTGTTTTAAGTAACGACATCGACCGCCGAGTAACGACAGTCGGGAGTGATTTTAAGATGACCTCCAAATTGTCAGTGGTGGATCCAACATTGCGGGCCAGCCGTCAGCTTGTTTCAACCCAAATCACTTATTCAAGTTCGGGGAAAAGCTTTTACACCATGGCGACAAAAAATTTAGATTATTCTGTTTTATCCTATACCGCTTTGACTGAAACCTTGGCTGGCGAGCAGGTGATAGTCTCTTTATCCGGCGAGAACTCTGAAGGTCCCGAGGGCTTGGCTATGAGTTGGAATGGCTTTTTAAAGACCAAAGATCTAGAGCTTGAGGTCACGACTTTTCAAAAAAATAGCCTGCAACAAACTTATTTGAACGGCCATTTAATCACGCCAGACGATCATTTGCCTGAGTTTCCAATTCCGCAAGTCGAGACTCCGAAATTAAAATTACGAAATCTTTAGACAACGTAAATGCTGCTACAAACAAAAGATTTCTGGATGGCATATTTAATCCGAATTTCACGACCTGCCCACAGGCTTTCTAAAGAACACCCAGAGGAAAAATGAAGGCTGGCTGTTTCTTGAAAGGGATCTATCAAAAAACTAAGCCGATCATGATTGCTATTTTCACACTTATACAAAGATTCTTTAAGGCTCCACAAAATAGTTAAGTAGACCTCTTTTGAAAAATGCTCTGATAAACTCTGGTACTGTTCTTTTTCAAAATCATTAGCAACATGTTTAAACATTTTGTCGGCAGAATCGGGCTTCACAATTTTTTCGATATCAACGCCAATCAGACCGGGCTTTTTCACAAGACCCAGCCAGCAATAGTTTTCTTTGTGGGAAATTGAAATGTTGAAATCTAATTTCGCAAAGTAAGGCTGCCCCTTTTCATTTCTTAAAACAGCCGCTTCTTTTGAGGACACTCCGGCCATTTTTCTTAATTCAAAACACGAATGAGCCCGACAGCTTTGCAAAAGAGCGACTTTGGCCTTTTCAATATGTCCAAACTCGGCCTCAGTCAGAAGACTTAAATCGTAAGCTTCAAGGGGCAAGGCCTGGGTTAAGGAAAGAATCATTGGAGGAACACTTGAATTTCGCTGCGATCATTAAGGGCTTCGCCGGCCGCAGGCAAGGTTGATAAGACAACTCCCTGACCATGAATATTAATTTTAATATCCGAGCCGCCCACCTGCCGTAAAACCTCACGCAGGCTGAGGCCTTTTAAATCCGGCACCGTGACTAAATTTTTAATTTGGCCCTTATCAGAAATTTCCTGCAAAGTTCGATAGCGGCTCAAGCTGTCATTTTTTTCAATTTTGTTTTTTGGTTTATTGATGACGGCCAGTTCACTTAACAAGGTCGGAGCAAGTCCCTCTTTGCGAGCCGCATAAGAAGCAATTTTAGAAAAAATCGGCGCGGCCACCTGCGCTCCGTAATATGCTTTTCGGGGCTGATCGACAGCAATGTAGATCACAAACTTAGGATCGCTCGCAGGAATAAAACCCGCAAAACTTGAAATATAGGCGCCATTCAAATAGCCCCTGGTTTTACCACTGACTTTCTGAGCTGTTCCCGTTTTTCCCGCCACCAAAAAACCATTTACTTGCGCATTAACGCCTGTGCCTCCGGGCTGAGTGATCGAAGTGAGCATAAGGCGCATATTAGCCGCCTGATCCGGCGAGAGAACTTTTTTTAAGTGCTGAGTTGGAAATTCCGTCAGCTCGCCGGATTCTGAATTTTTAACGGATTCGACAATATAGGGCTTATTCAACCAACCACCGTTCGCCACAACAGCGTACGCATTTGCAATTTGTAAAGCTGATGCAGACATCCCTTGTCCAAAAGAAACATTGCTGAGCAGATGTTTATTCCATGGTAAGGCTTGCAAAACACCTTTCGCTTCGCCGGGCATTTCAACACCCAGTTTTTGTGAAAATCCAAAATCCATGAGTGATTCGCGAATTTTATCATCACCCATTTCAAAAGCAATTTTTGTGGCCCCAATGTTCGACGAATAAGCCAAAATTTCAGGGACTGTCAGCCAGCCAAAACTGTGATGGGCATCGGCTTCTCTGACGATTCGATCGGCAACTTTGAAACTGCCATTTTCACAAAAATATTTGCTGTTGGGTTGAAGCTTTTTATCCTTCAGTGCCGCTGCGACGACAAAAGTTTTGATGGTCGAGCCCGGTTCAAAAGTATCGGCCAGCGCCCGGTTGCGGCGCAGTTCAGGTTTTGTGACCAAGGCTTGATTTGCATCAAAGCCTGGAACACTGGCCATGGCTCGAATCGCTGAGGTTGAAGCTTCCAAGACAATTCCTACGGCCGAATCAGCATCGAAATTTTTGACCGCTGCCACCAGTTCATTTTCTAAGGCGTATTGAATTTCAGCATCAATCGTCAATTTAACATCTTGCCCATCGGGATTGTCGGCAAAGATCATTCCATCCGTCATCAGAGGTCGACCCCGCGCATCTCGGCGGACATTTAATTTTTTGCTATTGCCTTGCAATATCGAATCAAATTGCAGCTCTAAGCCCTCGAGGCCCTGGCCCTCTTGCCCAACAAATCCTAAGGTCGGCGCAAGTAAAGTTTCATTCGGATAAACACGTTTCCACTCTTCGACAAAGGAAAGACCTTTTAAATCCCAGTCTTTAATACGATCGGCCTTTTCCCTGGGAATTCGCCTCTGGATCCAGACAAATCTTTTATTTGGATCTTTAATTTTTGTATAAATACTTTCAAAGCTGACGCCTAATTCTTTGGCTAATTGGCTTGCGGCCGATTTCTTTTTAGCAATCAACTTGGGATCTGCGAACAAAGAAAACGCTGGCGTCGAAAGCGCTAGGTCGCGGCCATTGCGATCTAAAATAGCCCCTCTGCGACCCTCAAGCTTAACCACGGTTTGAAACTGTCTTTGCTTCAGCTGAGTCAGTTTTTCATTGGGAAAAACTTGAATAAAAAAAGCCCGCAGAACCAGCACGGACCAAAAAAAAGTAATGATAGCGAAAGTAAATATAATCCTTTTTTTCAACTACATTTCCTTCCTAGAAAAAGAGCCACCCTCGATCGACAAGTGAATGATTTGATTGGCTTCAATTTTTTTAAGGGTCAGCTTTCTTTGCGCCCAAGAGTCCAACAGTTGGGGGCGCGTGACTTTTGCCAAAATAATTTCATAGCCCCTCTTTTGATCCACTAGTTTTTTATATTCTGAAGTAGCTCTTAAAATCTCGTAACCAAGGCGGCGTTCTTCCATGCGAAGAAAAACAAGAAACAGCAGGGATCCAATAATCAGCAACAAACTGACAAAAGGTTTAATAGACTTCAGATTCTCGGCGTTCATCCTGAACATCCTTTACAAAAACCCGCAGTTTAGCACTGCGAGCTCGGGGGTTTTTGTCACATTCCTCATCCGTGGGAATTATGACTTTCTTAAACAGTGGTTGACCCAAAGTTGACTCTCTAAAAGCGTACTTCACAATCCGGTCTTCCAGGGAGTGAAAAGTGATCACAGCTAGACGCCCGCCCGGATTTAAAGCTTCAATCAGTTCAGGAATGGCCCTTTCGACGACACCAAGCTCATCATTCACGGCCAATCTAAGGGCCATAAAATAGTTCGTGGCAGGATGGTAACCTTTGCGATGCCAACCGTCGACTCGTTCAATGAGACTAGAAAGTTCTTGAGTTGTTTCGTAAGGCTTTTCTTTTCGATCATGAACAATGGCTCGCACCACTCGAAAGGGTTTGCGAACTTCGCCAAATTTAAAAAATAAGTCATTCAGCTCTTTTTCAGACAGAGTGTTCACCAGATCAGAGGCTTTTAATTCTTGATGGCTATTCATGCGCATATCGAGGGGCCCATGATGATAAAAACTAAAACCACGATGAGCATCATCCAACTGGGGTGAGCTCACACCCAAATCCAATAACATCATATCAAAAAGACCTAAGTTAAGATCCGAAATATTTGAAAAATTTCGCTGCACAAGAGCCAGCTCACCAGACTCGACGAAGGCCGAGAATTTATTTTTTGCAAATTCGATGGCCTCTGGATCTTGGTCTAAGGCTAAGGCTGTCATTTTTGACAGCATCATTTTAAGACTGCGATAATGTCCGCCGCGGCCAAAGGTTCCATCCAGATACCTAACGTCGCCTTGGAAGACCGAAAAAATTTCCAAAATTTCGCGCAATAAAACAGGCACGTGCAATTCAAAAGAATCAATTTTTTCCAACACTTCAGTAGGCTTCATGCTCAGCAAACTAAAAATAATTTCGTTGAGCGTCAACTGCAAATAACTTAAGCTGAAAAAGGAGGTCCAGCTTTCATGATGATCAACTGCCCGCGCTGCGGCTTTTCTCAGCCCAAGGATTCATATTGTGCTCAGTGCGGACTGGACATTGAAAACTATCGGGCCCCCGAAGTTCCCATTTTAAAACAAATCATGAACAATCCGTTCCTGCAATTATCGGTGGTTCTTTTGGTCGCCCTTGGTTCTGGAATCTACGTTTACAAACACAATCGCCAAGAAATCCATGAACGAGTGTCTTTTTTTCGTCAAGGCATTCAATACAATCGAAATATGAACTCGTCATTGCCGCCGCAAGGAAACGCTCCAGCCACCGAGGGCCAAGCGACCTCTGGCGAAGGCGATCTTCCCGGCGAATTAGTGACCGGCGATGAACCCTCAAGCCCAACGGGCTCTTCATCTGCCAATGTCTCCCCGGTGGCCCCGCCGCCCGTCACTGCAAAAGGATTGGCACTGAAGGCCACTGAAAATTCGAGGATAAAAATTCGAATCCAATACGCCGAGGTCAGCGAAGGCGTGCTTGCACAAATTTATTCTGACAGCCGTGCCTCGGGGCAATTCAATTCTTTGGGGGACCATGTCGCCGGAATTTGGCCCCAGGGAAAAAAGAAAATCCCCAATTTACGAGGCTGGCAAATTCTGAGCAGAGAAGAAAAACCCTATGAAGAAGGGGCCACTTTGCAATTCTTTGCAGGCTTGCGTGGAAATGATCCCGAAAATGATTTAGGGCTTACAACCTATATGGAAGTCACTGGCATCGATCCGCAGGGTTTACATGGTCATCTAGAAGTCGTTCGCGCCTGGCGGGAGGTCGCCGGGACGGAGCCGAACTCGGCGATTCAGCGTCGTTTTTACCCTGCTCCCCTTGATGTCGCGGCCGATTCTTACTTTTTTATTGCCGGCGCCTTGCCGCGCGGAACGGGCATGGATAATGATCCCTATTTAACAAATATGGAGCCCTTTAAACTTTTAAAAAATAAAAATCGATCCAGCGAATTCCTGATTGTTGTGGATTTTGAGAAAGATTCTCAGTAAAAGAAACCATGCAGAATTTTATGGAACACCATTACGGTCCTCGCGTTCATATTTTAAGCAATCCCTTCCTGCACACCTTGCTCGCGCGCCTTTGTGCTCCCGAAACTTTTCAGCCAGAAATTGATCGATTGGTCGAGCTGCTTTACACCCATTTAATTTCGATTGTCGTGAATAAAGAATTCGCAAAGGAAGACCTGAATACGGCCACTCGCATGACCGCCCTGCACCCCGAACAAAAAGTGCAGGGAAAAGGCATTTCCCCCCAGCAAAAAGCTGTTTGTGTAAATTTGGCGCGGGCCGGAACTTTTCCAAGTCATATTTGTTATAAATTTCTGCACTACGCCCTGCCACCGCAAAACATTCGTCAAGATCATATCTTTGCAAGTCGCCTGACAGATGAAAAAAATCAAGTCAGCGGCACAGAGCTGGGCGGCACAAAAATTGGTGGCGAAATTGATGATCAGTTTGTGATCTTTCCAGACCCCATGGGCGCCACGGGAAACACCTTGGTTTCAGCCATCGAATTTTATAAGCAAAAAATTAAAGGCCCCGCGCGTAAGTTTTTAGCCCTGCATCTGATTGTCACACCAGAATATCTAAAACGCGTCTTAGCAGCTCACCCGGATGTTGAAATCTATTGCATTCGCCTTGACCGCGGACTGTCCTCTGAGGCAGCTTTAAGAGCGGCACCGGGAAAACTTTGGGACCAAGAAAAAGGTCTTAACGAGAACCAATATATTGTCCCAGGTGGCGGCGGATTTGGCGAAATTATGAACAATTCCTTCGTTTAAAAAAGGACCGAGGCACAGCATGCAAGAATTAGACGTGAAACCGTACATCAACGAAAGTCAGCTGCAAAATAAGGTGGCTGAAATTGGCGCCGCGCTGACCAAAAAATTCAAAGGTGAAAATATTGTTGCGATCTGCGTTCTTAAGGGTTCTTTTATGTTTTACTCTGATTTAATTCGGCACATCGATGCTGATATTACTTGTGAGTTTTTTGGCGTGTCTAGCTACAGTGGCATGAGCTCATCCGGCGAAGTAAAAGTGACATTGGATTTGACTCAACCGATTGAGGGCAAGCATGTCGTCCTCGTCGAAGACATTGTCGATACAGGCTTAACAATGAATTATTTAAGGACGACCTTGATGGCGCGAAATCCTGCAAGCTTGACGACCGTCGCCTTGCTAGAAAAGCCAGAGGCTCTTAAAGTGCCGTGCAAATTAGATTACGTCGGGTTTAAAATCACCAATGAGTTTGTCGTTGGTTACGGATTAGATTATCAAGGTTACTACCGAAATTTGCCTTTCATTGGGCAAGTACAAAATTTTCAATAGATTATTTAATTTTCATTCCTGAGGGGACTCGATGAAAACATATCACGATCTTTTACGTCTTGTTCTTGAAACCGGTCACGAAAAAATGGACCGCACGGGAACGGGGACTTTAAGTTTGTTTGGTCACCAAATGCGCTTTGATCTTCGCCAAGGATTTCCCTTATTAACCACTAAAAAACTGCATCTCCGCTCGGTGATTCACGAGCTTTTATGGTTTTTAAAAGGTGATACGAACATCAAGTATTTAAATGAAAATAAAGTCAGCATTTGGAACGAATGGGCCGATGAGAATGGCGATCTGGGACCCGTCTATGGGCATCAGTGGCGGTCATGGCCGACGGCCGACGGTCGCGAAATCGATCAAATCACAAATGTCATCGAGGCCATTAAGGCCAATCCCAACTCAAGACGACATCTTGTTGTGGCTTTTAATCCCGGCGATGTCGATAAAATGGCGCTGCCACCCTGCCATGCTTTTTTTCAGTTTTATGTTCATGATGGTTTTCTAAGCTGTCAGCTTTATCAACGAAGTGCGGACCTGTTTTTAGGAGTGCCTTTTAATATTGCCAGCTATGCCTTGTTGACCCATATGGTGGCGCAAGTTTGTGGACTGATCCCCTACGAATTTGTCCATACTTTTGGGGATGTCCATTTATATAAAAATCATCTTGAGCAAACAAAATTGCAGCTGCAAAGAACTCCAAAGGCATTGCCTAAGTTAAGCCTGAATCCAGAAATTAAAAATATCTATGACTTTAAATTTGAGGATATTCAAATCCTTGGTTATGAGCCAGATCCAGCGATCAAAGCCGAAGTCTCAGTATGATTTTTTCACAGGTGGCTGCCATGGCTCGCAATCGTGTGATTGGAAAAGACAACCATTTGCCTTGGAATCTTCCAGAAGATATGAAATTTTTTCGCGAGGTCACGAAGGGCCATATTTTAGTGATGGGTCGAAAGACTTTTGATTCTTTTCCGCAGCCCTTGACAGGCCGGTTACATCTTGTGATCACGCGCCAGGCCTTATCATCCCAGGACCCGATGGTGATTTATGTGACAAGTTTTGAGCAAGCGATGTCTGAAATTAAAAAAGTGGCGGCCCATTGGCCCGAAGAAATCATGATTATTGGTGGCGGCGAGATTTATCGTCAAACCCTGCCGCAAACCAAGAAAATTTACCTGACTGTGATTGATCAAGATTTCGAGGGCGATGCGCACTTTCCTGAATTTAATGAAACTGAATTTGTCCTGACTGAAAATCAACAAAAACAGGGGCCTTTGCCATTTTCTTTTCGCGTCTATGAACGACGATCGCCCCCCTTGTTGCTATAAAATCTCAATAAACTCCCAGCGTCGAAAAAAGCTTCGACACTTCCTTAAAGATTCTAAAAAAAGACTCCGACCCAAAATGAGATTCGGCTCTGAAATTCATTTCAACGCTGAAATTTTTTATGATTTACCCGATAATAAAGATATGAACGCTGAAAGACATCCCACCTCTGAAATCGCCCGCGTCCAAGTTTATGGCCGCATGGGAACCATGGTTGCAAAACTAAAAAATATTTCCTCGACAGGAAGTTTTTTTGAGCTTGTGAATGGCGATTATGTTCCCAGAGAAGGCGACTTTATTCATGTCACCATTCAGTTGCACACTGTCGGCCGTACTCATCAGTTTGATGCTGAAGTCGCCTGGAATAACGCATTAGGCTTCGGTGTATCCTTCGTTAAAAAAGAACAGCTTTTAACAAAAATGATGCAAAAAAATTCTTAGCCTTTAGTCCAGGCCCACTTCTTCACGACCCACTGGTTGCAACTTTTGTTTTATCCTCCTATCGTTGAATTGGGGGGATCATGAAGTATTTTAAAATCACAGCTCTTATCATCGCAGGACTTTGCATCGCCACTTTAAATAAACAAGACGACCACGTCCGTTATTGGATGAAAATCAAAGCTCATAATAAATTTGAAAGAAGTGTCATTGCTGATGCCGGATTAGCCATCGAAGGGGCCGGCGCCGACTATGTCTTTGCCGTCGGTTCATTTGATCAATTACAAACTTGGAAAAATAAAGGGCTCGTAGAATCTAGCTTTCCTCTAGAAAATATTTTGCAAGATTTTCCAGCCAGCGATAGCCCTTACCATAATTATGATCGACTGACAAAAGCCCTCCAGGATTTGCACTCTCGCTTTCCAAATATTACAACTTTGACTTCCATTGGAAAATCCGTCGAAGGGAGGGATATTTGGGCCCTTCGACTTTGTGGACAAATGGAAAAAGCAGATCAACTTCCTGGTTCCATTTTTATGGGTGGCCATCACGCCCGCGAACATTTATCAGTGGATACACCACTGCGAATATTAGAAAATCTTCTGTCGCGCTATCAAGCTCAAGATGCGAAGATGATGGCACTGATTGATCAGCGAGATATTCATTTTATTCCGGCGGTCAATCCAGATGGGCTGGAGTGGGATATTTCAACGGGTTCTTATCAGTACTGGCGTAAGAATCGAGTTCGAAACAGCACAGGGACTTACGGCGTGGATCTGAATCGAAATTATGGTTATATGTGGAACCATGGAGGTTCCAGCAGTAATTCTAACGATGATACTTTTATGGGCCCCTCTGCCTTCAGCGAGCCTGAAACAAGAGCCATTCGAGATTACGTCGACAGCCACAAAAATCTAAAGATCTTGTTATCATTTCATACATTTTCAGAGCTTATTCTTTACCCATGGGGTCATAAGTACGATCACATCGAAGATAATGAAGACCTGCAGGTTCATGAAGTCATGGCCCGCCGAATGGCACAATGGAATGGTTATACTCCACAGCAAGCCTCTGAACTGTACATCGCTAGCGGCGACACGACAGATTGGTCCTATGGCACACATAAGATCATTTCATTCACCTTTGAATTGGATCCCGCCAATCAATGGAATGCTGGTGGTTTTTACCCTGGAGCTCAGGTGATTGATGCGGTTGTGACAAAAAATACAGAACCTGTCATTTATTTGATTGAAAACTCTGACAACCCAAAACGAGTCTTAAAAGGTCCTGATAATCCTTTTCGTCCTTAGTACACTTGCCGCTAGAATACGACAAATTTTCTTTACAACAGATAAGTCACTAGAGTTAGTGACTTATCCCTCCTATACTAGCCCCTCGCTCTATCGACAGAGCCTTAATAACTTCATATCATTGAGTATTGTATTGTGAGGTTTTTTTCAGAGGAGGGATCAATGTCGAATGCTGAAAATCTATTAAACCAAAAAGATAATTTAGACACAAAATTAAAAAAGAAAAAAACAAAAATTCAAGTTAAAGCTCCTACTCAAGAGCGGTCTCGACATACAGTTTCTACAATTCTTGACGCTTGTTCTCGTATTTTAATTCGAGAAGGATTTTTTGGTGTAACAACGGACAAAATTGCTAAAGAAGCCGGCGTCAGTATCGGTTCTCTGTACCAATTTTTCGGCAATAAAGAATCTGTTGTATCAGCTGTGATTCATAATCTTTTGGACCAAGACAAACATTATATGTTGAAACGTTTCAAAGAATTAGATGTCGAACGTTTATCGATAGAACAAAAAGTTCGCAGCTTAATAAGTGTTGGCATTGAAGCTTATCAGAATAACAACGAACTTCGTGCCAAACTTCAAAATATTCAGATGTATCTGACCGATGCCGATTATTTAAAATCCACAGTTAAAGTCTACGAAGAGATTGTTTATGGAATTTTGCCAGCAAAAAATGGCCGTGATATTCATAAAGTGGCCTACGTTTTTGTGACAGCTTTTACAGGCTTGATGGACAAAGCTGTTACCGATCAATCTGACCTTTCAAAGAACCAAGATTTGGTGTCTGAAATCTATCACTTATTTGAACCCTATCTAATCAATGCGGCAGCAAAGGTTTAACTTTTTCGTTAGGTCCGTCAGTCGCTACATCCCGCATGACAGCTTTTTTATCTAACAAAACTAATTTTTCGGCAGGGACATAAATCTTAGTCCCGGCTGGAATTTTACCCTGCCTAGTTTTCACTTTTGAAGTCAAGTGAGGGTTGAAAATATCAACTTGGCCAAGATTGTTATCAAAAATCTTCGTCAATTGATCATAAGGCATCGCCATCGGAACTTTATAAGTAGCAATTTTTAGTTTTTCAGACCATTGAATGTCTGGAAAATAAGTTTTGGCCTTTTTTTCAACCTGCAGAGCTGCCATAAAGCTTGCATAAAAATTTCTAGAGGCAAAACCAAAACTTTTTTTAGAGCGAATATTTTGCACCATTTCGACCAAGTTTTTTGTCTTATATTTTTCACACATTTTTTTCATGCCGTTAGGACCATGATTATAACCAGTCACCGCTAAAGGCCACTCGCCCAAAAGTTTATAGTTCCCAGCAAATATTTTTGCTGCCAAGCGTGTCGCCTCCCAGGGGTCATTGCGACGGTCAACTTGCGCGTTCATCATTTTTAGGGGCCTTGCCACCGATGGCATAATTTGCCAAAGACCACTGGCGCCTACTTTTGATCGCGCTAAAACATTGAATGAACTTTCAACAAAAACCAATCGGGTCAATTCGATGGGCAGATTTTCTTTTCGAAAAATCTGTTCAAACTCTTCAAGGTAGCGGCCCGAAAAGTAAATTGCTTTTTTCATCCGATCACTTTGCCCTAGCTGAAATCGCAATCTATTTTTATCATTGGCGGCACGATACTTATCTTCATCGTTGATATTTTTCATATAATCCCAGATGCGCTTTTCTTGGGCTGACAGACTGGCGGGATTGGGATTTTGATCAAGCCGCCTTAAAAGATCACTGGCCCGCTCTTTGGCATCATTGACTAATTTTTTTTTCGCTTTTTCTTTGCTTTGCCCTTTAAGACTAGAATTTTTTTCGATCTCTTTGAAATCAACCACTTCGTAGATCAAATCAATATTTTCCGAATCATGGATCACACCTTGAGTGGTCGGATATTTTGTATAGATATCCACCCAAAAATTCACCGCTTTTTCTAAGCCCTCAGGAACCTTAAATGCATCTTTGGAATAGCCAAGAACATTTTTTTGATCTTCAAATCTTGGCGGTATCCAAGGACGACTGCCACTTGGAACTTCACCTCCGGCAATATCTGTTAGATCAACCGGCGTATCATCGGTGATCACGGCCTCTGAAAGAAACTGCATGAATTCAGGGTGAGATTCGACATGCGCTCTGGCATTTAAAATCCAAAGGCAAAAGACCACCAAAAATATTCTTATCATTGTTTCACCAGCTCTATCATGACATCGTCATAAAACTGGCGAACCTTAGCTTCATCATGGGATCCATTGTAAATAAAAACGAAGGTTAAAGGCGTCCCATCCTTTTGTCCTGCATAACCCGCTAACGTCACAACGTCATTGATAGAGCCCGTCTTGGCGCGCACCCAACGCTCAGCACTCGTCCCCTTCATTCTCTTTTTTAAGGTCCCATCGACTCCTGCAATTGGCAAAGAACGCAAGAATTCGGGCTGGACTCGGAAGTCTTCGTGCAAATGCTTTAAGACTTTCCACAAAACCTCGGGAGTCATTTTATTTTCTCGGGTCAAGCCAGACGGGTTATAGAGATCGAAATCTTTCGAGGCAATCCCTAGTTTTTGCAAATGGTCCCGGATGACATCCATTCCTGCATCAATTGTTGCGGGCTGTTTCTTTTTTAATCCTAAATTTTTACACAGCATCTCTGCGACGTAATTATTCGAAAACTTATTCATATCCACCATGATATCTTCGACAGGCTTGCTTTCACTTTCTGCAGCCATAAAGCCCGAAGTTGGCACTTTTCCTGACTTGATAAGCCCCTTTACCAGGATTCCTCGCTGAGCCAAAAAAGACTTCAATTGATAACCTGACCATAAGTCGGGCTGGGTGATATTCTTATAAACGACGTGTTGCACGACTTTTTCGCCAATCGAACCTTCGACGATTAAAAGATCGTGGCCCCCTTCAGCTTTTCGATGAACTTCAATACTGATTTTTTCTCCCGGTACCGTCTTTACTTTGTTTTCTAATTTCGTATAAGCATTTTCAGGATCCAGATAAACATTCGCCTTTTCGCCCTTACCTCCTGGCAGCACGTAAACATTGATCGAGTTCCAATTAAAAGACATCGCTCCGACAGGGGCATCATAGGCCCGATCGACACGCGAAGACTCTCGGGATTCATCATAGCGAACAGTGTCGAATAAGGAGTCATCGACAATCACATCGCCTTCAATAATTTCAACGCCTGTTCGCTTAAATGCATTCACTAAAAACCACATATTTTCTGAGACAAAAGAAGGATCTCCGCCGCCTTTCAAATAAATGGGACCAGGCACCGATCGGCCGTGAGGCCTTTGATCCAAATAAATCTGTGTCTTGAATTTGGTTCCAGGTAAAAAATTTTCCAATACGGCCGAGGCCGTGAGGACCTTAGTCACAGAAGCTGGGGTCATTTTCTTATGCGCATTTTGTGAGATTAAAATCTGTGAACTTTCGGCCTCCCCAGAAGAGACCAAAACCCCTAGGTTGTCGCGCTCGATATTATATTTTTTTAATAGCTGAGAAAACATCTTTTCCGATCTTTCATCGGACAAAGCTGGAATCACAAATAAAAAGAAACTCCAAAAAGCAATTCGGTTCATAGTTTTTTCCTGTTTCTAAAATTCTACAGCGCGCGTCCTCTTTGTCTAGCCTTCCGTAAAACTGGACCTTCACACAGTGCCAAACCCAAGCCCCTTTGATAGCTTTAAAAGGATGAAGCGTCGTGATTGGTTTATGGTCATTATTCCATTGATTACAGTTTGGTTATTAGACCGTGTGACGAAAGTTTGGGCCACCTCATTATCTGGGATTACCTCGTACGGGCCATTGCACTTTGCACTTCATCACAATCATGGCGCGATGATGGGATTATTTTCAGAATTGCCGGGAGTTCTGCGAATAGTCACCCTATCGACGGGCGGAGCTTTCTTGCTTTGTACGTATGCGATCATCCAATACATGCTTCCTATTCGCTCTATTCAACTGCGCGCCGGTCTTTCAATTTTATTGGGAGGCATCCTAGGTAACGTCGCGGATCGAATTGTTTGGGGTTTTGTCGTGGATTTTATTGTCTTAGGAACGCCGACGCTTTCAAGTCCGGCTTTCAATATTGCAGATGCCGTTCAATGGGTTGGCTACTTAATGATTGTTTTAGCAATTGTTCGGGACGGCGATATTTTATGGCCAGAAAATAGCAGTCGAACAACCTATTGGGTGAATCGTAAATTTCAATTAAAGTACAGTTTTTTCCTTTTTGGTGTCGCGACTTCGTTGGGCATCGTTGGCTGCGTTTTTAGTTATACTTATTTTCGTGTCACAATCACTGAACTTGTCGGAAATAACCAGTATCTTTTAAATAAGTTTCTGGTGCCTTTTGTTGTCACTTTCAGTCTTATTTTTCTAACCTTTGGGATTATTTTATTTGCCCTTGGAAAATACCTGTCCCATCGCATTGCCGGCCCCATTTATGCTTTTGAAAAAAGTCTGCATGATATTTTGGGTGGAAACACCCAAAGACGTTTGCGTCTAAGATCAGCTGACGAGTTCAAACATTTAGAAGAGCTGACCAATCAAATTCGGGAAAAATTTAACTCTTTGCAAGCTAAAGATGAGATCCCTAAACCACCGCAGAATCCTTGATCTTATTAAGATAAAATCTTTTATTGGAATTGTCGTTCAAACAAAGAGCATAAATAAAATCGCCCTCCAGACTTCTCACTAAACCATAAGGTTTAATTTTTCGAGTCGGAGAATTTTTTCCCTTATCATAAACAATTTCTAAATTTTTTTTCGATTCCGTTGCCAAAACAATATTTTTCACTAAGGCGCTCGAATCCTTGAGAATAGAAAATTTACTCCACTCCATCCAGCGGCCCTGACACTGATAGACTTGCTCGAGTGTCGCTGTTTCGCCAATTTTTTCAAAACTTTTAAGCCCCACATAAAGACAGGCTCGCGCATCATCCAAGGCTCGGTGCGCCGAGCCCCCATTGATTCCTAAATATCTGACCAAAGTTTGTAGTTTATGATTCTCACATCCTAAAATCATTTTCCGGGAAATCAGACTGGTGCACAGAACTGGTTTTTTGGGAAAAGGGAGATTGTTTTTTTCATATTCGAAAGCCAGAAAACCCACATCAAAAGCGGCATGGTGGGCTAATAAAATATCGTCTCGAATAAATTCGTCAATTCGACCGATCACGTCTTTCATTGACGGCGAATTTTCTACCATTTCATTCGTGATACCATGAATACCGATGATAAAATCAGACATAGGTTCGCGGGGCTTGATCAGAATTTGCAACTCATCGATTATTTTTCCACCCCGCCATTTGACGGCCCCAAATTCGACGATATCAAACCCGATGGGATAGGCCCCACTGGTTTCAGTGTCAAAAGCGATCAAGGTTTGTTCGGACCAGGGTTTTGTTAAGTCGAAATTTGCCATTCAAGATTTATACACTGAGCGGGGATTTAGGTCTAGTTCCGTCCGACCAACGACACGCTTCTTTGTCTTTTGTGTCAGTTTTGAGTGAAATGGAAGGATGGTTCAGCTTCGCCGTCTTATTTTATTTTTGCTGCTTATTCCCACTTTAAGCTGGGCTCAATCTTCGATAGATTCCAGCAGTAAAAAGGTTGAAGGGGATGCCTCTCTTTTAACCAATTATATTTGGCATGGCTTAACCCAAACCAAACTGAATCCCGCCATTCAAAGTTCCATTTTTTATAATTTTAACCAGACCTTGCGCTTTGGCGCCTGGGGCTCAAATGTAAATTATTATAACTCGAATAAAGCCAATGCTCTATTAAAACTGAAGGGCGATATTTTTGTTCCACTTTCAAACAATACATCCTTTGGAATTCATTACAGTGATAATCACTATTTTGAATCGGACGACCGCGATGGCAATACGGTCGGATTTAATATTGAAGTTTACAAATATCATTTGCTGTACGAACAAGAAAGTAACTGGCAGCGCCTGGGCGTAAAGTCTAAATATCTTCGCCTTGAAAAAATCTGGGATGTTTTTACGACCTGGAAATTGGAAACAGCTGTTGGCTTTACGCAAATCGATGGTGCGCCTTTTTCGGATTACATGGATGCTCTCTTAGGAATAGGCTATACGAGTGGGCCCTTTTCATGGCAAATTGGCGCCACATCGACCTCGAACAATTCGCAGTTCAGGGGCTACGCTGACAGCTTTATTTACCTTCTGTTAAAAGCTTCTTTTTGAAATTTTAGGGCTCTGATTCTGACGAAGAACCTTCTTGAAAAGATTTTTCTTCAGCCTTTTCTTCAGCTTTTTCGGCGGCTTGTTTAGTCTTTCGATTCGTCACTTGCGTGACAAAATTATCATACACGCTCATATCGGCGCGGGGTTGACCAAATAAAGTGTCAATTTTCCTCTGGGCTTTGCCATCCGACTTAAATTCTTTTTGTTTGATGCTGATATGAATTAAGCCAATCAATTTTGCAGGGTCCGCTTCGCCCTTTTTATCTTTCACATTGGTATTTCCTGCCACGGAAACACTTGTGTGTTCAAGAGTCGATTGAACCCGTTTCGTGATAAGATCAGCTCTTTCAGAGGCCACTCGCTGAGCAACAGACGAACTGGCTCCTGGAACAGTTTGAATAAACATATTTGAAACGACGGCTATGTTGGCGTCCTCAAGTCCTATCGTCAACGACTGCACGCGGTCCATGACAGTCACAAATTCACCTGTTGGACGAGCCGTGCCACGATCAAAAAGAATATTATCAGGAATATCAAATTCAAAACCATCTTGTGTGATACTGACGTTTCTTGCCAGATCTGTCATCTTGTCAGCGATAAATGAGGTGACGACTTTCGCCGAACCCATATCCAGAATATTTGGTGTCTTGTCGGCGGGCTCCATAAAGCTTTGAAAGGCTTTTAAGGGCTCGTTCAAAAGATCCAAAAATAGTTTTTCCAAAGTGATTTCCGCACCAAAATTTTGAAAATTATATTCAATGATCGAAGGTGTTGAGAAATAATCAGAAACCGCTTTTTTAGTTTGATCTGATTGACCTAAAAGCCACATCACAAGAAAAAATGCCATTAAGGCCGTCATGAAGTCGGCCAAGGCCACCTTCCACGATCCCCCATGACCACCACCGCCCGCGATGGTGATTTTCTTGATAACGATGATAGCTTCTTTTTTTGCCATTAAGCTGCCTTCTTAATTTCTTTAGTCGCTTTATCCATTTCATTAAACGAAGGTCGCTCTTCGGGAGTGATCGATCGCCTTGCGTATTCAATACAAACTAAAGGAGGAGCGCCTCTTTGAAGTGCAACCATGGCATTTTTAATAGCCATCAAGTATCGACCTTCGGCTTCAATATCAGCGCCAATTTTTACAGCTGTCGGACCAATCAGACCGTAAGCTCCAAAAACCCCGAGCATTGTTCCCACCAGAGCGCCTGCCACCAAAGATCCGATTTTTTCAGTTCCCTCAGTCAAGTGACTCATCGTTTTTACAATACCCAAAACTGCCGCAACGATTCCTAATCCAGGAAATCCGTCCCCCGCCGACTGCACCGCATGCTGAGCCATGTGCTCTTCCGCGTGAATGGCCTTCATATCTCCGTCTAATAAATCATCCACATCATAAGGAGATAATTCCGCCGACAAAGTGATCTTCATCGTATCGCATAAAAAATGAACAGCATGATGGTTGTGCATAAAACTAGGATAGGCTTTAAAGATTTCAGATTTATCGGGGTCTTCGATATGCTTTTCTATTCCTTGGGGACCCTCTTTACGAAAAACTTGGAAAAGTTGAAACAACATTTGAAGAAGTTCTAAATAATCTTTTTTCTGAGGTCCTTTTGAAGTCATGGCTTTGATGGAAAGTTTAAAACCAGCTTTGATTGTCTTCATTGGATTCGCAATGATGTAGGCGCCCAAAGCGGCACCGGCTATAATGATCATTTCATGGGGCGCCGAGTGAAAAATCACATGCATATGTCCACCGGCAAAGACGAAGCCGCCGAAGACCATCGCAAACACAACGATTATACCTACAAATCCCATAGTGATACCTCTTCATCAACTTCATCGGCGGCAAAGCTTGAATGATTAAGGCTTTTTCAGCGGATCCAGACCTTGGACCCGTCCTAGTTCTCGACCCCGGCCCTCATTTGCGCTAAGATCATTGCATGCGAAATTTACTGACTGGTTTTTTTCTTCTGCTGTTTGCAACTTCGTTGATCGCTCAGGCCGAAAGTCCTGACGCTCAAATCACCGACCCTTTGACCGTCGAAGGATCCCTCCAGCCATACCAGCTTCATGCCGGCCAAGGTGCGATTCTGTCTTTAAATTTAAAGCTGCCACCTCATTTTCATGCTTACGTCGATAAATTTAAAATTGTTGTCTTAGAGCCTGATGGAACTCATTACGGCGAATTTAAATTAAATCCCGTGCATGATTTTTTTGATAAGTTTTCAAATAAAAATCGCCAAAGTGTTGAGGGCGATGCCCTTCTTAGCTTACCTTTTGAAGCCCCCACTCAGATTTCAGAAAATAAAAATAATTTAAAGATCGAACTGACGTATCAAGCCTGCTCGGACAGTTATTGTTTATTTCCGAAAACGAAGACTTTAGAAATTCCATTCTCTTGGACTTCGCCGTTAGCGATAAAAGCCAGTCCCCAACTTGAAGAGCCCAAAGCCTGGAATTCATTCAGTGGCGAATCTGTCAAAAATGCCTTAGAAAAAAACTTACTCTTGGCCTTTGCTTTGGTTTTTTTATCGGGCCTGTTAACCAGTTTCACACCTTGCATCTTTCCAATGATTCCAATCACTCTAGCGATCTTGGGACACGATTCCCAGAAGCGCAGTCGCTGGCAAAATTTTTCTTTAAGCGTTTTCTATGTGGTTGGTATCGCCACCACCTATTCAATCCTTGGCGTCGTCGCCGCCTCAAGTGGTCAACTTTTTGGCTCTAATCTAGGTCATCCCTTGGTGATCGGGACCATGTGTTTAATTTTTTTCCTGATGGCTCTGAGTATGTATGGAGTTTTTGAAATTCAAGTTCCTGCTTTCTTAAGACAGTCCTTCCGCCGACATTCCAGCGGCGTCAATTTCGCCGGCGCCTATTTTTCTGGCATCGCCGCCGGAGTTGTTGCTAGTCCCTGTATCGGACCCGTGCTTGTCACTTTGCTGGCCTTTGTTGCCTCGACACAAAATCGTATTTTAGGTTTTTTTCTGCTTTTTACTTATGCCATCGGTTTGGGTGTCATTTTTTTAGTTTTAGGAGCCTTCACCCAGCTCGCGCAAAAACTTCCTCGCTCAGGGCCATGGATGGACGGCATGAAGTTTTTATTGGGCAGTTTAATGTTAGGAGCTTTTTATTATTACCTGAGCTTCTTGCTGCCGCAGCGCTGGCATGATGGCGCCTTGGGGCTGGGTCTTATTGTCGTCGCCAGTTTCTTCGGTGCTTTTATGAACGCCGGCCATGCCGGAAAACTTCGACGCGTTCAAAAAGGTCTGATGCAATCCCTTTTAGCTTTAGGGATCGGCTTCATTTTAGTGGCGGGACTTCAACTGCGCCCTCTTCTTATTAATCAATTTGATGGGCCCCATGAAGTGGCTTCTGCGCCGACCAATAAAGATTGGCAGCCCTACAGTGACGAGCTACTGGCCATGGCGCAAAAAGAAAAGCGCCCCGTCGTGATCGATTTTTTTGCGGATTGGTGTTTGGCCTGTCATGAACTGGATGAAAAAACTTTTGCACGACCCGAAGTTCAAGCCGCGCTCAGCGGATTCACTAAGATGCGCTTTGATGCCACGAAGGAAAGTCCGATTTTCACGGCTCTTCGTAAAAAATATAAAATTATGGGACTTCCAACAGTGCTCTTTTTTAACAGCCAAGGTGAATGGATCGAATCGATCACATTGACTCAGTTTGAAAAGCCAGACGATTTTTTAAAAATTTTAGAAAAATTAAAGTCTTTTTAATCGCGCAATTTCGTGTTTGCAGTCGTTCAAAGCTTGCAGGGTTGAACTTAAAACAACTTCTTTTTCCTGCATCAATTTTTGCATTTGATTCATGCGCACTTCAAAACTTTTAATCACATGATTATGGCGATCGATCATCTCTTGAGTTTTTTCATCATAAGAGGCGCGCTCGATAATTCTTTGCTGCATCTGTGTCAGGCGAAGCCCGACTTCTTGCGCCAATCCGTTATGAGAATTTTCTAAGCGAGCAATCATCTGCTGCAGCCGCTCAAGCTTTAGATGACTGCCCTTCAATGAATCAGTCCACTGCACATGGTTTTGACGAGCGCTCTCGTCGGATTTTTGAAGATAAGCTTTGATTTCAAGAATTTGGCGATCCACATCCAAAAAATGTGGTTCGGTCGTCAGCTCCGGTAAAAAGGACGGAGCCTCAGTAGGGGCGCGGTTTTCACCGAAAAGATCAGGGTTCAATTCTCGTTGCATAAATCACCTCGCAAAAAGTATATTTTCACTGGACTTAAATTTCAATTCTTCCTATCTTGGCCGAGATAGGAATCTTAATGCTAAAAGTCGGTCAGTTGTTGAAATTTATCTCCGAGCTCAACCCTCAAAATACGCCAACCCGGCTCTGTTTTTATAATTTTCTTAAAGGGATCGGCCAGCCAGAAGAGACTCTTTCCAAGGACCTGATTGATCTATTTTTTAGCTTTTGTTTGGATTATGCCCACTGGGCCTCAAATAAGGCGCAGCTGAGCACCGAAGTGAAGTATCTTTTAGATAATTTCAACGGTTACTACCAACAAAAATTCGACATCTCTGAGGTCCGTTTTCCACAAATTATTCAACTGATTGAGATTGATCAGATCAAAGATCAAATCGATGCCGTCAGCTGTTTTGTGGCTACGTTATGCGGTCCCGACGATAAATATAAGGTCGTTTCTGATCAAGGTCGACGCATTGTGTCTATTATTCTGCGTGCTGATCGTTCTTTAGAAGCGCGCGTTTTCGATAAAAAGTTTGTCATTCGTGGCGGGATGCTTGAGCCCCTTCGTAAAGATTTAGTTCTGTACTACACGCCTGAACTGGAACTGAGCTCAAAACACACCCATCGTATTGATGTCGCTCCTTACGTGACGTCTCAATTTACTTTCAAAGAGGGCAAAGCGACGGGCGTCCTTCTGCGTGGTTACGTATTCCAAAAATTACAAGATTTTAAGTCTGAGACCCTGACCGAGCTGACGCGCTTGCATTTTGCTATCAAACGCTTAGAACAGTTCTTCATTGATCGTCGCACCGACACTTACTATCAAGAGATGATTCACCACCTCGAGCGCACTCAGGCTTTAGTTCAACAGGGGGATCTTGACGCTAGTAAATGGAGCGCGACCATCTTAGGGCAGGCTGAGACCGCATTAGAACACATCTACACCAACGACAAACTGTTGGGACTTCTTGTGCGGGATCTAAAGAATACAGTTCAAAATAAACTGTCGACTCGTGAGCCCGCTCGAAATGACTTGAACACTGCGGAGAACGTAAAAGAATGGCTGCCAACAAATCCCCCGAAAAAGTTAGACTTAACAAACTGATTGCTGAAGCGGGACTAGCAAGTCGTCGCGGCGCTGATGAAATCATCGAAAGCGGCCAAGTCACCATCAACGGAAAAAAAGTTTACGAACTTGGCATCAAGGTGGATCCGATTCACGACAAAATTATTGTTGATGGAAAACCACTTCGTCGAATCAATCATAAAATTTATCTTTTATTTCACAAACCCAAAGGGGTATTGACCACCATGGAAGATCCATTGGATCGTCCAACTATCGCTGAATACCTAGATAAAGTGCCCTACCGTGTTTTTCCTGTAGGTCGATTGGACTGGGACTCAGAAGGAATGATTTTACTGACCAACGACGGTGAATTCGCCAACAAAATCACTCATCCAAAATCTGAAGTGACAAAGACCTATCTTGTCAAAGTGAACGGACAACCTAAACAAGAACAACTTGATAAGCTTTTAAAGGGCGTCAGCATCATCGGCGGCAAAGTGGCGGCCAAACACTTAGAACGAATCAAGCGCAAAGAGGGTTCGGAACAGTACGATTGGTTCAAAATGATTATCACCGAAGGAAAAAACCGACAGATCCGTCAAATGTTTGAAAAAATCGGTTTTGATGTGATGAAGCTTCAACGGGTCGCCATCGGCCGCTTGCGGATGG
Organism: Pseudobdellovibrionaceae bacterium; assembly: GCA_043779385.1. Classification (GTDB taxonomy): domain Bacteria; phylum Bdellovibrionota; class Bdellovibrionia; order Bdellovibrionales; family Bdellovibrionaceae; genus JAYWDA01. Next base: position 22,554 of record JAYWEU010000248.1, read on the forward strand.
GTCATCTTGAACGCGGTGAACTGGTGTTCGTCGATGAATCTGCCCTAGAGATGGTCTTCTTGCCTGATGTTCCGGAAGAATTAAAAGAAAAACGCAGTTACAAAGGTCGCCAAGTTTCAACAAAACGCCTTCCGCCAGCCACGACTCAAGCGACAGCCACCAAGGCGCAGGCAAGCTCTCCAACAAAATCAAAACCCGCGGCGCCTCCCAAAGAGGCCTCTGAGGACCGACCAAAAAGATCGGGCCCGCGAAAATCTTTTTCTCCTCGTGGTGGCGCTCAAGTCAGCAGTTATCGTCCGAAACCGCCTCCGGGTCGACGTCCTAAGCCAGGAGCTCGAAATCGCACCAACGATGAAACTGATTATGAAAATGCAAAATCAGGATCTGGTCCGCGAACGCGACGAAACAGCTCGCCCCGAAATAAAAGATGAACTCTCGAAGTCGATGGATTGGTTTTATTGAAATCATCACGGCCAGCATCTGCTTTGGATTTTTAGGCATCTTCGGAAAATTAGCTTTTAATAATGGCATTTCGGTCGGTGAGCTTTTGACTTACCGATTTATTCTGGCCGCCTTTCTTTTATGGTCCGCTTTGCTTTTATTTAAACCAAAGTGGACTGAAATTTCTGGCAAGCAATTTCTGATCTCGGGCGCTTTGGGAATTTTTGGCTACGCGCTCTTTGCGTCCCTTTACTTTAAAGCCGTTGAAGGCTTGAGTGTGGCGCTGGCTGCCCTTCTCCTTTACACCTATCCATTGTGGGTCCAATTGATCGCTTTTTTTATGGGCGAAAAACCTTCTGTCTGGCAAATGATCTGCACAGGAATTGCTTTCACAGGATTAATTTTTTTACTCTGGGGACAATTTAATATCAGCTCTGCTCTCGGACTTATATGCGGCTTGGGCTCTGCCATGGCTTACGCCATTTACATCGTTATCTCTGAAAAATATCAAAAATATATACGCCCCATGACCTCAAGCCTTTACATCATCAGCTTCGGCGCTGTGGCTTTGCTCCTTTTTCATAATCCTTCGATTCAAAGACTAGAATCATTTACTACAACCCAAGCCAATATTATTTTTGGTATCGCCATTCTTTGCACGATCATTCCTATGACTTTGGTCCTAGGAAGCTTACAGAAGTTAAAAAAGACCGAGGTCGCTCTTTTAAGTATGATTGAACCTCTGACTGCGACTTTGGCCTCATGGATTCTTTTGAAGGAAGGCCTTACGGTGCTACAAATGATTGGCGGTTTTTTAATTCTGGCCGGTCTAGCTTTAAGATTTCGCAACTCCTCGACTTCAAATTCCGTTTAGTTTCAATACGAAACACCGATCTATTATGTACAACAAGCTAGGACGGCTTGAACCAAGGAAAGGTTTTATTGTATGTTTCGTTTTCTATGTCCCGTCCTTATTTTATTTGCTTCATTGGCGAAAGCTGAAATCACAATTATTGATGTCCGAAAAAATATACCTCTCAGTGACGAAGATCCTTCTTACACCGATTTCTACCTCAATGCCGGCGACAACGAAGGCCTGAAAAAGAATATGGTGGTCACAGTTTTCAGAACGATCAACGTCCGCGATGCCAGCGGGGCGCAAAGTTTTGGCGAAATTTCAATTCCCGTTGGACAAGTTAAAGTTGTGGCTGTCTTTCAAAAAATTGCCGTCGGTCGCGAGTACAAATTACTACCTCGGGATGTAAATCCCATGCTTGAACAAATTGGCTTGATGTCAGGTGATCGCATCGAACTGAAAGATTCCTTTGTTGATAATTCAGTTCCGAAACGAAAACCGCAAGCTGTCGCGGCCACGCCCAAAGTGGTAGCCCCATCGACAACAACGACAACTGTGACAGCAACATCAATCGCGGTAAAACCTGAGCCCACAGATGCGACCCCTTCCAAAGTCCAAGAAGAACCAGAGTTGATTAAGCTCAACCCACTTAATTTACCCAACGAACTGACGAAAACCGCCCAAGAAGGCTCGGTGCCCAACGCACTGTTCGATGAAGTCCCTGTAAACAATACAGCGATCGACCCGTCGAAGCCTGCGGCCCCCCCGCTGTCTAAATAACTTTCTCGACCGCTTTTTAATTCTGTGGCAAAAAAGAGCGGAAGCGAGACCCCATGAATTCTTATTTCCGTGTTCGTATAAAACAGATTTCAGCCAATATGGAAGATATTATCACGTCCCTGGCTTTCGAGCATGCGGCGTCTGGGGTCAGTGAAGCGTTGTCCTTCACCCAAACAAATTTAACTTATGATGCTGAAGTCCTCCATCCAAAAAATCACGATATCGACGTGTTCTTTGCCGAAAATCCATCCGTCGAATTTTTCAAAGCCCTGAAACAGTTGGATGCAAAGTCTGATTGGCAAATTTTTGAAGAAGAACACAAAGATTGGCTGGAAGAGTGGAAGAAAGGCTTTGTTGCCTTCAAGTTAGTGAAAGATATTTGGGTGATTCCGTCTTGGCTACCGTCTCCGCCAGAAGCAAAGCTGCCGATTTTTATTGATCCAGGAATGGCTTTTGGAACTGGCACCCATGCGACCACTCAGCTGGCGGCCGCTTTAATTTATAAAGCCGCCGAAAAGTATTTAGATCGATCGATGATCAGCTTGCTGGATGTCGGAACTGGCACAGCTATTCTAGCGCTTTTAGCCGAAAAGTTAAATTTCAATCCCATTGTTGGAGTTGAAATTGATCCTGAAGCCCGCCGCGTGGCCAAAGAAAATAT
>JAYWEU010000249.1:0-25271 GCA_043779385.1 Pseudobdellovibrionaceae bacterium
CTTTAAATTAAGTTTGAATGTGAGTTAGGTCCGAGATTATAGCTGGTTGGGATGTGCAGTCTACTTTATTGCGCACATTTGTGTGGGGGAGTTTCATCAATTCAAGCCTTGAAGAGAAATTGCGGGGCTGGTTTCGTTAATATGAACCGAGAAAATATTAACAGAGTTCCCACCATGACCAGAATGGCCTTGGCTGGTCACGATGACGGCTTGGCCGTCCGGTGATACGGCTAAGCCGACAGAGTAGGGATCGACGGGCCGACGATTGAGGACGGCAAGGCTTTGTGAATCTAAAGTGACGACTTCGGCAGAATCATTCATGGCTACAAAGAGCAGGCGTCCATCGGGTGAGAGCGCCAAAGTTCGAGCCCCTTTTCCAATTGAGGCCGATTTCCAGCTTGGGCCAGGAACTCTGCGCCCCTGAGCACTTTCAAGACTTGCGATGACTTTTTGAAGGCTGGTTTTTGAAACGGCGCCGGCCCAATTAGAACTGACATAAAGGGTATCGCCGTCAGGGCCAAGAACTAAATGTCTGGGTGTTGAGGCGACATTCATAATTGATCCCAAATAACGACGGGATGGAATATGAAATCCTGCAATGCCGCCCTTTCCCATGCGACCCACAATCAAATACTGACTGTCAGAAGAAAAAACACTTCCTCGTAAACAAAATCCGCAAGTATCGTCTCGGTCAGTGCCAGTCAGGGGCTGCTGATCCAATTGATTTTCAACGGTCATGTGGGCCACATATTGATAGCGAGCAGGATCCCCACTAGAAACATCAATCAGTGCGACTGTATTATCACCCCAGTGAATGATGGCCATATAGCGACCGTCGGGTGACGCTACGACATATTTTGGAATTGGTCCGGTTGGCATGATTCGCACAATTTGGTCTGTTTCAGTGTCGATGATGGCCACGGCAGACGGAGATTGGGCTGATAAATCCCAATCCCTGCGGTAGTAGGGCACCCAAAGATATTTTCCATCCGCAGAAAGTTCGCTTTCGACAGGTTTGCCCATAAATTGATTTTGATCACCGGACGGCGAAACGCTTAAATAGGGATAGCCAAAGACCGTCGTTTCGCCAAAAAACAGAGAAGAATTTTTAGCCGTAAAGCGATGTGAAATCGATTTTAATTTTTTTAATTGGGGCCATGAATAAACGACCGTTTTTCCACCCTCTAAAGAATTGATATAAAGTTTTTTCCCATTGGCCGAAAATCTTGCAGACTTCGGAGAGTAAATTTCAGGATCGTGAATTTCTAAGGGCAGGCGCTCAGAAAAATTCCCCTGACCGATGCGAACTTCGGCAGTTAGTGTGACGGACGACGTTTGCGCGTTCGCGAAAGCTCCGAACAAGAGGATTAAAATCAAGGCAAGCGGAATTCTTGTCATAAGCCTGTAATCTATAGCAAAAGACCCTTCACCATCGGAATAAATTAGGTTTTTGAACAATATTTTGTGAGTGTCGAAAACTTTGACATGTAAGAATGTCTTCATCAAGGACAGCGCCCTTGCAAAGGTTTCGTCCAAAGAGTATTAAAGGCATGTGAAAACCTCCGATTTTTCGTCCTTAGCTTTATCGCCTGATTTGCTGGCCATTATCAAAGAACTTGGTTTTGATCAGATGACGCCGATTCAAGCTGAAAGCATTCCGCCCCTTTTGCTAGGAAAAGATTTGATTGGCCAATCAAAAACAGGCAGTGGAAAAACCGCTGCGTTTGCATTGCCAATCTTGCAAAAAACCACCACCCATCATCGCTACCGAGATCTGCAAGCCTTAATTCTGTGCCCGACCCGCGAGCTGTGCACGCAGGTGGCTCGTGAAATCAGGAAATTGGGTCGTCGTCACACCAGCTTGCAAGTTTTAATTCTTTCAGGAGGCCTGCCGCTCAGGCCCCAATTAGATGCTCTTCAGAAGGGTGTGCATATTGTTGTGGGAACTCCTGGCCGAGTCCTTGATGTGATCAGTCGAAATCGAATTGATTTCAGTCGCGTTCATACTTTGGTATTGGATGAAGCCGACACGATGTTAGATATGGGCTTTGAAGAAGATATCGATGCGATCATTCGTGAAGTGCCGGGAACAAGACAAACGATTTTCTTTTCGGCGACTTTTCCTCATTCGATTGCGAATTTAACAAAAAAATATCAAATCAATCCGGTCAAAATAAAAATTGAAGAGGCACCAGAGTCCATTCCTAGCATCGAGCAAATTGTCTATGAATCCGGTCCAGAAAATAAAGTCGGAACTTTGATTCGTGCTTTGCAGCAGCACAATCCCAAATCAGCCATTGTCTTTTGCAATCGCAAAGCTTCTGTCGCAGAGCTGGCTGAAACTTTGGCGGAACAAGGTTTAAGTTCTGATTGTTTGCACGGCGATCTTGAACAAGTCGATCGCGATAAAGTGATGGCTCTTTTTAGAAATGGCAGCACCCGAGTTCTGATTGCGACGGATGTAGCGGCGCGGGGTTTGGATATCAAAGACTTAGATTTAGTGATCAATTTTGAGCTTCCTCATCAAGCAGATATTTATGTTCATCGCATTGGCCGCACCGGGCGGGCCGGTCAGACAGGCACGGCTGTTTCCCTCATCAGTGAAGAGGAAACCCCAAGGCTGCGCGAGATTGAAGAATTCACCGGCGCCAAGTTCGAATACAAAACCTTAGGATTTAAAAATCAAGAAGGGATTGGAAAAAGTTCGACTTTGCGTGAGGCTGAAATGCAGACTTTATCGATCGGTGGAGGTCGAAAAGATAAACTGCGCCCCGGTGATATTTTAGGAGCCCTGACTGGCGAAGCGGGTGGGCTGAAAGGATCCGACATTGGGAAGATTGAAATTCATGACCGTATTTCTTACGTGGCTGTTTCGTCGCACTTAGCGTCCATTGCCATGCAAAGCTTAAGGGACGGGCGAATTAAAGGCTTAAAATTTCACGTGCGCCTGATCAAATAATAAAATTAGCTTCGCACTTGCCCCGTGCCGTCAGCGATCCAGCGTAGGGACGTCAGTTCCTTTAAACCAACGGGTCCGCGGACATGCAGTTTTTGTGTGCTGATGCCAAGCTCACCGCCCAAGCCGAATTCAAAACCATCCGTAAAACGGGTGGAAGCATTCCAGTAGACAACAGCGGCATCAATTGAATTTTGAAAAAGACGAGCGCTTTTTTCAGAGGCCGTGACGATGCATTCAGAATGGCGGGAGCCATGGTTTTCGATATGTTCTAAAGCGTCTTCTAAAGATCGCACCACGAGGCAATTGATTTTAAAATCTAAGTATTCCGTATCAAAACTTTCCGCCGTGGCGGCGTGAGCCCATTTTTTTCCATTTAAAACTTTTAAAGTTTTTGGGCAGCAAAACCATTCGACTTTAAATTTTTCAAGGCGATCATAAATTTTTGGTAAATAAGAAATATTTTTTTCATGAATCAACAGGGTTTCAATGGAATTACAAACCCCGGGCCGCTGAGTTTTTGCATTGACGATGATATTTGAAGCCATTTCAAAGTCAGCATCGTTGTGAACATAGACATGACATAATCCGCGATCATTTTTGATCACGGGAATAGTGGCGTTTTCAGTGACATATTTAATTAAACTGTCACCGCCGCGAGGGACCAGCACATCGATCATAGTATTTTGCTTCATTAAGGCTTGCACCAAATCCCGACTGGGATCAGTGATGCCCCAAAAAATATTTTTATCGAGCGAAGCTTTTTCTAAGGCCTGATCAATGATCGAATAAATCACTTGGCTGGTTTCTAAGGACTCTGAGCTACCGCGAAGAATCAACGCATTGCCTGACTTTAAAGCTAATGAAAAAGCTTCCGTAATCACATTGGGTCGCGCTTCAAAAATCATTAAAATAACTCCCAGTGGGGAGCGAACTTGTTTGAGTAAAATCCCATTGGCAAGATGTTTAGGTTCCTGAGTTTCCCCCAGTGGATCAGGAAGGGCTGTGACCTCCCGCAGACTTTGCTGCATTTGTTCAAGACGCGGGAATGTGAGCGTCAACCGATCTCGGAAGGCCTCGGTGGCCTTCGTGTCTAATTTCTGCAAATCTTTTTCGTTGGCCCCCAGGATCTGTCGAGCCTGAGTCGATAACATCGAAATCATATTCTCAAGCACCAAATTTCGAATGGCCACTGGACTTTGTCGCAAACTCCGAGAGGCCCGTCGGACTTGCAGAAGTCGATTTGTAGATTCAGGATTCATTAGGAGGCTCCAGTTATTTCTTTTTTGACTTTAACAGGGGGGCTGTTGGACCGACATAGGTTCCGATCATTTCGTTAGCTGCGATCTTCAACAAATTATTCGGTAAATCACCCCGCAAAATCCAGGTGGGAATCGATTTTCCCTGAGCAAAAGCCGCCGCCCGCATTTTAGAGTACATCCCCCCGCGACCGACTGAAGAAGTGGCTCTTGAATCCATGGAAGATAGCAAAGTTTGAGTGACTTTGGGGAGGTGGGAAATCAAGCGCGCTTTGGGATTTTTTTCAGGGGGACTGTTATAAAGCCCCTCGACATTGGTTAAGATAATCAGGCGTTCAGCCCCCATAAGACTGGCCACCTTGGCCGAAAGCAAGTCGTTATCGCCAAATTGGATTTCTTCGGTGGCGACGGCATCGTTTTCATTTAAAATGGGAACCACCTTCCACTGCAAAAGGGTGGCTAGGGTATTTTTCAAGTTTTGGCGTTGCTTTGCGCGGGTCATATCATCATAAGTCAAAAGCACCTGAGCCCCCATCAGGCCGGTGGCATTCAATGCCAAATTATAAGAATCCATCAGCATGGGCTGACCAATGGCGCTGAGGGCCTGCTTTTCCGGGAGTTTTTTCCATTGTTTGCGGGTCCGTGAGCGGGCCGAGGCAATCGCTCCTGACGTCACCCAAATGATATCGACTTGAAATTTCTGTTTTAACTCGGACACTTGCTGCATCAGCGACTTCAGCAAGATAGGACCACCTTCGACATAAATGGCACTGCCTATTTTGATCACCCAGATTGGTTTTTTACGATTTTTTTTAATTGTCATCCCCTTCGAGTAAATCACTGTTCTTTCAGGCTGTACAGATTCGGACAGGATCTTGGACCGGTATCACTCCATGTTAAAGCCCGGGCGAACAAACTAAAAACCTCATTATTTTGAAAAATAACTTACATTCGCGCTTAAAAGTGTTATCTTGATCTCAGAAAGTTTTAACTAGAGAGGTTTTTTAATGAGCACAGGTACAGTGAAGTTTTTTAACTCGGGCAAAGGTTTCGGATTCATTACTCCAGATGACGGAAAAGATTTATTTTTCCACATCTCTGAAGTTCAAGGAACTGAGCCAAAAGATGGCGATAAAGTTGAGTTTGAAGTTGGACAAGGAAAAAAAGGTCCTTGCGCAACGAATGTTCGAGTCAAAAACTAAGTTATAAAAATTTAGATTTCAGGGGTTCTTTTGGGAACTGAAAACGGAGCCCGTCTCCGGCAGAGAAAACCAAAGAGCCCTTGTTTAAAATGTTTTTTGAATTCAAGTCTTTGCATCTGCTCCCTTCTTCCGACATTAGACCTAAAGACAAAAATCAGTTTGATCATTCACGCAAAAGAAATGAAACGAACCACAAATTCAGGTCGTTTGGCTTTGCATTGTCTGACCAACAGTGAACTTCGAATTCGCGGCGAATCAAAACAGTCTTTAGATTTAAGCGATCTACTAGAGCCCTCTTATCATAGCTTACTCTTTTATCCTTCCGAGGATGCCGCAGAACTGACGATGGATTACCTTCGACTCATAAGTAATAAACCCATCCACTTGATTGTGCCTGATGGAAACTGGCGACAAGCCAGCAAAGTACAAACCCGTCATCCTGAGCTTAAAAATATTCCCCGAGTTATGTTAAAGCGACCTAATCTTGCGAAGTTCCACTTGCGGGCTGAAAGCTCAGAATTTGGCATGTCGACTTTAGAAGCGATCGCCCATGCCCTTGGCCTGATTGAAGGCCCCTTGGTTGGTGAAGAACTTTTGAAAGTTTACAATGCAAAGCTTGAACGCACTTTGCTGGGTCGTGGAATTAAGATCGTTTAAACAGTTGCTAAAAATAAAAAATATAGGCATTGAACACTAAAGATTCCGCTGACTTGTGAGGCGGACTGAAGCCATTACTTCCCAGGAGTTTCTAGTGAAAATGCTGACGATTCAAGGCTTCCTGCTGGCCTTTTTTTTGACTTCTCAAGTGCAAGCCGCGCCATTAAGTTTTCGGGGTTATTTGCGAAGCAGCGCTGGCAGTAATTTAAAAGGTGGTCAGCAAGAGTGTTTCAATAATCCAGGCTCTTTCGGAAACGAGTTTCGCGTCGGCAACGAATGTGGAATGTACGGTGAAGCCACATTTGCTTCAGATCTGACCGATCAGATTAAATTTCCCGTCGTGTTGTCGCAGGCTTATTTGACGTTTTCATACAATTACCAAAATCGCACAGATTATGAGATGACCAACCAAAATTGGGTCATTCGCCAAGCTTATGTTGATTTGGGTATCCAGCAAGAGTTGCCGGGCGTCTTTTGGGTCGGAAAAAGATATTACCGTTGGGGCGATATCTCGGCTCTCGATTTTTATCCTGTGCAAATGAATGGCGTCGGTGCCGGCTACGGCGAGTTAAGAAAAGGCCCTGGGCTGTGGCATTTTGCGATCATCCAGAATTCTGAATCAAAAGAAATCAACGGTACGGGGACTGCGATCGCCACCGAAAATCAAGTGGCGGCAAAAACAACGGTGCATCTACGCCTAGAGGAAGTGGCTTTAGGAGCCGAAAATACTTTGGCCTTTTGGTTGACCGGCGGATCGACGCCAGCCACAAAATCAATCCCTTCTCCTGGGACGGATTACAAAGCTGGGACCGGTGGTTTTCTGGCTGTCAAAAACCAATGGGTGGGAGTTCATTTTAAAAATGAAACGGCGTTGGCTTATGGCCAAGGTGTGATGACCGGAATGGGCTCGAGTGGCGAACTGGTTAAAGATTGCTCGGATTCTTCGCTGGCAATTTGCACGACGCAAAGTTCAGATCGAATTCGATTTTGGAATGCAGCCCTCATCGAAAATGACAAGTGGTCAGGACAGTTCAGTTTTGTTTACGATAACCTTAATAAGCGCACTTCAAGCGATGCTCGGGTGCGATGGATCAGTGTGGCGGCCGAGCCCATTTATTATATCACCGATCATATTCATTTTATTTCAGTCTTTGGATTGTCCAATGTTTTGGATGAGTCAGATGGCTTAGGAACAAGGACGCTTTCGCAGATCACTCTTGGACCGCAAATCACGGTGGCTAAAGGATTTTATTCCAGACCAGTTCTAAGGGCCTTGTACAGCGCCAGATTCTGGAATCGAGCCAACGAAGCCAGTTTTGCAGGGACTTCGGCCCGCGGTCGAGATGATGCTCAAAGCCTGGTGGCCCAGGTTGAGGTCTGGTTTTAAATTTTTTTTTGCTCGGCAGCGCCCTGTGATTCTAAAATAATAGCATGCGACGAATTTTTTTTCTGATGCCATTCCTATGGATTTTAAGTGCTTGCACCACAGAAAGCTCGCAGATCGAGGACGTCAGTCTGGACGAAGCCCGATTCCAGTTAAAAACTGAGATGAAAGCCATTTTGGATGAGAGAATGAAGGGAAAAGAAATTTTAAAGGAGAACTATTTAAGCAAAGTTTTGGATCGCAGTGAATTCAAAGTCAATGATGTCAAAAGATCTGATGAGACAGCCAAAGTTCAAATTGAAATCAAAACAATTCCTTTAAAAGTTCGCGATGCCTTGACTGATATTATGGTGAAATTGGATCCAGCTCAGGAAAATAACTTTAATGTGCCGGATGCCCTTTCGTTAATTTCAAAACAACTGGGTGTGGACCCTTCGGCAAGCCTTCAAATTCAAAAATTAATTCTTCTTAAAAAAGATGCTATTTGGAAAGTGCAAGCGCCGAAGCCTCAGGCGCTGACGAAGTAAAACAAACTAGTCGACCAGAAATAATATCAAGCTGTGCACCATATTCTTTTGCAAGCCATCTTAAAGTCGCTTCTGAAAAAAAACAAACATGAGATGGATCCCGAGCGTAACCCCAATTTTTTAAATCCGTGCCCTCTTTAAATAAATCTGTCATTAAAACCAAATGACCTGTTTCTTTGAGCCAACTAAAAAGATTTTTGAATTCGTGGCCAGGATGATAAAAATGTTCAGCCGCTTCGGTGCAAGTAATAAAATCAAACGTCTTTAGTGGAAGATTTTTAAAATCTGACAGCGCTTCAGGAAAAAAATAGGGATCATAAGAATACATTTTGTAATTTTCTTGGCTTAATAACTGACTTAAAACAGGACTGGGTCCGCAGCCAAAATCAAGACCCAAGGCGGGGCTGGGATAAAGGCGCTTGATTTGTTCGACGACAGGCCACAAAAAATTCACATAGGCGGGGTCACTGATGCTATTTTCATGCAGATCGTAGCGTTTTTTTTCTTCAATAGGGGAAAGATATAAAATGGGATCTTTAAAAATAAGCTGGCATTGGCCACACCTAAAAAAATCGGCTTTTTGAAATTCTGAAACTTCAAAACTTTGGCACAAGCAACAAACAGTCATGCTCAGGGATTACACTTCTAGCTTCAATCAGGCAATCATGATTCAATCATAACATCGACAGAGTCTATGCTATGAAGGAGGGCGGTCGTGAGTTTCGATCCCTATGAGTTAATGGCCGGATTCATCTTTGGAGTGATTGGCTGGTGGATGCTGAAAGAAGGTCGCAAACGGGGCGAGATTCAGATCGCATTGATGGGGCTGGCCCTGATGATTGTGCCCTATTTTACAACGGGTCTTAAAATGATGCTGATCGTTTGCGTTGGGATTTGCCTGTGGGCCTATAATATCTGGTAGTTGGTCGATGGACTTTTGTCTTCTATAGAATGCGGCTCTGCAAGCCGATAAAAGCGTATGGAAATTAAATCTGCTTTTAGATCTTGGGTTTCACGGTGGGGCTTTGTCGTTTCCATGTTTTCATTTTTGGCGTTTGTCGTTTTGGCAGCGACCAGTATTAACGAGTTCTTAGTTCAATCCAGGCAGGTCGAACGCACCACAGATGTGATCGCAACAGTGCGCGAGGTTTCAATCTTAAGCGAACGGGCAGCGGCTGGCCAGCGCGCCTATATCATCAAAGCGGATCAAGAATTTTATGATGTTTACTCGAAGGCCGTGGAAGGCTTGACAGCCAATGTTGATATTTTAGGGCAATTAATATCAGATAATCCAGTTCAATTAAAAAATTATGCAGAGCTTAAGCGTCTTTTGATGGTGCATCTTGAAAATTTGGAGAAGAGAATTAAAACCCGCGATCAACAAAATATCTCTTCGATCAACGATCTTAGGGCTGTTTTTGCGAAAATGATCGCCGAAGAAGATCGCCTGATGAAAATTCGAACCGATCGAACCAGAAATATTGGTCAATTGACAATCCTATTTTTAATTTTTGGAGCAGGATTAGCTGCGGCTTTGATGTTTTTAAATCGTCGTTCGATTTTAAAGGCTTCGGAAAAAGTCGTTGAACAGTCCAATCTTTTTAATTTAATTCTTCATAGTATTGGGGATGGTCTGATTGTTGTGAACACGAGTGGAAACCTGATCCATTTTAATGAGGCCATCAGTCAAATTTTTGAATTCCCCTTTGCCACTCTGAAAGAGGACATCAGGGGATATTTTAAAGGATTGCTGGATCCAAAAACTTTAAAACCATTCAGCCCGGAGCGATCGCCCCTAGCCTTGGCATTGAAAGGGGAAGGACACGACAGTCTTGAACTTCTTTACAGAAAAAATCCTGAGACAACTCAAGGGATCCATTTAGCTGTCAGCACAAGGGCTCTATATGATGGAGCTGGTGAAATTGTCGGTGCTTTGGCGCTTATTCGTAATATTACAAAGCAAAAAAATATGGAAACGGATTGGAAAAAGGCCGAACAAGCAGCGCTTGAGGCTTCGAAATTAAAATCAGATTTTTTAGCCACCATGAGCCACGAAATCCGTACGCCGATGAATGGTGTTATTGGCATGTCGACGCTGCTGCTTGAAACACCCCTCTCTCTTGAACAAAATTCTTTTGTAAAAACCATTAAAAGTTCAGCCGATGCTTTGTTGACACTGATCAATGATATTTTAGATCATTCAAAAATTGAAGCTGGGAAACTGACCTTAGAAAATTCAGATTTTAATCTTCAAAACTTGGTCGAAAATGTCATGGATGTATTTCGCTATCAAGCGACCTCTAAAAAAATTGAATTAACCGCCGAAATATTGCATGAAGGACCTCTGAATTTACGAGGCGATGCCGCCCGATTTCGACAGATCTTAATTAATTTAATTGGTAATGCGATTAAATTCACGAGCAAAGGGTATGTGCAATTAAAAATGTCAATTCCTGATCCTAAGGCACATCCTTACGAACTTCTTTGTGAAGTTCGCGATACGGGGGCGGGAATTCCAGCTGAGTATCAACCCCGATTGTTCGAGCGCTTTTCGCAAGCCCATCATGGCCATTTTAAAAAATTCGGGGGAACGGGTTTGGGTCTTCTTATTTCTAAAGAGTTTGTGCATTTAATGAAGGGTCAAATTGGTGCGGAAAGTGTTGAAGGCTTTGGGTCTCGATTTTGGTTTACTTGTATCTTTGATCAAGTCCAAGGAGCCGTTTCAATTCAAAGTAATGGTCGAAAAGAATTTCAAAAAATGGATCTTCATGTTTTGGTCGCAGAGGACCAGCCCGTTAACCAAGTCGTGATCCGAAAATTTTTAGAGCTTTTTGGAATCACTAATCAAATCGTGGAAGACGGCACGGCGGCTGTCGAGGCCTTTACTAAAAACACTTTTGATTTAATTATTATGGATTGTCAGATGCAGCCGATGGATGGCTACGAAGCCACTCGGCGAATTCGAGAGCTTGAAAAATCGACCCATGAGCATATTCCTATCTTAGCCTTAACTGCCGAAGGCATGACGGGCGATCGGGACCGTTGCTTTTTAGCTGGGATGGACGAATTTTTAACAAAACCAATTGATATCGATATTCTTTATCAAGCTCTTCAGCAAAAGCAAAAAAGAGGCACCTATCCGACACTGATTGTTTCGCAAGATAGGCCGATTGAAATGGCAGCTGCGTCCTCCCTAAAACCCAGTGGGTCTGAAATTTATCAAACGTTTAACCCTGAAGCTTTAAAAAAAATGGAACCCTATATTTCTGAGGGTCAGCCTTTATCTGTCATGTTAGTCGACGAGTATTTGAAGACAACGCCAGATCATTTAAAAAAATTATTGGAAGCCATTAAATCCCATGACACCAAAAACGTGAAATCCTTATCTCATTCTATGAAGTCAACAAGTCGTGCCGTTGGTTTGGATCAATTGGGGCACCTGTTTGAACTCTTGGAAGATGGATCTGTTGTGCCCGTAGCGCCTGAAGATCTTGAATCTGCTTTTACTCTAGGCGTGATTCACCTGCAAGAATATTTAAAAAAGTGTTCAAGCTCGGCGGCATGATTTAATTTTTCTCATATACATTTTGGAACATCGAGGGTTGTGAATGTGTGCTCTCAGGGGAGTTTGTTTCAACCAGTGAAAGGCCAAACGGGGTTTCGCCCGAATCCCGCAGTAGGGGTGGCGTTTCCGAATCAAGGAAGTCAGCGTTCTGTACTTTTCCAATGAGGTCTTTTTCAGTTCTTGCCCCCGCTTTTAAATAGCGAATCAATTCAACAGGACGAAATTTGTATTCAGGTCTTTGAATTAAGAAGGAAGCGGCGGCCCCTGTGGCTAGGGCCGTCGCTTGAGAGGTGCCCGTCATAGGGCCGAGGTGGGATCCGGGAAGCCACGAGATTTGATTTTTTCCGGGAGCTGCTAAGGCAACAAATTGAGAGCTAAAATTACTTGTCAAAAGAAGTTGGTGCTTGGAGTCTACCGCTGTGACAGATAAAATATTCGGTAAAGGATAATTGGCGGGAAAGAATTTTTCTTGGCCTAAATCTCGGCCCTCGTTACCGGCGGCGGCGGCGACCAGCAAACCTTTTTCATGGGCTTCTTGCAGGGCCTGGTACTCAGCGCGGCTGGCCTGAGATCCTCCCCCCGAATAATTGATAATGTGGGCGCCCATTCGCGTCGCATATTTAAAAGCTTTGATGGTATGACCTAAGGTGTCCGTCGAAAGGAAAGTTTGATCATAGTATTTTAAAATCATCAATTTAATGGCGGGTCCTTCGGGAACTTTCTTAATTTGCGAGAGCACTAAGCCAGCAATATGGGTGCCATGACCGTGATGATCTTGAGCTTGGGGTCTGTGGTTGACGAAATCCCAACCGTGAACATCATCGATAAAGCCATTGCCGTCATCATCAATACCATTTTTTGCTTTATCGTGGCCTTGGGAATCAAGGCCACTTTCCCCTGGATTGGTCCAAAGATATTGAGAAAGTTCAGGATTATTAAAATCAAGTCCCGTATCAATGATCGCAACAATGACATCATGAGAGTCCGCACCAAAAGCAATTTTGCAAGACAAAATAATGGCCAATATGACAAACGACTTATTTCTTTTACTCATCAGCAGCTCCATTTTTAAGGGCCAGGCGGGGATTTAAATTTTGCTTCCGAGAAAACGTTCTTGAAATGCGGTAAGCAGATCCTTGCGTTTTCTGCAATTCATAGGTCCACTGAGTTTCTGATTGTAGTTCCCCATGACAAATTTTTTGGACGATGGTTTTAAATAGCATTGGTTTTTTTACGTCCGACTGATAACTGTAGGTTTCTTTGCAATCAGAATCAGTTGAGGTCTCAATCAGCCAATCCTTGCTATTTTCATAAGACATGCGTTCGATCGTCTTAGGGCCCTGACCGATTCGAATTAAATTATGAAATGAGTTATAATCAAAGACCGTTTTTAGTTCACCGGTCTTAGAAACAGAAATTAAATTTTTATCTTTAAGGTGGTAAACAAAGGCAGCCTTCCCTGGCGCCGTCACTGTGAGCGAATCTCCATCCTTTGGAGTGAACTTCAGGTTAATAATTTTATCTTGATTGATTTTAATTCGACTTATCTTCTGGTCTGGTCCGTAGAAAATTTCTAAGGGCCATTTTAAGTATCGCAGTTCGATCAATCGGCCTTCTGAATCAAAGATTTGCTTGATCAATCCTTTTTGCCGTTGAAAATGGCCATTCTGAACGATCAATTTATCTTTTGAATTTAAGACTGAAACATAATCATTGCCATGTTTTCTAAAAATTAAACTTCGATCTTCCTGGCAATCCATCAATGTGATTTGGGAATTTTTTCGAAGATCCAAGCTTTTTTCAAAATCAGTGCACCAGCCAAAACCCAGAAGGCCTTGGTGGATGGATCGACTTCGATAAGTCCTTTGAAATGAGTATCTTATATTTTTGCTTTCAACTGTAAAATCAGTCCAAGTCTTAAAGTAAGAGGCTTGTTGAAGATTCACGTCGGCAAGGGCTGTTGAAGTTAAGCCTAAGAATATCAGTTTAAAGAGCAGGGGATTTGTCGTCATGAACTTCTAAGAAAGCAAAGTCGGGACCAAGCTGCTTGTACTGTAGAATCGTTTTAGGGTGTTACTTTTCGAGTGCTGTCTAAGGATTAGTGGTCAGTAGGAATATTTAGACAGGTGTCTAGGCTTTTGTGACAGTGATACTTGTGTGACACTTTTTTAGCTTAGGCTACGCTTTGAATCTTTCCGGGATCGGCGGCCACGGTGAATTTGTTTCGGCCCGTGTTCTTAGAATGATACAATGCTTGGTCAGCTCGCTTTAACCACTGCTCAACTGTTTCACTGTTAAAAAGTTGTGCAATGCCCATAGAGACCGTGAATTTGATCTCAAGCTCGCCTTGAATAAACACCTCACGTCGAATCTTAGCCATCGCTTCTTCGGCCATTCTGACAGCATCATCGATGCGATACTCTGGTAATAAAATGGCAAACTCTTCGCCACCGACTCGGGCTACGAAATCTTCCTTACGATGAAAGACTTCTTGTAAAAGCACGACGGATTCCTTGAGCACGAAATCGCCAATATCATGGCCATAGGCATCGTTTATTTTTTTAAAAAAATCAATATCCAGTGAAATTAAGCAAACTGGATTTTTTGAGATCGCATGCAATCGATGATGATTTTTTAATTGCTCATCAAAGCTTTGTCGGTTGTAGGCTTTTGTTAAATGATCAACACGCATATTGTGGTGAGCCTCGACCAGTTTCTTTTTTACGACTTGGAGATTTTTTTTGGCTCTGATCAATCGTTTACTGCGTCGGTCGTCCCGTTGATTTTGCACTTCGACATAGTAATCGATAAATTCACGCGCTTTTGATTTAAGGATATGAATCGAGTTGGATTCAACAGCTTCCCTTAATTGATCTAAATTTTCAGAGACTTCGCGATCCTTCACTTTATCAATCACAAGGTCTTCGCCCAGTTGGTCGGCAAAATCCCAAATGATCGATTTAAAATCATCAAAAGTTTTTTGAATGAAACTGTATTCATCGATGCGATAGCTAGAAAGAAACTGACGCAATTTGAAAAGGACATCGCCTATATCAGCTTCTGAAGTTTTTAAAAGTAATTTTGAAAAATCATCCAGAGTCTCGCGGACTTTGCGAATCGGGTGACCATCGATATCTAGCAAGTATTTACTGTAATTATCTAAAATAAAGAGCAGCGTCGCCCGGTCGTCAGGGACATGGGGACCTTGATCTTCAGAATGTCCTGAAGATTTCCAATCCACTTCTAATTGTTCAACCAGCTTTTTAAGCCATGTATTCAACGTGCGCCCCCACAGCCTGTTTTATCGGCGTCAAAGAGGCAGTTCTGAAGTCATGAAATAGCCCAAGGCCAAAGTCTGGTCACTGGCTAGCAGCCAAGAAAACTAGCTTCCCGAAAGCAGGGTCGAGCGTTTTTTTTCTAGATAATAATCCCAGGTTCCTTCGGTGACTAAAAGCTGATGTCGATCCAATTCAAAAACTTTTGTTGTGATGGCTCGCAAAAAATGCCGGTCATGGCTGACAATCATGACAGTTCCAGGAAAGCCTTTGATGGCTTCCAATAAAACTTCGCGGGAAGTGATATCAAGGTGATTGGTGGGTTCATCCAGCACTAAAAAATTCACAGGTCGTGCTAAGATGGTGGCCAAGACCACTCGACTTTTTTCGCCGCCCGAAAGAATAGATATTTTTTTATCAACATCGTCGCCAGAAAACTTCATGGCTCCTAATAGACTTCGAACAGAGCCGACGGTTGAATTAGGAATACGACTGTGGACCTCTTCCATAATGGTCATTTTTGGATCTAGAACATCTAATGAATTTTGACTAAAATAACCAACGTCAATGCTGGCGCCCACATTGAACTTTCCTTCGGTGGCTTGGGCTTGGCCTGTGATGATTTTTAAAAGTGTCGACTTTCCGGCCCCATTCACTCCGACAACAGCCACTCGGTCTTGTCTTTTGACTAAGGCATTGGCTTGTTTAAAGACTAATTTTTCACGACCTTCACTTGTTTTCCAAGTTTTTCCCAAGTTTTCAATTTTAACGACTTCATCGCCACCGCGCGGAGGAACCGGCCATTCAAATTGAACGGCTTTTTCTTCGATGGGAATTTCAATACGTTCAATTTTTTCTAATTTTTTGACACGGGATTGAACTTGGGCTGCATGCGAAGCACGGGCCGCAAACCGAGCAATAAATTCTTCTTCTTTGGCTAGCATATCATCTTGCCGACGGGCGGCCGCGACCAGCTGCTCTTTTCGAATTTGGCGTTCACGATCATAGAAATCATAATTTCCAGAATAGACAGTGATTGATTGATGAGCGACTTCAACGATCTTAGTGACAATTCGATTCATAAATTCGCGGTCATGGCTGGTCATTAATAAAGAGCCCTTAAAATCCACCATCCATTGTTCCAGCCAAATAATGGATTCTAAATCCAGATGATTTGTCGGTTCATCCATCAGCAAGACTTGCGGATTTAAAACTAAAATTTTTGCCAGGGCAATTCGCATTTTCCAGCCGCCGCTAAAGCTTTCTGTTGGGCGATGATAATCTTCAGGGCCAATGCCAAGACCGGTTAGAATTTCGGCCGCACGATTTTCTAAATCATAACCGCCCAAGCTTTCAAACTCAGCTTGCAGTTCTCCGTACTCCTCGAGCACTTTGGCCATGGCATCATCTGAAAGGATTTCCGATAATTTTTGTTCAAGATTTTGAAGTCGAATATGAATTTCCGGCACACGGCCTGCGGCTGATTTGACTTCTTCAAGAGCGGTGCGACCGCTCATCTCTTCAATATTTTGTGAAAAATAGCCGATCACGGTGCGCTCGGACTTTGATATCTGACCTTGATCGAAGCCCTCTTCGCCGGTGATGATGCGGAAAATGGTGGTTTTCCCAGCTCCATTCGGACCAACAAGACCAATTTTTTCACCCGCATTGATCTGAAAAGATCCATTTTTATAAAGAATTTTACTGCCGTATTGCTTGGAGATATTTGAAAGATGTATCATCACTTTCTTCTAGCTGAGGACGACGTTTTTGTCACAAATCTTTCCCTTGGCACCTGATGAGCAATAATTGAGCATTTTTACCGAACAAAGGTCGCCTTTGACCTATGACATTTTAGTCATAAGTCTCCATTAGGTTTACAACACCTTTGGCTCCGGTTATTTTAAATTAGACAGCGAACTAAATTTAACAAGGAGCCTCAATGACGGTTAAAAAACCAGTGGTCCCCGGAGAAATTTTGGATTCAAAATTTATCTCACCTAAGGGTTGGACCCAAAAAGAAGTGGCCGATATGATTGGGTGTGATATTAAGGTTGTTAATCGAATTGTGAATGGTCGCCAAGCAATATCTCCGATCATGGCTATTAAATTGTCCCGGTTAACTAAAACAACACCTGAGTTTTGGCTGAGCGCTCAAAATAAGGTCGATCTTTATGAGGCTGAAAAACGCCTGAAAGCTAAAGCCTGAAGCTCGCGTTAGCCCATATTCTTGTGGACCATCAGTATGAAGCTGAAGATCTGCAGAAAAAACTTAAAGACGGAGTGACCTTTGAAACTTTAGCCGTCAAGTTTTCGAAATGCCCCTCATCTAAGCAAGAAGGAAATCTTGGGCTGATTGACCTTCGTCGCCTGGACCCGACCTTTGCTGCAGCCGCCCAACTGTTAAAGCTCCAAGAGATATCTCCCGTGGTCAGGACTCCTTTTGGCTATCACTTGATCAAAAGATTAAGCTAACCTTACAACTGATTTCTAAACTTTATTCAGGGGACCCTATGTTACAAAAGCTGATTTTTGCATTTTCTTGTTTGTTCTATGTTGGTGCTTACGCCGGCACTAGTTTTAGCGCCGTTTCGCAAAGTGATTTGGAAACGATGAGTAAGGAGTTCTCCTCTAACTCTGCCCACACATCAGTGATGGGGGCGGCCACATTAGGAAAAATTTTCGGTCTGGAGCTGGCGCTTGTTGCCGGGCAAAATCCAAGTCCTAACACTGATAAAATAGTCAAAGCTTCTTCCTCTTCGGACTCATTGCCAAATCTTTATCATGGTGGAATTTTATTGGCGGTCAGTGTTCCTTTAGGTTTTACTGGGGAACTTATTTATACTCCTAAAGTGGGATCCAATGGTGTTGATTTTCAAGGCTCTTCAGCGGCGCTGAAATATACTCTCAGTGAGTCGTTAATTGTAATTCCATTTAACTTGGCATTTCGTGCCTTTGCGTCTTCTTCAAAAATAAATTTTACAGAAACCACTCCTACAATCACTGGAAATGTCGAAAATAAAAATACGATCACTGGCCTTCAGCTTCTGGTCAGTCCCAGCCTTCCCATCGTTGAGCCTTATTTGGGTGTAGGTTATCTACAAGCCAAAGATAATCTTAATTTTTCTGGAACAGGTAATTTTTTCGGATCCTCATTTCCTTTGGGAACAACTTCTTTGGATGCCAGCCTCAGCACGACTCAGATTTTTGCTGGCGTGAATGTTCACCTATTGCTCCTTTCTTTAGGACTTGAGTATTCGAAAGCCTTCGAGGCTGACAGGTACACTGCAAAATTAGGACTCGTCTTTTAAGTCAATGACGCTGACGCAATTGAAATATATTTTAGCCGTTGAAAGTCACGGTTCATTTGTGAAAGCAGCGGCCGTTTGCAATGTGGCGCAGCCTTCTTTAAGTGCTCAAATCATTAAGTTGGAAAAAGAATTGGGTGTTCAAATTTTTGAAAGATCCAATGTGGTTTTTAAGGTGACCGATGTCGGGCAGGAAATCCTGAAACAGGCGCGGATCATTCTTAGTGAGGCCGACCGGATTGAGGATCTTTGCCAAGTTTATAAAAAAGAAGTTCGTGGCACTTTAAGATTAGGAATAATTCCAACCATCAGCCCGTATTTGATTCCTCACTTTATGAATCAAATCACGGACAGCTTTCCGCATTTAAAGTTAGAAATTCATGAAAATAAAACTGAAAACCTTATCATCGATCTGGTAAAGGGTTTGCTGGATGTGGCCATCTTATCAACTCCCAAGGTTGCACCGCCGCAGTTGATGGAAAAGGTTTTATATTATGAACCTTTTGTTTTTTTTGCAGGATCCCAGCATGCGCTGTTGAAAAAGAAAAAAATTTCCATCGCAGATCTGAAAGAATACGAGCCGACATTACTAGATGACACCCATTGCATGCGCGACCAAGTTGAACAAGTTTGTCAGAATAAAACTTCCACTGAAAGTTTTATTCTAAAAAGTGCGACATTAGGCACCCTGATCCAAGTGGTCAGTCATCAGCAAGGTTACACTTTATTGCCCATGATGGCTCTGGACGGTCTACCCGAGAATTTAAAGAAGAATCAGGTCGTGCCCTTCAATGAGCCTATTCCCACTCGCAAAATCAGCCTTGTTTACCTTAAATCAATGACCAAGAGATCGCTGATCGATGCCCTGCAGTCGGTGATTATCGAATTCCTGCCTAAGAGTGTTCTGTCTCGAGCCCAGCCAAAGATGAAAGTCTTGCACCCATCACCGAGACATTTCCTGGTCAAATAAGGACATAGTTTAAAACTATAGTCCTATAGATTTTTAATATTATTAAAGTATATGGAATCAGCCGATCATATATTTAATCAGGGATTTATTTCTGTACGTTTTTTTGCCGATTTTTATTTATAAACAAAGTGGCTTATAAGCTTTTGAATGACAACCGAATTTATAACAACAGAGGAGTTTAAGATGAAGATTGAAAAAGTGATTTACCGAGCCAAAGCGACAGCCACAGGTGGAAGGGAAGGTCGAGCCACGTCGGATGATAAAATCTTAGACGTGAAGCTAACGACACCAAAAGTTATGGGTGGCAGCGGGGATGTCGGAACAAATCCTGAGCAACTTTTTGCGGCCGGATATTCAGGTTGTTTTTTGGGCGCAATGAAAGCCGTTGGAGCCAGAGATAAAGTGAAAGTTCCCGACAATGCCAGTGTGACTGGGACCGTTGGTTTTGGGGCTGTTCCTCATGGCTACTTAATTGAAGTTGAGTTGCAGATTACTTTACCAGGTATGGATAAAGCGGCCGCTCAAACCTTGATCGACAACGCTCACAAAGTTTGCCCTTACTCTAATGCTACTCGAGGAAATATCGATGTGACATTGAAGTTAGTTTAAGATTTTAAAAGGCGTGGTCTTAATGACTTAAGACCACGTTTTCAAGAAGGATCAGAATAATTCCAATGATAGAGCCGCCTGCGATCACGCCGGCGCACAAAGTTTCTTGATTGTCGACCAAAGCACGGTAACCGACGCTGGTCTTATCTTTAAACTTCGCGCGGCAGCCCCAGAAAAACAGGGCGCCCAAAGCCATCGATAAAGAATCCGAAAATCTAAGAACAAAAGCCAATCCTAATCCCACTCCAGAAATCGGAAAACGTCCACGAGACCGTTTGCCCAAATACTCACAAAGGATTCCTACGATCGCTCCCACAAGGACAGCGATTTGCGCCGTGGGATGCAAAGTGCTCAGGCCTTTAGTTAAAACTTCAGCCACACCTTTCCAAATAGCAGCCCCTGGAAGGGGTAACTTATCAGTCGTAAATAACGAAATATCATTATGAAAGATCGCATAAAAAACAGGGACAGCGACAAGGGACCCTGCAAAAACACCAAGAATATGACCCAGAGCTTGATGCCGGGGTTTCCCACCCAGCATGTAGGCAGGCTTTATATCCATTAATAAATTACTGGCGTTTAAGGAAACTTCAGAGGTGATTCCTGCCGTCATTAAATTAGTCGAAATATTTCCCGGTGCTACCACCGAAAAAGTGATTTGGGTTAACTTTCCTAAAGCGCCGCCAGGTGTGATGGCAGTTAAACCCGTTGAAGTGACGGCAATCAAAGTAAAAACAAAAACTAAAGGGACAGCTAAAATACCCAGCCAGTAATGAACTCCAAACCAAACGTGACCTAAATAAACTGTGATCGCGCCCATAATAGGAATTCCCACAATAAAAATCCACATGGGCAGTTCAATATCTGCCAAAATATCTTTTTGTTTTTCAGATTTTTTTTGAAATAATGTTTTAAAAGATTCGATCAAAATTTTTGGTTTTGAAAAAAATGAATATAACGAAGCGGTTGTCATCATCGAAGCCCCACACCACAGGGACCACATTGTGATATTTTTAAATCCAGGGCCGGCGATGGCTCCCTGCTGTATCATCACGGGCGCAAGCACCCAGTAATTTATAAAAGCGCCTAGCAATAAAGACATGGCCGTTTTCATATTCATCAATCCACCGGTGCCTAACATCACAATCGAGGTGTCCATTTGGATCGTTAAATCTTTCAGCGGCGTATTTAAAATTTTTGGTGTCGCAAACTGATAAATAAAATCATCCCAATAATCGGGCAGCTTTAAAAACTTCAGTCGAGCCGCGGTCATGACGGCCTCACTCCGCAAGGTTTCAATCAAGGCAGAAAGGCCCGCGCCCCACATCAGAATTTTTGCTTTAAAAAAGCCATCTCCGGTATCGCTGTGCAAATTATCTAAGACAATCCCTGCGGCGCGACCTTCAGGGAAAGGCATTTGCTCATCGTTGATAAATCTTTTTTTTAAGGGGAAGGCAAATAAAACACCCAGCAATGAAAGCGCAATGATCCACCAAAAAGTTTGCCACATCGGAACAACATGCCCCGTGACCATCATATAAGCTGGCATTGAAGCCATTAAGGGGGCTGTCATATAACCAGCGCTGGTAGCAATGGATTGCATGGCATTGTTTTCTAAAATTGTCATTTCGCGACCGATTTTAAGCTTTGCTAAAAGTTTAAAAAAGGCAAAGGACAAAATCACCGAGGAAATTCCAACCCCTAGGGTCCAACCTGTTTTAATTCCAATATACAAATTGGTCAGGCTTAAAACACCGCCCAAGATCATGCCGGTTAAAGCCGATCTCAGATTCAGTTGGGGCATGTGGCCTTTATAGACATTCTTAAGCCACCACTCGTCCTTTTCGGCCAAAGTCATGGTACGGATTTGCTCGTCGGAAAGTTCATGTATTGCCATGGGGTTTTCATGCCACCGGGCACTGAACTTGTCACGCCAGATTTTTGACCTCTAACACATTTAATCGATCCGAGGTTTTTTTTGAACTTTGGGAAACTTCATTTTTAGCGATTCAAGGTGCTCGATCATGATTTTAGCAATGACAAGATCTCGGGACCACTTTTTATTGGCTGGAATCACATTCCATGGCGCTTCTTTGGTGTCCGTCGCGGCCATCATCTGCCCGAAAACTTTCATATATTGGTTCCAATATTTTCTTTCCTTAAGATCGGCATTTGAAAATTTCCAATTTTTTGTTTTGTCATCCAGCCGTTCTTTCAGCCGTTGTTTTTGCTCGGCCTTGGTGATGTGCAGAAAAAACTTAAGGACGCTGGTCCCATTTTTAACCAGCAGGCTTTCAAAATTATTAATCTGTTCATAACGCTTTTTGAAAAGACTTTTGTCCTTTAGAATTTCAGGCGGTAAATGCTGAAATTTTAAAATTTCAGGATGGACGCGGGCCACGGTGACCTCTTCATAATAAGATCGATTAAAAATTGTGGTGCCGCCGCTGGCCGGGGTGACTTTGTGACAGCGCCAAAGAAAATCATGTTTTAATTCTTCCTCTGAGGGCTTTTTAAAAGAGTGGACCTGGATGCCCTGCGGATTGGCCGAGTCAAAAATAAACTTAACAACCCCATCTTTTCCGCTGGTATCAATACCGTGCAAAATAATTAAGAGCGATCTTCGATTTTCTGCAAACATTAAATAGAATAATTCATAGATTCTTTTTTGATATTTTTCTAGTTGCTTAAGGCCAGCCTCTTTTTCCGGAAAAAAAAGAGTCTCGTCGGGATTAATCTGATCTAAACTGAATTTTGACATGATAGGCACCTCATCAATAGAGCACCATAGCAACTCTAAATGAGGCAAATGACCACTGATAAAATAAATTTAGCGACCTGTGACAGCTCTAGATTGAGCTGAGACTTGGCCAGGAAATTGCTTCATCAGAAATTAACCAACGTAAAGAGTTCAATTTAAATCAACCGAACTCAGAAGGAATTTTTATGAAAAATAAAAAATATTCGCCGGCGACCAATAAGTCCCAAGACAGCAAAAACGCTGTCCATAATACTTCAGGAGCGGTGATGCCAGATGCTCAGCGACGACCTGGACAAAGTGAAAAGGAAGTTCAAGCGGCCTTTGGTTCGGATGCAAAAAGCAACAAACGAAATCGCTAACTGAAAAAATAATTTTTATAAAGGCTGGATCCAACCGTAGGGGTCCGGCTTTACTCCATATTGGATAGCCACCAGCTCGTCATAAAGTTTTTGGGTCAAGGTTCCCATCTTATTATTATTAATAAGCCCTGTGAAATGTCCCGAAGTCAGTTCACCAATCGGCGTGATCACGGCAGCCGTTCCCGTTCCGAAAGCTTCCTGCAGGCGACCCGACTTTATTCCGTCGGTGATTTCTTGCAATGAAACTTTTCTTTCATGCACAGGTCGGCCGCCTGTTCGTTCCGGAGATTTTAATAAGGTCATCAAACAATCACGAACACCGCCGCCAAGAATGGTTCCTTCAAGGGCCGGTGTTACAATTTCGTTATCAAAAATAAAGAAGACATTCATCGTGCCGACTTCTTCAATGTATTTACGAGTGACATCCAGCCAAAGAACTTGTGAAAAGCCTTTTTTCTTTGCATCAAAGGCGGCCTTTAAGCTGCCCGCATAGTTAGCAGCTGCTTTTGTGGCACCTAAGCCGCCAGGGGCCGCACGGATATAATCTTCTTCGATCCAAATTTTGACAGGCGCTAATCCGCCCGAGTAGTAAGAACCGACCGGTGATAAAATAACAAAAAATAAATATTCATCGGCCGGCCTAACACCCAGAAAACCTTCTGTGCCAATCAAGGTTGGACGAATATAAAGTGAGCTGCCTTGTTCGGAAGGGATCCAGTCTTCGTCGACTTTGGTGACTTGTCGTACGCCCTCCAGAAAAAGTTCCTTGGGCGGCGCCACCATACAAAGGCGTTCAGCGCCGGCTTGCATTCGGTGCCAATTGAAATCGGGGCGAAATAAAACGCAGCGACCGTCTTTTTGCCGAAAAGCTTTCATGCCTTCAAACAAAGCTTGGCCATAGTGAAGTACGCTGGCTCCGGGATCAATTTGAAAAGGTTGATAGGGCAAAACTTCGGACTGATGCCATCCTTTTGATGACGAGTAATGAGAGACAAACATATGATCAGAAAAAAATCGGCCAAAGCCCAGTTCCGACACAGGCGGTTTTTTCTTAGGATGAGTTGTCTTTGTGATAGGAATTAAGTTTGAATTCATATTTTTCAATTCTCGTTTCTTAAGAGCTGATAATTTTTAATTTCTAGATGATTTTCTTTCACAAAAGGCAGCCATTCTTTTTGCACTAATTGATCCACCAAGGGCCAAGAAACTTGGTCTAAGCTGGTCAGCCCTTTCAACACTTGATCCATCAATTCATTTTGTTTCAGGCCCGCTTTTTGGGCCAAAACATAGGGTGCTAGAGTGTAAGTGATCAGTCCGTATCTAGATTTGTATTGGCCTGGATATTTTTGCTCAAGTTCAGTTTCCATTTTTTTACGTAGTAAAAAATTCTGGTCGCCGACTTTATCGCGCATCTCTGTCCAGTTTTCTAAGGCCATTTCGGCAATGGCTTTAGCATTTGGTTTTTGCACGTCTTCGAATTCTTTTAAAATCAGAGCCCAGGCGCCCGCATATTTATCAATAAGCCCCAGTAAAGTGGTGCAGTCTTCAAAGCCACTATTCATGCCTTGGCCGAAAAATGGCACGATGGCATGGGCGGCATCGCCCATCAAAGCAATGGAATCGGCAAAAACCCATTTTGAACAGGTCACGGTTCCTAAGTGGCCTTGTGGATTTTCATTAAATTCATTCAAATAATCTGGCATCAAGGGAATCGCATCGGCGAATTCAGATTTAAATAAATCAATGATATCAGAATCTTTTTTCAGTCGGTCAAAGGACCAGGCCGAATTTATTTTAGGTAAATAACTGGTGACCGTAAAGCTGCCGTCACGATTGGCTAAGGCCATCATCATATGGGCGCCGCGCGGCCAGATATGTAAAGCATCGGTTTTTAATGCTGGTTCGCCGGTTTTATTTTTTGGCAAAGTCAGTTCTTTGTAATCGGCTTCTAGCCAATCCGTTGTTTCTGTCATTTGATCAGGAAATTGAGTCGCTAATAGATGTCGAAGTTTGCTGCCAGCTCCGTCGGTTCCGAATAAAATATCGTAAGTGACCGCGACAGAACCCATCAGGGGTTTTTTAAATCGAACCTCTTTAGCTTCAATTTTCAGGTCTTGCACTTCATGTTCGAAGTGAAACTTGACGCCGGCTTTTTCGGCCTCTTCAATTAAAAAATTATTTAAATCACCCCTTGAGACTGAATAATTGCATTCTTTGTCTTGCCCGTATGCTTGATAGGTTAAGGTGCCATCCTTACTATGAATCATGCGACCATACACGGGCACTGTCAGCTGATGAATTTGACTTCCAAGTCCAGCCAGTTCTAAACCTTTTAAGCCGCGGGAAGTAACAATCAAATTAATGGAACGACCAGCTCCAAGTTTTTGCAAACGGGGATCTGATCGCTTTTCATAGATCGAAACTTTAAAGCCTTTTTTT
>JAYWEU010000250.1:0-25203 GCA_043779385.1 Pseudobdellovibrionaceae bacterium
AAGAGAACATCAATAATAGAGGTCGCTTATGAGTTCGCATAGAAGAAGTACACAATATTTTTCACGCGCTTTCGGGCCTCGAAAAGCTTTGCTTAGAGGTATGATGATTTCTTTGGTTGAACACGGTCGTATTAAAACGACCGTTCTTCGCGCTAAAGAAGTTCGTCGTCAAATTGAAAAAGCCATCACACTTGGAAAGAAAGGCGACGTCGCTACACGTAGACTATTGATGTCTCGCCTTCCTAATGAAGCAGCTGTGAACACGATCATCACTGATATTTCGAAGCGATTTGAAGCTCGCCCGGGTGGTTACACTCGCGTGATTAAAATCGGAAGAAGACCTGGTGACACCGCTGAAATGGCTTTCTTAGAATTCGTAGATTATGATTTTGAGAAGAAAGATAATTTGAGCAAAAAAGATGAAGCCGCTAAGAAAAAAGAAGATGCTAAGGCACGTAAAGTGACAGCGCGAGCGGCTGCGAAACATAAGAAAAATGTTTCTCAGATTCAGAAAAAATCTCGTGCGGCTAATGCGGCGAGAGCAAAAATGTAATCTGTCTTTTTTTACTGGAAGCTGCATGAATGTTTAATGTTAGGCCCGCTTGCTAAAACTCGCGGGCCTCATTATTTTTAAGGCTGTTCTTATAATATTTATCTGAGAGGGACTTCCTGTGTCGGCTCACTTAAAAGCATTGTTTGGGGTTTTATTAGCAGGGGCTATCCTTGTAGGCATTTTTTTTGCATTCCTCTACAAGCCAAAATCTGAAGAAGCGGCTCCTAGCATTGATTTGGTTGAACAAATGCGAGTGAGCGGCATCCCCAAGATCAAGGCTCCGGATTTGACGGGGAAAGAGTTTGATATTTCAGCTTTTAAAGGAAAAATTCTAATTGTTAATTTTTGGGCTTCTTGGTGTGAGCCCTGTGTTGAAGAGGTCCCTTCGTTAATGTCGCTAGTGAAGCAACTGGATGGGCAGGTTGAGCTTATTGCCATCTCTGGCGATAGCGATAAGGCTGAAATTATGTCTTTTCTGAAGTCATTTCCGGGGCTGCAGGGGGCACATATCACTTTATTATGGGATCAGGATAAGTCGCTTGTTAAAAATTTCGGTATTGAACGGCTGCCTGAGACTTTTATTGTGGGTCGGGATGGGAAGCTTGTTAAAAAAGTGGTCGGTAGCGTTCGCTGGGATCATCAGGAAAGTGTGACCTATTTCAAAGAACTCATAAAGATGCCTTGATCACTAGTTTTCTTTTTCAGAGTCAGAAAATATTATTTCTGACTCTGGTATTTATTTTGTTAATTTTTTTTGGGAATCTTTTTCCTTTGGTCGAGAACCTGATTTTTAATTAATTCAGAGGCTCGCAGATCGGGATAGTCCTTGATTGTGATATCGAAGGACGGAGTTTTTTTAATCTGTGCTAAGGCCAAAGAAATGGCTTTATCCATCTGCGGATCTCTTTTTGCCGCATAATCTTCCGGAGTGATATCGACTTCGTGATCTGGGTCGGTTCCGTAGTTTTCCACCTGCCAACCAACGTCTTTAAAATAATAACTAAATTCTGGCTGAGTGGTTAAAGAACGGTCCCGTAAATAATTTCTAGGCCAAATTCCGATCACACCGCCCCAGGTTCTTTTGCCGACAAGGGGACCTAGCTTCATCAGTTTAAAGCTGTGGCTGAAGATATCTCCGTCGGACCCGGCAAGTTCGTTGGTGATTGCCACCAAGGGTCCACGAATGGAATACGTGGGATAAAGTTCTCGGCCGAAGTTACGCCCGAAGCCGGCACCCAAAGGTTTTTGGGCCAAGACTTTCAAAATATGTTGGGAAACGTGGCCGCCGCCGTTGAATCTGACGTCAATGACAAGTCCTTCGCGAATTTGCTCTGAAGAAAAATTTCTGTAAAATTCACTGTATCCCAAGACGCCCATGTCAGGGATATGAACATAGCCAAGGCGCCCTTTTGAAGCTTCATGGACGTAGTTTTTATTTTTATTCACCCATTGCCGGTAAAGAAGGGCGGTTTGACTGCGTAAAGGAACCACGCAGACTTTTTCTTTATTTTTTTGGTTCTTTCTTTGAATAAGAAGTTCAATGTTTACTCCGGCCTTATGCTCAAGAGATTTCCAGAGGTCGGCCGGTCCGTCAAAAGGGTGAGAATTAATGGCAAAAATTAAATCGCCCTCACTCATAGCGACGGCGGGTTTCAAAAGGGGAGAGTCTGTCTGAGCAATATAGGAGTCTCCGCGAAAAACTTGTTTAATTTGAAAAGCTTTTTTACTGGCAATATACTGAAAATCAGCGCCCAAAAAACCAGTGGGTGCTTGCGGTGGCGTGCGATGGTAATCACCACCCCACTCATAGGCATGACTGGTGCCCAGCTCGCCCTGCATTTCCCAAAGTAAATCTGAAAATTCACTTCGAGTTTTGATTCGGTCTAAAAGCGGTAGATATTTATTATACACCTCTGTCCAGTTGACCTTGGACATATCGGCGCGCCAGAAATTTTCTTTCTGCAAATACCAAGCTTCACGATACATCTGCTTCCATTCAAGCTTCAGATTAACATGCAGTCGCAGCCGTTCTGTATCGATAAAACCATCCGTTTTTCCAACGGCCGTTCCCGCCGAAGGAACGTCTGCCAAAGTAAGGAATCGAAGGCGTTCTGTTGTCTGGGCTAAAAGATGTGCTCCTGATGGATGGACGTAGAGGCTTTTGACATTTTTCAAAAGCACTTCTTCTTTGCCTTTCTCAAATTTAAAAATAAAAAGATCGTCGCCGGTAGGTTCTTGCATCCAATCACCCTGAAACGGGGCAATTTTTTTTCGCTTGTAAATCAGGCCGCCGGGAATGCCGCAAATTTTTTCATAACCACCATAATCAACGGGCAAAGGAAGAACGCGATGTTCGATATCTTCAAAATCAATTTTTGTAATGAGTGGTGCTGCCTTTTTATTTTTCTTAAGATCCTCTTTAGGTTTTAGTTTAAATCCTTCTAATGGGATTTCGAGGGGTGAAGGCGTCGTTTTGGCTAAGACCACAATGTAAGGTCGAAGAGCCATAGGGAAACCCAAATCAAAATGAGTTTCGTTATAAATCGCCCCAAATTCTCGGACACTTAAAATATAAAGATATTTTCCCTCTGGGTCGAAGCTCAGATCGACGTCCATCAAGACAGGTTCCATCAAAATTCTTGACTGGTTATTTTGAGTGTCAAAAATCTTGATAAAGTATTTTCTTTGATCCAAAGAAACACTATAAGCTAAATAGCGACCGCAAGGGGACCACGCATGGCCGCCAAGCGGAGCTTCACTTTTTTCTATCAATACAGCCGTTTGTTTTTTGTAATTAACCAGCCAGAGGGTGCTGCTGTTTGTTTGCAAGGCGGCCAAATGTTTTTTTGGATTGGTGTAAAGGCCTTGAATTTTGCCCCAAGGTTTTTTTGCTAAAATTATTTTAGTTTCGCCAGACTTTTGGTCATGTAAAATTAAATGTTCGTCCTGCTGGTGGCTAGTACCAGTGTATAAAATAAATTGGGAATCATAACTAAAGTTGGGATGACCAAATCGAATATCGCCATTTTTTTCCAGATTGGTGGCAGCACCTTTGAAAGGTGGCATCGTGAAAGCATGGCCACGGGCCACCAAGGCGATATTTTGTAGGTCCGGAGAGTATGTAAAACTCTCGATATATTTTGCCGCGGCCACAAAACGTGGCAAGGCCTGAATACCAGATGCAGGACATGCAATTTCAATTTTTTTATTTTCTTTAGATTGCAGGTTGTAATAATAAAGGTCGCCGCCAGCTTGGTAAACTAAATTATTTCCATCGGTTTCCAAATTGCGGGCGTAGAAATAATGATGATCAGTCAGCCGTTTTAATTTTTTTCCGCTGAGATCTGAGGCGTAAATATTTCCGTAGCCTTCATGATCGGTAATAAAATAAATCATGCCTTGGACCAAATGAGGGGTTGAAATATTAGTCGTGATGTTTTTCAAAATTCGACGGAACTGGGAACGCACGTCTGTTCGGGTCCACAAAACTCCGGCGGTTCCCCCACGGTATCGTTTCCACCGTGCAGGATCACCGTTATTTCTGCCGAGGACCATGGCACCCGATGGGCCAAAGTCAATTTCGCTGGCCGCGCCCCAAGAGAGTGATTCAAAGGCATCGGTTTTAAGGTCGACGGAATAAAGAGATAAATCTTTAACCTTTAAAGTTTCAAATGCACTTGAAACAATTAAAGTTTCGTTGTCTTTCCATCGAAGAATTTTTTGTACGCCAAAGTAAGTGAGACGTCGGGGTTCTCCGCCATGAATAGGAATGATGTAAGCATCAAATCCTCCTGCATCTTGACTGACGTAAGCGATCCATTTTCCATCCGGTGAAATTTTAGGATTTCTTACTAGGCCACGATTGCTTGTTAGGCGGGCCGCTAGGCCTCCTTGTAATGAAACTGTCCAAAGGTCATCATCGGCGATGAATACGAGAGTGTTTTGGTGAACGCTGGGCTGAGATAGGTAGGCCATCAGATCATTTTCGGAATTCATAAAACGTCCATTTCTAGAGGGGAAAGGCTCGATAGTAAACTGAAAAACGGATTACCAGCCCATTTTCTTTTTTAGTTCTTCGGCAGCGTTCTTGACGGAATCTTCGACTTTCTTTTTGCCTTGATTTTCGCCATCTTTTTTAGCAGCATCGGTTTTATTCTGGACGACCTTTTTCTGAGCTTCCGCTTGGTCTTGAAGCTTCTTTAATTCCTTTTCGACTTGTCCCTTGATCTGATTGTACTGAGCTTCGATTTGAGCTTTCTGAGCGCCGACTTGTTCATTCACGTATTTTTGAATTTTTTCGCGAGCTTCATTGATCTTGGCTTGGATCTGTTTCTCGATTCCCTTTGACAGCTCGGTTCCTAAATTGGAATTTACGCTTAAAGACAGGGAAGGCAATTCGCCGTGGCCCTCAGCCTCTAAAGTGACAATAGGAATTCCTGCGAAAACTGTTTTTAAGACTTCTTCGACCGTCGAATTTTTAGCTTTTATATCGTATTGAACTTGGGAAAATTTATTGTCTAAGTTCATTTTAAAATTTCTAAGGGCTTCTAGTTCACTGTGCAGTTTCAATTGGCCAGAAGCCTTATTAAAAGCGATATTCACTTCCTCAGAGTTAACCAGCGCGCGGGCTTCGATCGGGAAGGATCCCAGGCCGAAATCAAAAGTGATCTTGCTATTTTCTTGGCGGTTATCGATCACAAGTTTTGAGTCTAAGCCACTGAGTTGGGCTGAAGGGAAGTCGCCAGCAAAAAGTGCGACTGTTGGCTTTCCAATCAGAGCTTGGTTTGTAGTGATATCATTGATTTCACCTTTGATATTTCCTGAATACGGAGACATTCCGGCTTGCGAGCTGACACCCACATGTTGGATCCAAAAAGCAGGGTAAGAGTTGGTGCGACCGAATTCATAGACAACGCCTTTTTCACGAGGATGAGGCTGCATAGAAACGTCGACTTCTTCTTTATTTTTTTTCTTCATCAAGTTCGGTGGGACATATTTGTTGGCTAAATTTTTATAGTGATTAAATTTGGCTAAATAAGGATCTAAATACTGGCGAAATAAAGCTTGCGACAAAGATTTTGGATCGATTTTTGGAATTTTAAAATGCGATTCTAAATTTTTGGCGTCTTTATTGATTTGTTCTTCTAAATCTTTGATTTGTTTTTGGCTGTTTTGCAAATCCTGATTCAAGTCCGAATTGGCCGTTTGAATTTCTTTGGTTTTAGCGTCAGCCTCTTTAAAAATGCTGTCGAATTCTTTCAATGAAGATTGCAATTCATCGACGGATTTAAAGTCCTTGGTTTTAACTTTTGAAGCGCGGTCGCTAAGAGCTTGGAAATCCTTGGCTTGGGGTAGTTTTTTAAGACGGTCTTGCCAGGCTTGGGATTTTACCTTTAATTCGGCGTTCAGTTTGGTGGCCATTTCTTTTGAAAGAAGGCTGCCTTCGATTTTATCCATTTGGACTTTTGAATCGGTGCCACCGAGCATGCCAGCGACATCGCCCAAAACATTGTTATTGTATTTTGATTCGGTCGCAGAAAGGGCTTTGTCTTTTACTTTTTCAGCTTCTTTTTGGAGAGCACTGGGTTTTCCATCATCTTCATTCACGACAACAGGTTCAGGAGGTTTTACTTTGCCTGGAGATTTTCGCGGCTTTCCGAATTCGATTTTTTCGACAACGACTTCTTTAATGACAACCTTTCCACGCAGGAGAGCATCCCATAACATCCCGAAGCGCACGTCGCCGATGCTGACGGAGTTGTGACTTGGCTTCATGGCATCAGTCACTTCGATGCCTTGGATGCGGATGCTGGCTTTGAAAAAGCTTGTTTCAAGTTCAGCGATATCGACTTCTGCGCCGGTCACTTTGTAGCCCGCAAATTCAAGCCCCTTTCGAAGATTTGAATCGAAGAAAAGTTTAAAGTAAATCATCACTAGTAAAATAATGATTGTGAAAGGCAGCACAGCTTCTGTTCGAAGAGGGCCTTTGGGCTTATTTTTTTTGATGGATGCAGGAGTTGGTGTTTGGCTGTCTGACATGATGTAAATCCTTTACCGGTAAAGCTTTTCGTAAGAGGCATACCAATTATAAAATTTTGAAGCGGCCATGGCCTTCCAGATTTTTGTTTCTCGGATGCGGGCGACAACGACGATTCGGTAGCGCTCAACAAGGTGACGGAAAATAAAAAACCCTGGGATTGTTAAGATCACCGAGATCACTAGAGAGCCCATGACAATCGAATCATTGAATCGGGTGAAGGGCAGAATAGGCATGTTATAAATTTTTACAAAAATGGGCCGCAAGGCTTCGGTTTCTAAAATATTTCTTCCTAAAATGTCAGCAATTGGATCAAAAACGTAGGCGACAAATTTAAAAAAGAAAGCAGATAAGAAGGCGGCGCCCAACTGAATTCTGAAGAAAAAAACCAGAATTAGAACGAGAATTGTTTGCAGCGAAAAAAAAGGTGCAAAACCTAAAATAATTCCGCAGGCAAGGCCAGCGGCTAATTGATCTCGGCCTGTGTCGGAATTTAGAAGCTGAAAAAAGGCGAAAATCTGCTTTAACAAGAGAGTCATCTTTACCTCGCATTGATATTCTTAAACTTTAGTAAGGCTGGGCGCGGTTATCAACGAATTATTTGAAGGTGCTTGTTGGGTCAAGTTTGGCTGGTTTGAATTTCCGCATAATCGGCCGCTTTAAGAGGCTGACGACGTCGCAAGTAAATCAGCGCTCCACAAAGACCCCATGCCAGCTGACCAACTTGAAAAGCCGTGATGATGGTTGGACCCAGTGTCGAAACATTGCCAAGATAAAGGTTAAAGAGAACATAGAATGCGGCCTGACCGATGCCCACTCCCGCTGGGGTGAGGGGAAGACCGATGGCAATAAAGCCTAGTGGGGCCACAAGGAAATAGGTGGCCCAAGGAGCCGTCGCCCCTGATAGAGTGCCAGCCAGGATGAGGAAAAAAATTGAAAACACTTGTCCGAGCCAACTTAAGAGGATCACCTTGATCAGATCGGAAGGAGATTTGCCATATTGATAAAAGGAATTGTAAAGCCGCTGGATTCGCTCAGCCATAGGAAGCTTTTGTATTAATTTTTGTAAATGCCCCGCTTGATGGACCTTGTCGGAAAAAACCAGAAAAAGTCCAAGGCTTGCGATCGCTGTGATCAAAGAAACGATATAAAACAAGGACTGAAGCTGGGGAATCGTCGAAACATGGTCGCGATCATAAAGCATGATGATCACACCCATCAGGAGCATGGCATATAATCCCAGGATTCGATCCATCAGAACGCTAGTGACGGAAATGATCTTCGAGTTGGCGTGATCTTTATGAAAATAGTAGGCTTTTACAACGTCCCCACCAACGCCACCGGGCATCGCGTAGTTAAAGAACATGCCAATCAGGCTGAGTTTTAAAGCCGAAAAAGACGTGGCGGGGCGATCTTGAGTTTTTAATAAAAGGCGCCAGCGCTCGCTGCCGATCAATAAATTAATTCCCAGAAGACTGAGGCCTAAAAAAGCCCATTGTGGAGCTAAGAAATATTTAAGAGATGTAAAATCGAGCTTCCCACTGTTCCATAGCCAATAAATCAGGCCAACGGCGAAGAGGATTTTAAAACTTTGAATTAATTTATCTTTGTGGCGACTGAT
Organism: Pseudobdellovibrionaceae bacterium; assembly: GCA_043779385.1. Lineage (GTDB taxonomy): Bacteria > Bdellovibrionota > Bdellovibrionia > Bdellovibrionales > Bdellovibrionaceae > JAYWDA01. Next base: position 8,212 of record JAYWEU010000250.1, read on the forward strand.
CATGACTGCAAATGAATCGCGCCAATTTTTTGTAAAGTGCGCAAAAGTCCCTCAAGATCTTTTAAGGGAAGTGAAGTCGGGCCATCGCAAAGGGCGGCATCGGGATTGGGATGGGTCTCGAGAAAAATTCCATCAATGCCGACAGCCATCGCCGCGCGAGCCAGCACAGGAACCATTTCTCGTCGGCCGCCGCTGGAGTCTCCGCTAGCGCCAGGCAGTTGTGTGGAATGGGTGCAATCCATAATCACAGGAAAACCAAGTTTTCGCATTTCCACTAAGCCCGTCATGTCGTTGATCAGCCGGTTGTAGCCGAAGGTGGTTCCGCGCTCACATAATAAAAGCTTACTATTGCCGGCATCGACGGCTTTTTGAGCAATTGACTTCATATCCCATGGGGCTAGGAATTGACCTTTTTTAATATGCAGAACTTTTCCGGTTTGGGCCGCTTCAACCAACAAATCCGTTTGTCTTGATAGAAAAGCTGGAATTTGCAGAACGTCAGCCACTTCAGCTGTGGGTGCCACTTGAATTGTTTCGTGGATATCTGTCAGGAGGGCACAGCCGATTTTAGATTTAATTTTATCCAAAGATTTAAGGGCATTTCCGGCGCCTGGTCCACGGAAGCTTTTGGCGCTTTGGCGGTTGGCCTTATCAAACGAGCACTTTAAAATCCAAGGGATGCCCAAAAGTTTTGTGACTCGTTGAATTTCTTTTCCGACCTCTAAAACCATTCCTTCATCTTCAATGATATCGGGGCCGGCAAAAAGGACAAAGTTTTTCCCGTCGCCCCAGGTGAAGTTTTTTTGGTTTGCGGCGGTCATCGTCACTAAATTTTTCAGAGCTTTAAAATCAGTCATTATTTTAATCCTAGGCCATAGCTTTTAAGACAGCATCGATCACTCGATCTTGAATATCATTAGTCATATCTGGATACAAAGGAAGACTGATAACATGTTCAGCCGCCCACCTTGCATTCGTTAAATCTGCTTTCGCATCAGATGTGTGTTCCTTGTACCAAGGTTGATCAGGCATCGTTCGAGGATAGTGGATCGAAGTCGGAACGCCCGCGTCCGTTAACTTTTTCTGGAAAGTCGCTCGATCTGCAATCGCTAACGTGTATTGGGCCCAAACGCTGGTGCGATCGGATTTTATGGTTGGAATCTTGAAGCCCTCTTTTTTAATTTCGGCAAAGGCATGGTTGTACCGATTGCCAAGGCGCTGTCTTTGATCCACTTCCCAATCGTAGCGCTCCATTTTTGCGAGCAAAATTGCACATTGAAGAGTATCCAGGCGCGCATTCACGCCTAATCGAGTATGGTAATAACGAGACTCTGAGCCGTGCTCGCGAATTTCTTTCATAACTTTAAATAAATTTTCGTCGCTGGTGAACATGGCGCCACCATCTCCATAACAGCCTAAGGGCTTTGCAGGAAAAAAGCTGGTTCCGCCAACCAAAGAAACATTGCCACTTTTTTTACCTTTGTAGCTAGCACCGTAGGACTGCGCCGAATCCTCTAGGACAAAAAGGTTATGTTTTTTGGCGATGGCGTTGATTTCGTCCATATCAGCAATCTGGCCATACAATGAAACAGGCATAATCGCCTTAGTTTTTGAGGTGATCATTTTTTCAATTTTAGTCACATCAATATTGTAGGTGCTGGGATCGACATCGACATAAATCGGTTTAGCGCCAGCAAGGCAGATTGTTTCCGCTGTGGCGATAAAAGAAAAGGCCGTGGTGATGACCTCATCGCCCCTGCCAATTCCCAGGGCCATCAAAGGGACCAGCAAAGCATCTGTGCCGCTCGCACATGTCAGGGCGTATTTAGCACCCGTGTGAGCCGCTAGTTTTGTTTCTAACTCTTGGACTTCGGGCCCGTTGATGAACGCTCCGTGATCGAGCACTTTGTGAATTCGGGCATCGATGGAATTTTTCATAATTTGATATTGGGTTTTTAAATCGACGAAAGGGATATTCATTATTTTTCTCCGCGATCTGGGTCAAAATTTGTTATGGAAATAAGATTATGCTTTTGGCAGAGGAGGATGTCCACCTTCTAGCAACAAATTTTCTGAGATATTTTTTGAAGTCACCGTGCATGTTCAAAGACTGTGTCCTAAATGTTTCACAGGGCGATGACAACATGGGCCAAATTGTGTGTATTTGTAGACCATGGGCGCTGCATTTGATGGTATGTGGCTTCGCGAAAGGAACGATATGATTCCGGTGGTGATTTCCGGGGGAAGTGGAACAAGACTTTGGCCAGTTTCACGCTCTCAATTTCCAAAACAGTTTTGTCAGCTTTTTGATCAGCCGTTGCAGTCGATGACCCTGAAAAGATGTCAAAAGTTGGGAAGTCCTTGGGTTCTGACAGGTTCAGCTTTAAAAACTTTGACGGAAATTAATTTAAAATCTTTGGGTCTTTCTGAAAATCATACGGTGTATGAACCTGTTGGAAAAAATACGGGCCCTGCGATCGCTGTTCTCTGTTACTTTTTGAACCTTCAAAATCAAGGTGAAGAAGTGGTGGGAATTTTTCCTTCGGATCATTTGATTCGCAATGAAAAAGTTTTTATCGATGCCGTTCGGCTGGGTGAAGAGTGGGCTCAGAAAAATGCGGTTGTGACCCTAGGAATTACGGCAACCTACCCTGAAACGGGTTATGGCTACATTCAATCTACTAAAATGGTGGGTGAAGGGCATGGCTTAAAAGCTTTTGCCGTTGAACGGTTTCATGAAAAGCCCCATTTGGAAAAGGCGCAGCAGTTTTTAAAAGCGGGCGGATACTCGTGGAATGCAGGAATTTTTGTTTTTAAAGTTCAAACGATGATAGCGCATTTTGAAAAGCATCAGCCGGCTCTTTGGAAAACCGTCCAGACCTTAGAAAAAGACTTATCAAATATTTCGGAAGTTTATCAGAAACTTCCGAATATCAGTCTGGATTATGCCATCATGGAGCATCTTTCTGGAAACGACCTTGTGTGCATTCCAAGTGAAATGGGATGGAATGATGTTGGATCTTGGGATGCGGTGGCGGCGGAAAGTCCAGAGGCTTTAAATGGCTTAGCAGAGGTGATCACCGAGAAATCTAAAAATAATTTTGTTTTTACTCAAGCCGCAAAAACAGTGGCGCTTGTGGATGTTGATGACTTGTTGATTGTCGACACCGGAGACAGCCTTTTGATTGCAAAGAAGGGTTCTTCCCAGGACGTTAAAAAAATTGTCGATCAGCTGGCGAAGAGTAATTCTGCAAAAATTAAAAATCATGATTTTGAAGACCGACCCTGGGGTCGATTCGAAATCCTCAAAGATACGGAAGATTTTAAATCAAAAATTATATTAGTAAATCCCCACCAACAAATTTCATATCAATCCCATGCTCAGCGAGAAGAGCACTGGATCGTGACTCGGGGACAAGGGGAAGTGATCCTGAATGACAAAGTTATTGCTGTGAAAAAAGGCACCTATATTCATATCCCTTTGGGTGCAAAACATCGAATTCGCAACACGAACCAAAGCCCTTTGTATTTTGTTGAAGTTCAGTTGGGATCTTATTTTGGTGAAGATGATATCGTTCGATACCAAGATGATTATAAAAGAATATGAAAACGATATTGGCTTTTTTAGGAACGCTATTTTTTGCAAGCCCAGGTTGGGCTACTTTTTCTAATTATAATTCGATCTTAATTGGAGATTTAGTGGCGGGAATGGGTGGCGCGGGCACATCAATTGTTGGAGATGTGGCCGCCAGCCCATTTTATAACCCGGCGACGCTGGGTGAGCTGGAAGCTTCGGCATTTTCGGCCGCCGTAGGAATTCATAAAAAATTAGACACAGTTTATGGTCAAGATGAGGATTTTACAAAAGCCTCATTGCGAGTCAGCGAAGGATATTTTCGCTCGCTGCCATCTTCAGTGGGATCTGCGATCAAGATCAAGGACTGGGTTTTAGCACTGTCGATTGTTGTTCCAGATTACGATAATTTTAAAGGGGATTTGTACAATAAAAGCAATAACGTCACGACACTTTCGTATGTGGATCAGTCTTTATGGGCGGGCGGCAGTGTTGGAAAAAAAATCTCAGACACGGAGTCTGTCGGCTTCACCGCCTATTATACGGCAAGGAACTATGAGCGATCGGTCTCAGATCGCAGTTTTCCTATTCCTACGCAAGCCACACTTTTTAGCTCAGAAACAACAAAAACTGACAATAGTCTGATTTTAATTTTTGGTTATTTTCGGAAACTCAATGAGTCATGGAATATGGGTTTATCAGTCCGGCCAAGATCTTTTAAAATTGCTGGAAAGTCGTCGGTTTATGAATCAACCACCCAAGTCGATACAGTGGCGAACACTTTGACACAACAAACGGTCAATGAGCCAGGACGTGGATCTGACACTTTTATTCCTGCAAAGTTAGCTTTGGGTCTGTCCTATAATCCCGATCCGGGTTGGTTGATATCGGGCGATGGGACGCTTTACGAAGAGCTTAGTTACGAAGAATTGGACCGCCGTAGTTCTTCGTCGATGATTCAGCACAAGCCCACGTGGAATGTTCAGTTGGGCGGAGAACATCGATTTTTACCTTGGCTTAAGTTTAGAGCTGGAGTGTACACTGACTTTTCATCACATCCTGATCCAGAGCCGACCAATCGATTGCAAGAAGACCACGTCGATATGTATGGCTTTAGCGCTAATTTTGTATTCATTGCAGAACGTAAAATCGCTTATACTTTTGGCGGTTATTATACGGGCGGCAAGGGAATTTCAAGACAGCGAATCAATCAGCAATATGAGACTGTTAAAAAAGCTCAAAATATTTTTACGATGCTTTTTGGGACTGCCTTTTACTTCTGAAGACCTCAGTTGGGGAGAATCTCCTCGTAGAGCCAAAATCGTGGTGATCCGTGAACGGCATTGATGTTGCTTTGTTTATCTTTGTTTTTGGAAAGGAATTTCATTGAACTCTTTTGGAACAAAAGAAAAATGGCTTTTTAAATCGAAAGAGTATTCGATACATGCCTTTGAACATCTGGACCCCGCCAGTTTAGAAAAAGTTAAGACACTGCCCCTTTGTTTAAGTATTCTGCTTGAAAATCTTTTGCGTTACGAAGATGGAAAAAATATAAAAAAAGAAGATATCAGAGCTTTGATTGATTGGGATCCAAAGGCTGCACCTGATTATGAAATCCAATTCACTCCGGGCCGAGTTTTATTACAGGACTTTACTGGCGTGCCTGTGGTCGCTGATTTGACGGCGATGCGCAGTGAAATTCAGCGGCGGGGAGGCAATCCTCTTTTAATCAATCCAGTGCAGCCAGTGGATTTGGTGATTGATCACTCTGTTCAAGTCGATAGTTTTGGACAGCCGGATTCGCTAAAAATAAATTCAAAACTGGAATTTGATCGTAACCATGAGAGATACCAATTATTAAAATGGGCGCAAAAAAGTTTTAAAAATTTTTTGGTGGTGCCGCCGGCCACAGGAATCTGTCACCAGGTCAATTTGGAATATCTTTCTCCCGTTGTCAGCGAAAGAAGCACTGAAACAGAACCTTGGTTATTCCCTGATACTGTTGTAGGAACTGATTCCCATACACCGATGATCAATGGCCTTGGGGTTTTGGGTTGGGGTGTAGGCGGAATTGAAGCCGAAGCTGCGATGCTTGGACAACCTTGCTCGATGTTAATTCCACAGGTCATTGGTGTGAAATTAATTGGAAGACTTGGTCCCGGCGTCACCGCGACGGATTTAGTTTTAACCGTCACCCAAGTTTTGCGGAAAAAAGGTGTTGTTGGGCAGTTTGTAGAATATTTTGGATCAGGTGTTTCGCATTTATCTGTTGCGGATCGCGCCACCATCAGCAATATGGTGCCCGAGTATGGCGCCACCGTCGGACTTTTTCCAGTTGATCAAAAGACTTTGGACTATATGATTCTGAGTGGGCGGGTGTCACAAGCGGCCCGAGCCGAGGCTTATTTTAAAAAGCAAAATTTATTTTTTAATCCAGATTTCGAAAGAAGATTTACTGATATTGTTGAAGTTGACCTATCCCTTGTTCAAACTTCTGTCGCGGGACCTTCCAAGCCCCACGATCGCTGGAATTTAGATGAGGCTCGAAAGTCCTGGAGAAGTTTTTTATCAACGCAGCTTTCAGGAGATTTGCACGCCGTCGCAAAACCGATTTTAGAAAGATGGATTTCTGAAGGTGGAAATGCCGTGACCAATCCATTGCAGGCAGAGCCCCTGCACTTTGCTGAAATGGCCAGTCTTCGCAGAGCGATCCCAGTAAAAATGGCGGACGGGACCGCACAAGAATTAACTCATGGAAGTATTTTAATTGCTGCCATCACCAGCTGTACCAACACCTCCAATCCCGCTTTAATGATAGGGGCTGCTTTATTAGCTAGAAATGCCAACCGAAAAGGCTTGAATGTAAAACCCTGGGTCAAAACAAGTTTTGCACCGGGCTCGCAAGTTGTGACGGACTATTTAGAAGCAACGGGACTGATGCCTGACCTTGAAAAGTTAAAATTTAATCTGGTGGGTTATGGTTGTACGACGTGTATAGGAAATAGCGGACCGCTGTCGGCTTCGATGACAGAGGCCATTGAAAAAAATGGCTTGATCAGTGCGGCTGTTTTATCGGGCAACAGAAATTTTGAAGCCCGAATCAATCCCTTGGTCAGTGCAAATTATTTGATGTCGCCCCCCTTAGTGGTGGCTTATGCCTTGGCAGGGCATATTGATATCGATCTTTCGGATGAACCGATTGCCCATACAACAGACGGTGAGGCTGTTTTTTTAAAAGATCTATGGCCTGATCCAAATGAGGTTGATAGTTTAATGCGAAAATATGTTCTTCAAGAACGGTTTGAAAGAATTTATAAAAATATTTCTTTGGGCAGCGAAGATTGGCAAAAAATTAAAGTCTCGGAAGAAATTATTTATTCGTGGAATAAAGATTCAAGCTATATTCAAGAGCCACCCTTTCCTGGTTTGCCTCCGCAAGATCAGGATTTTACGGGCGCCCGAGTCTTAGGTTTTTTTGGCGATTTTATCACGACTGATCATATTTCACCGGCGGGTAGTTTTAATGAATCTTCGGCTGCGGGTCGGTACCTTATCAGTTTAGGGGTTAATAAAGAAGATTTTAATTCCTACGGATCCCGACGCGGGAATCATGAAGTCATGTGGCGGGGAACTTTTGCCAACGTTCGCTTGCAAAATAAATTAGCTCCGGATCAGAAGGGCGGATGGACGGTTTACTTTCCATCGCTGGAACTCATGAATTTTTTTGAGGCCTCACAAAGATACATTAAAAATAAAGTACCTTTGGTCATCCTTGCTGGCAAAGAGTACGGCAGTGGGTCTTCCCGCGACTGGGCGGCAAAAGGAGTTCGACTTTTGGGTGTGCGGGCAGTGATCGCCGAGAGTTTTGAAAGGATTCATCGTTCAAATTTAGTCGGCATGGGCGTTGCCCCATTGCAATTTTTAAGTGGCGATTCAGCTTTAACATTGGGTTTTATTGGCCAAGAAATATTTTCGATCTGGGGTTTGGGACAAGCTGAGCCTCGTGGAAAAGTGCAAATCACGGCTGAACGCGATGATGGATATCGGCGGCAATTTGAAGTCTTACTAAGAATTGACACGCCCAATGAGCTTAAATATTTCAGATCGGGAGGAGTCTTGCCCTTTGTTTTGGCACAGCTTTCTCAGTCGGTCCTCAATTGATTGTCATTGCCTTTTTAACTGATTGTTCTTGCCAAAAGTCGCTGGTCACGAGATTTCTAAAATATGGAAAAAGAAAAGCCTGTGGGCAGTCCCCTTATTAATCCCGTCGAAATTCCCATCGAGCTTTTAAGTCCAGAAGCTTTGACTGGAATCATTAACGATTTTATTGGACGGGAAGGCACTGATTACGGTTTTCACGAAATCACCAATGAGAAAAAGCTGGAACAAATTCGGCGGCAGATTGTCAAAGGCGATATTAAAATCGTCTTTGACCCAGCATCTGAGAGTGTCACCTTATTGACTCAGACAGATTGGCTGCGATTTCTTCGCGACAGTGTTTAAAATCAACATTGTGTTGGCCTTAATGAAGTCTAGATTTTTTTAGAGGCGCACAAGAGATTGGTCGAAAAAGACTTTGGTCATAATCTGCACGGGTCAAAGTTTTAGGGCGCTTTAGATTCATTTAGGGAATTAATTTATCTAAAAATCATCAGTTCAATAAATTGCGCACGTGTTTTATTGGACTTTTGTCGTGAGGGAATTGTCAAAATAACTGGACGATGGGCCTTTGATTTTCATTTTTAGAAAGCCTCAAGATGTTTGAAATCATTCAGCAAATTAAGTTTTAAAAAAAGATCCCGATACATATTGAGATGAATGTAAATCGCAATCTAAGACATCTTTACGAGTCTTTAACAGCTGTCGTGGCCTTTGTCATGATTTCATCATCGGTGTCTGCGCAAACTAAATTAGATCCCCATGAAATTTATAAAAATCAAAACCAATCTGTCAGTCAAGAACCCACCCGGCAGATTCCAAAAACGTTTCTTCAGCCTAAGTTACAAGTTTCAAATCCTCAGGACAGAATGTGCCTCAGTCCTACTGAAGTGCGGGATAAACTAAGAACAGATTTTAAAAACGATATTCAGATCCAATCGTTTATTACTTATTTCTTAGAAGTTCGCGAAACGATGCCAACGTTATTAATTCCCCTCTACACATCGCCAGATTCTTCGGGTGTTCAGGTGGGGGCCCTGCGATCTGGAGACATCTTCAGAGTCGAGGAATCTGGTGTTGAGTATCTTGAAAAAATTCGAGCCGATCGCAAAGAGGGTATTTTGTGGCGAAAAATCACGGTCAAGGACCAGGATTCTCGGTCGGAGTTATGGTTTCAGTACTCGTGGAAAAAATTTCATACGTTAACAGCTATCGATCAGCCTTTAGAAATGACCTTACGACCTTTACCTAATCTGCACTTCCAAGCCCTTTATAAAAAACCAGGAAACTGGAAACCCGAAGATTGTGAACTTGATAAAACTCTTTGTGTGGCTTGGCCGGATATGTATTCGAAAGTTTATGTTTTAGATTTTAAATGGCTGAAGTCAGCTTCTGCCGTCAATCAAGGCGTGTGGTGGACTTTGTATTATAAGACCGGTGTCGATAAAATTGATGATTCGACGAAGCGAAAACAAGATTATGGTTGGATGGAAGCACGATCAGCCTATCGAAAAATAGACCAAATTCCGGCCTACCTATATACCAGCGGTAGTCCCAGTATGGAAAACTTTTTACCTTCCGATGAAATTCAGAGAAACCAAAGCGAACTTTTTATATTTAGTGAGAATAGTAACGATACCCAGCAACGACAAAGAGTTCTTGCAAGCTTGGGGCTTAGCACTAATAAAGTGAAAGGTCTTTCTAGTATCTTTGACCTGACTTTGGCCTTTAAAGGTCGGATTGGAACAAGTCATTTGGATTTAAAACAAGATTTTGTAAGTACACCTTACACTTTGAACGCTGTTGTTCTTGGCGGCGAGGTTTCAAGTAATCTTTTCTTGGATCTTAAAATGCTAGGATCGTTAGATGTGGGTGTAGGAGTTTCTTCATCGAACCCGGAGTATGGCGTCGCTTACCATGTCGATACCCAAGAGTGGTTTCAGTACGTAACTCCGTGGCAGATTAACGAGGTTCCCATTGAATTAGGAGTGGGAGCTTATTATTTAGGTATGATTTCAAGACAAGAGATCAGTGGCTTTAATTCTTTTGTTGGATTGCATGCGAAAGTTCTTGTGATGGGACCAACTTTTGGAACATCACTTCGCTTGGCCCCCGTTGGGACTGATTTAAACTTACGTCCTTCGAATCACCTTGTGTCGTTAGGTCTTAATTATAATTCAGGCTGGAAGATTAATAAAGAGCCCGTCAACCTGTCGTTAGAAGCAACTGACTTGAATTACAACAATCCCAAAACACTCCACACCACTGAATATCGCTTGTATCAAATCAATATGGGCTTTTCATTCTAGACGTCTTGTTATGAGATTCCGAATATTCTTAAAGACCTAAAACGACTAGGGTTATCAAAGGATTGTACCTTTTGAGGGGTTAATATTAATCTTTTTTAATTCGGTTTAAATTAGAATTTAATGACCGAAGAGTAACCTGGAAACAATTAACAACCAAGGAGGTTCTAATGAGAAACAGAATTATGTCCATTGTGAGTTTAGTGATAGTGATGGGGTTTGCTCAGGCTAAAGCCGAGGTGCCAGAGGCAAAAGGTGACAAGGCTGAAGTCAAAGAAGATACTAAAAAGAGTGAAGCTGGCGATCGCCTTCAGGCAGAGATAAAAGAAAGAAATGCAGACCAGAAAAAAGTCGTAGAAGCTCGTAAAAAGCTTCGCAGCGATGAAAAGTCTGGGGCTTCAGCGGATCAGATAAAGTCAGACAAAGAGGCTTTAGATGGTGCAAGGAAAGAAAGAAATAAAGAGCAACGAGCGCTGGTAGATGATCGTCGCGAGTTGCACAAAGAGAAAAAGGAAGATCGTGAAGAGAAAAAAGAGCGACGTGAAGACAGAAAAGAGCGCCGCGAAGATAAGCACGAAAAACATGAAGACAAAAGAGAGAACGGAAACAAACACTAATTAGGTTTAGGTATCAATGCAGTTTAAAAAAATATTACTGATGGTTTCATTTTTTTCTCTTCAAGCTCAAGCGGTATCGCTTGAGCTTGAAGCCTCTCAGAGCACCCAAACAAAGACGTATGAAGTATCGGGATCAGGGGATTTTAATAAGCCCTCGGAGGCTGAATCTAATACTTATGATTGGAGTTTGTCAGCGGATCGATCTCGGTCGGACTCGACTAATTCTGCTGGGAATACCATCACGGATAATACCACCGACTTTGTCGGTGGGCTTGGAATGGAAATGCCCTCAAAATTTCGTTTTGGCGGTTCTTTTAATTACTCGACGACGCCTGAAGAAAATTTAAAAAGTTCAGGGCTTAGTCTTTCTGTAGGTTATACTTATAATTTTGGTGAGACAGCTTCGGGGCCGGCGGCAACAAAACCTGTCATGACAGCAGGAGATGCTCCGGATATGCAGGAAAGTCGCGAGGCCAGCCCTTCCGGGAGCGAGTTTTCGCCTTATCTTGCGGTGGATTTAAATTATGAGAATCTAGATTATGTTCAGACTTTTGAAGCAAAGGCGCCAAGGTTTCAACAGGGGCCATCGAGGCCAACGACAGGGAAAAATACGATCAATCAAAAATTTACCCAAGTCACGGTGAAGCTTAAGCCTTATCGATGGGTGCGCCTGAAAGTGTCTTATACGAAGTATAGTTACAGTCGCGATGTGAGTGAGTTCCTTCAGTTCTTAGATTCCCATGAAATTTTGGGAAAAGTGTCCTCTGGGTTCAGCACCGCTTTATCTGGTTTTTACGACAATACGGTCTTATTGGGAGCGAGTCTTTTTCCAAGTCCAGATTGGGAGCTTGCACTTTCGCATTCAACGTCAAAAGTTATTTCTGACGACAGTCTTTCAACAACTGATAAATTAGTTGTTTATTGGAATTTTGCCGATGCTTGGCGACTGGGAGTGGGAGCTTCCGTTTCTAAATCAAATAATGCGGGATCTGCACCCAGTACGGTGTCAACAGTGTCGTTAGGCTATGAATTTTAATTTATAAATATATTTTGGCGGCTCTTGAAAAGATTCCTGATGCCCTTTCTAGCATAAATTAAAGCTATTCAACGTGATAGACTGCAGCGATACTTTAAGTATGAAAAAAATAACTTTGGCCCAAGTCCTTTTTCCCATCGCGGCCATTTTCTGTTTAACTCCATTGACCTCTTCGGGGATCGCCTTGCTGATCGGCGTAAGCTTGGCCTTAATTTTTGGAAATCCCTATACCGAACTCACGCAAAAATGGACTCATACTTTATTAGGCCTGTCAGTGATGGGGCTAGGTGCAGGAATGAATTTGGGCGTGGTTGGAAAAGTTGGATTTCAAGGACTTACTTATACGGTGATTGGAATTGGCAGCGCCATGTTCTTGGGCGCAATTCTTGGGAAATGGCTGAAAACTTCGGCGGACACATCTTTGCTGGTGACCGTGGGCACGGCCATTTGTGGAGGGAGCGCGATCGCCGCCGTGGCTCCTGTGATACGAGCCAAACATCACGAAGTTTCTGTCGCCTTGGGAATTGTTTTTGTTCTTAATGGTGTGGCGCTTATTATTTTTCCTGCGATTGGACATTATTTTTCTTTGACCGAAGGTCAGTTTGGTCTTTGGAGTGCCTTGGCTATTCATGACACCAGTTCACTGGTTGGCGCCACCCTTCAATATGGCCCGCAAGCATTAGAAGTAGGAATGACAGTGAAGTTGGCCCGCGCCCTTTGGATTGTTCCCGTTGCATTTTTAATTAGCTTTCTTCGAGCCAGAAAGACCGAAGAAAAAGTAACGAAAGTAAAAGGTAAAAAGCCATGGTTTATTTTGGGTTTTATATTAGCGGCTGCAATTGTGACATTTCTGCCAAGTTTGCAGGACTTGGGACATAAAGTCGAAGGACTTGCCAAGCATGTTTTGGTTTTGACACTTTTTTTGATTGGTACAAACCTAACGCGGACAACGTTGAAAAGTGTTGGCTTTAAGCCCTTTATTCAAGGAGTGATGTTGTGGATGATCATGGCGACGGGTTCACTGTCAGCAATTCTTTTAGGATGGATTCATCTTTGAAATTCTTTAAGATCTATTTTTATTGATTTGCGCTTGGCCAATTCTAAAAATGAACATACCGGCCAGCATACTTATCACAAAAATCAAAGGCCTTGATTGAAAACCCATCAGCGATACCAACGCCGGCCCTGGGCAATAACCTGATAGGCCCCAGCCAACTCCAAAAATAAATGAACCTGTGATCAGTGAAAAAGTAATTCTTTTTTGCTGAGGCCAATGAAATTCATTGGAAAACAAAGGAGCTTTTTGCCGAAGAATTATTTTTAGAGCTGTAAAATGGACAAGGATGGCTCCAATCATGACGAATAAAAGAGAAGCATCCCAGTGTCCAAAAAAATCTAAAAAGCCAAAAACCTTTTCGGGTCGGCTCATACCAGAAATCCCAAGCCCCATGGCAAAAAGAAATCCGACAAAGAGGGCGGCGTAATTTCGTCTCATGGAAAAACCCCGATTTTTCGAAATAGAAAAACAGCCAAAGCCCCAGCAAAAATAAATGTTAAAGTTGCAATGATAGATCTTGGCGACAGTCGACTGATGCCGCAAACGCCGTGACCACTGGTGCAGCCGCCGCCAAGAATCGTTCCGAATCCAACCAGCAGGCCAGCCACAATCAAGGTCCAGGTTGGCGTCGTTAAACCGCCTTCAAAAGATTTTGGATAAATCCATTTTAAAAACAAACCACCCAGTAAAAGTCCATAGATGAAATACCAACGCCACTCAGTATCCCCCTTGGAGGGATTCACAGCGGCTCCATAGACGATGCCGCTAATGCCTGTGACCCGGCCATTCCAGAATAACATCAGTGAAACCGCAATACCAATTAGCAATCCACCAAGTAGAGCCAAAAAATATTCATGCATTATGAAACTCGTTCCAAGCTTGCATGCCACCAGCTAAATGTGAAACTTTTTGGTAACCCATTTCAATCGCGATGATTGCCGCTTGCTCTGAGCGTCGACCAGATCCACAAACAAAAAAGATACTTTCATTGCGGTTATAACCTTGCAGAAATTGCTTTAAATTTTCTCCCAAAGTGATCTGATGCGCACCTTGAATATGTCCCAAGGGTCCCGTGAATTCGTCAGGCCCGCGAACATCGACAACCAGCATTTGATCAAGATGATTTTTGGCCTCCGAGGCTTTTAAGGTTTTAAACTTTTGATCGGTTTTGACCCTCTCTAAATTTCCACAAACTTGATTGGCCGGAAGAGCCTCATCGATTTTTTTAGGATAGGCCAGTTTTAGCTCTGACATAATTTGAATAAATTGATCCTTTGTTCTTCCACCACCGGCCCGCGGATTGTGTTTAATTTCGGCTTCAATAGTTGAAGATGTAAAGCCCTTGTAATCATGGGCTGGATAGAGCTTGGTGTGGTGCGGGAGCTTAAAAAGCTTTTGCGTGATGCTGTCGAAAAGTTCAGCGGAGGAACCACTTTGAAAATCTGTTCGTCCGGTGCCACGAATAAGAAGGGCATCGCCACTAAAAACCATGCCTTCACAAATAAAACTTAAGGAGGCATCTGTATGTCCGGGGGTCTCAAGAACTTGAATTATAAACTTACCGAATTTAATTTCGTCGCCTTCCATCAGGTTTAAGTCGGCACATATCACATTGGCTTTTTTTGGGACAGCGGTTTTGATAGCTCTTAAGTTTCTTATTTTTCCTGAGCCTGTCACATGATCAGCATGAATATGGGTATCCAGAACATAAATAAGCTTTAGATCTAACTCATCTATTAATTGGAGGTCTCGTTCCACATTTTCAATGACCGTATCAATCAGCACGGCCTCTCGAGTTTTTGAATCCGCCAGAAGGTAGGTGAAGGTTGAGCTTGCTGAGTCAAAGAGTTGCTGGAAGATAAAATTTTTATTCATTGGGAGCCTCATTTTTTCTTGCGACTAAGTGCATAAGTATATTATAATAATCTAATATGAAGATGCAAGTAGAAAAATTTCTGAGGCAAGAAATGAAAAAGAAGTGTGGTGAGGTCGCTGGTGTCCTGAAAGCGCTGGCGCACCCCCAAAGGCTGATCATTTTATGTCACCTTGCAGAAGGCGAAAAAACAGTGACTGAGCTTGAACAAGTTTGTGAGGCCTCGCAGTCTTCGGTTTCCCAGTTTCTTAATAGAATGCGATTAGAGGGCTTAATTGACTCAGATAAACGAGGACAATTTGTTTTTTATAAAATTCATGATCCTCAATTGAAACAATTAATAAAATCTTTATATAAGATTTTCTGTCAGTAGGAACGAGGCTTGAAATTGACATTGGATATTCGGAAGGCCGCAAACTCAAATTAGTTCGAGATGAACAAAGTGAAGTCGGTGTTTCGCTGTTTTCTGGGGATAATCTCGGGACTTCTAATCTATCGGTCCATCGTTTGGATATTGGTAAGTTTGGTGACCCTGGACGCCCAATGGGCAATGTTGGGCAAGCCCCATGATTTCATACACTTAACTTTTCGTACGATAAATACCTAGCTCAAGTCACTGAACTTTATACTGCGGGCAATTCTCTTCGTGAAATTTCAAGAATTGTTGATCTTTCGAAAACAAAGGTTCGGGATCTTGTTTTGCGAGCTGGAATTCCTTTGAGGTCAATGCGTAATGAAAAGGGACAGCTTGTCCTAGGAACTCGAGGTAAGCGGAATGTGAAGCCGCCTTATGGGTATTGGTTCCTTAGTGGCGAGGTTCAGCAGCATCCGAAAGAGTATCCAGTTGTCCTTGAAATTATTGAACGGTGGAAATCGAGTCAGACTATGAATTCCATTGCGACTTGGCTGAATAAACGAGGGTTTAAGTCGCCAATGAATAAAAAATGGTCATGGAATTCGGTGAATAATGTCATTAAAAGATTCGGCTCATAATAATGAGACTATAGTAAATCGCTTTTGTCTTGGACTCGTCGATATAAAATGAATATTATTTAGATGAGCCAATTGTTGTAATATAACTAAGGTGTAGTTTTGATACTAACTAGTTCCTAACTGCTTATATTTGACTTGAGGCTCATTCAGCAACAAATGACGTAAGTTACAAAATTTTGTAACTTTTTGGTTGGGTTATTCCGATAGAGGTATTATAGTGAAAAAAGTAAGTCCTAAAGTAGACAGAGGACAGATTAAGGAAATAACCCTTAAAAGACAGATAACTTTTAACGGTAGCGTAATTAATAAGGCAATTATTGAAATCGATCATATTAACTATGGTCTGAATTCAAAAATGAAGAGCTTAAATGAGAAGAAGCGAACCAACTTCACAATAAACGATATTGAAAAGTTTTTGATGATGTTAGATGGAGAATACGTTGCTGCAAAAGGTTTCAGAGGCAGAGTTTCTAGATTTGAAGTTAAGATTGATTGCCCCGTACCCGGGCGTTTTAAAAATAAAATATTTATTATGATTTTTGAAACTGATTACGACAAGTCGGAAGAAATTTATACAGTAACTCTTTTTCCTGGATGGTAAATATGAAGAAATATACAAATGAACAGATCTTAAAATTAGAAGAAAATGCTAAAAAGAATAAGAAAAATCTGACCCACATTACTGACAAAGCTAATCTCTCCGCTCAAGATGTAGTGAAGTTGGGCCTTTGTAAGCATTTCGTTCAATTTTCTATTTCCAAAAAAATGAAATCAAAGGATATTGCAAAGTTAGTTGGTGAGCCGCCGTCAAGAATGTCTGAGATTATAAATTATAAAATTAGTAAATTTACAGTAGATCAACTTCTGAAGTTTCTGTCTGCGCTCGCTCAACATGATGCTCAAATAAAAGAGTATCTTGTTTTTTTTGGCAAGGCTGCGGAGTTACCAGCATTATCTGTTGCGGCCACTAAAAGACTTACTAAGGATCTTAAAGAAGCTGCTTTACAATTATGATTAAAGTTCAAGTTGTGCATGCAATAATCAAGAGAGATGAAAAATTTTTGTTGGGTAAAAGAAGCGTTTCAAAAAAGAATGCTGCAGGTTTCTGGGCAACGGTAGGTGGTCGAGTTGAAGCTGGTGAAACCTTAGAAGATGGACTCATTCGAGAATGCTTTGAGGAAATCGGAGTAAATGTAAAGGTTGGTAAAAAAATTATGGATTCGCGTGAGTCCGAAGCAGACCACTTTTGGTTTGAGGTAGAAATTATCGCGGGAGAGCCAAAAGTCAGCAATGATGAGCATTCGTCGATTGGATGGCTTGTG
This sequence comes from Pseudobdellovibrionaceae bacterium, assembly GCA_043779385.1. Taxonomy (GTDB): domain Bacteria; phylum Bdellovibrionota; class Bdellovibrionia; order Bdellovibrionales; family Bdellovibrionaceae; genus JAYWDA01. The sequence continues at coordinate 25,148 of JAYWEU010000250.1, forward strand.
AAGTCAGATGTAGAATCTCTTTCGCCAATTACAGAAGAAGACTTAAAAATAATTCG
>JAYWEU010000251.1:0-3731 GCA_043779385.1 Pseudobdellovibrionaceae bacterium
TTAAGCTTTAATGCCGATGAGGCTTTAGAAAAAGGGCATAGTGTCACCATGAAAATTTCAAGCCCAGATGGAAAAGACCTTGTCGAAGTTGAAGGTCGAATCGTCTGGAGCGAAGAGAACAAGAATTATGGTGTTCAGTTTGCACAAACCAAAATGACGGTGCTTGATAAAATCAATAATTGGACTCGTCAATTAGCGCGCGCCGCAAATTAGGGGAATTTTACCACGGGTAAATAACCCCTCAAACCATTCTAAATTTTCCAAAAGGGTCCTCATTGATTAGGACCCTTTTTTAATTTGGCACCGTCGTTGCTGTTCTAACAGGGCAAACTCATTCGCATGTCTGCGGAGAGATCAGCGCAAAGGAGATGCCAATGAAAACGTTCTTGATGACAATATTGATAATTACAGGTGGTGGCTTGAATTTAGCTTTTGCCGACGCCGGGCAGGCGCCCGATGAGAGAGATGTCATGGTTGCGATCAACGAGGCCTTTGTTCCTGGTGGCTTTGATATCAATTCGGAAGTTTATGTTGTGGCTAGCGGAATATTTCCCAATGGTTGTTATCGTTGGAAAGGGGCTGAGGTTAAATCTGCGTCCGACACTGTTCATGAAATCAAAGCCATGGCAACGGTGAAACAGGGGATGTGTCTGATGGTTCTTATTCCCTTCAACAAAGAAATTCGGTTAGGAAAATTTTCTCATGGTGAGCACACGCTTCGCTTTTTAAATAGCGATGGAACCTATCTTGAGAAAAAAGTTGTTATTGAATAAAGTGCTTTCAAGGAACGAATCATGAAAATATTCTTGATCTTATTTTTTATGGTCACCTCGTGTGCAAAACATTCCCTTCCTTTGACGACGGTCGACTGGACTGCAAACTCTGGCACGCCCTTAAGCTCTGAAGTGGAAAATATTCAAGGTGACGCGATTTCAAGTGTAAATTCTAAATATGGTAAAGTTGAAATTCAAAAGCAGTCCCTCGATGGCTTCGAAGTCGAGGGGGCTTACCTTAAAAAAATAAATGACCCGAACGGCCAATTGGTGCGGGTTCAAGCTCATTATCAATTAAAAAATATTTCGACTTTTCACAAGGCCCGATGGGGCCTAGCCCGAAAGAATAAACTTTCTATTTTAAAGGATCTGATAGCAAAAAATCAGGATCTTGCTAAAAAGAATATTCAAAGTTTTAATTTAAAGCTTGTATCAGAGGACAGTGATTTAGTTCCTCGTTGGTTTTTGAATTATTTTGAATCGAACGGTGAACTTTGGCAGGGTATTTTTTCTTATGATCTGAAGCGCCTCTCGAAAACGCAGTTGGGATCCCAGATGGCTGTCACGCCGGCTTGGGTTTACCCCAAGGGTCCAAAGCACGGAGACCTGATCCAAGTCTATTTGCAAAATCTTTCTTATGGCGACGGGTTGATGTCAAATATTCTTAAGGTCAACTCAGCGGATAATACAAAAATTCATGTGAGTGGCGAGCCTCTTCAATTCGGAACGAATGACAATCGCTTTGATCAGGTGCAATCTTTTTATTTATCTCAGAAGACATTAGAATGGTTTGAAAAAACTTTTAGCATCCACTATTTTGACGTTTTAGATTTGCAAATCAATGTTGGCGCGCCTGAAAAAACGAATACGGCTTTTTATTATCAAGGTCACGTTCGTTTAGGAATGGGCGATGATATCATCTATAGTAAAATTCCTTGGGACCCATCGATCGTCACCCATGAAAGCGCTCATTTTGTGATTGATATGTTGGCCCATCTTCCTTTTCAAGGCGAGGGTGGCTCTATCAATGAGGCCTTTGCAGATTATTTTGCAGCTTCGATCCTGGATAATCCTGTTCTTGGCGAGGCTTCCTATTTACCAGCACCATTTAAAAGAAGAATTGATTTGATGAAGAAGTATTCTGAAAAAACAGGCGGACTTTATGGCGACAGTGTGATCGTCAGCTCGCTTTTGTGGGAATTGAATCAAAAGTTAGGCTTAGACAAAGGCCTGATGCTGGCTTTTAAAATTTTACAAAATTTGAATCCACAGAGCAGTTTTAAAACTTTTAATAGTGAATTAATAAAACAGTCTGAATTGTCTTTTGAAGGGCCAGAGCAATTAAAAGTTTCAAATGTTTTAATCGAGAGAGGTTGGGACACGAAGTGATTCTAAAGTTATTTTCGGTGATCGTTTTTTTATTGTCTTTCAGTTTGGAAGTGAGGGCTTCTAATGATGGATCTGAACTGACAGGACATTGGTTATTTTATAAAATGATCTACAAGGGTGAATTGATGGATCCTTTGAATCCAAAATTAGTGATGACCTTTAATTTTCAAGAGGGCCTTTATAATGCTCTGTCTTTTCATCGCACCGATGAAGAAGGGTTTTGTGAACGAGTGGCGCTTTGGTCTTTTGATCATCAGAAGCAGCGGCTGTATCAGCGGGTCACTTGGGCCAACCCAAAAAATCGTGCTGATTGCAGCTCTGATCCAGATTTTCAGGTCGGTCATGAAAGCTATTCGCCCTTTAAGTATGAAAAGGATCAATTGTATCTGACGGTCCCACTGGCTGATGAGAATGTAGTGTTAGTTTGGAAGCGGCTACCGTAACTGATCACGGTTTAATGGGCATCCAGAACAACAGTCGTTTTTGCCTTAAACCGAATTCTCCAAAGGGCAATAAAAGAAAACGCAAAAACAAACATGATCACCCAAACAAGCTGAATGAAGCTCATCATAAAAACTTGATTTTGGATTCTGTAATAAAGCGTTTTTAAAGTCGCGGCCATTGGGCTTGAAAGGCCCACGGATTCCGTCATTTTGTGAGCCATTCCATTCTGACTTTGTAAATAAGTTTGAACTGTTGTGGGATTCAGCAATGAAATTCTTGAGACTAAGTCCAAATAATTTTGATGGCTGTTGATCGCAAGCAGTGAAGCAATCAAAGCAATTCCCATACTTCCACCAATTTGTCTGAACAGATTCAACATCCCAGCCACTTGACCTAAATCGAGGCCTTTGAATTGACTTAAAATCGAAGAATTGATCGGCACGAACAGGAAAGCCATGGCAAAGCCTCGAACGAAAAGCATAGCGATCAATTGTTGATAAGTTGTTTGTGGCGAAAATCGAGTCATCAGGTAAAGACAAAGCTCAATCGAAACAAGGCCCACAAAAATGAGCAATTTTGGGTCGCGGCCTTTCTGCATTTGTTTTCCGATAAAGGGCATCATTAATGCGGTCAGGATTGAGCCCGGAATAAACATCAGGCCTGTCTGAGTGGCATCGTAATGAAAAGTTCGAGCCACAAAGATCGGTAGCATAAAAACAGCGCCGTAAAGAAAAAACCCCAAAGATCCCATTAGCAAAACGCCGTAGGTCACCACTGAATTTTTAAAAAGCCGCAGATTCATAATTGGATTTTTAACTTTCAGTTCCCACCAGATAAAAGCAGGGATACAGAATGTGAAAGTCATCGTGTTCACAATAATCCAAGCCGACGAAAACCAATCCTCTGATTCGCCACGTTCAAGGACATATTGAAGACAACCCACACCTAAAGTCAAAAAGACCAATCCCCAAACATCTAATTCTTTCGAAGCTGTCGGCGAGCCATCTTTTTCGCGATCAAAGATACAAATCATGCCGACAAACAGGGCCAGCAGTCCTAAAGGTAAATTAATATTAAAGATCGAGCGCCAGCCAAAGTTATCTGTCAGATAACCTCCTAGAACGG
>JAYWEU010000252.1:0-9861 GCA_043779385.1 Pseudobdellovibrionaceae bacterium
ACGTAGCAAAGCTAGTACAGAAGCGGGCTTACGGAGTTAAGAGCTTCGAAATGTACAGACTCAGATACCTAAGTGCTTGTGCTTAAATGATTTTTTGAACTTACCCACTACGAACCGAGAAGAACCGAAGAACCTTTAGTTCGAATACTTGTCAATTTGGTGCCTCGGGCCGGACTTGAACCGGCACGCCCCTGTAAAGGAAGCTCAGGATTTTAAGTCCTGTGCGTCTACCAATTTCGCCACCGAGGCAAACGATGGAACTGAAGAGATCAGAAAAAACCATTTTTTAGTCTACTTGTCACCGCTGAAACAGAACAAGGCACGGTTGACGCGTTCCATCGTCTCATCCCAGGACGCCTAAAAAACAAGCAGACCGAGGCTTTTCACGTTGGCTACGAAGGCTCACGTTGTTAAAATGAATTGACGGACAACCGCCTCCAGCGACTCTTTTTTTATACCGAACAGAAGTATGGAGACACTCACTTTGTCAATTCGTCGAAAGCTTGTTTTAGTTGTGTGGACCTTCCTCATCATGATCACTTTGATCACGGGACTTTCTTATTTAGGTTTAAACTGTCTGTCGATCGTCAGGGCTTACATTGGGGCCGAAAGCTTGTGGTCGAAAAGCGAAAAAAACGCACTGACGGCGTTACAAAGATATGTCTTGAAAGAAGAAGCCCGTGATCTAGAAATTTTTTTCGAAGAATTAGAGCTTCCTGCCGCCACATCCAGAGCGCGGTTAGAAGTGTTAAAAAAAGATCCAGACTTCAAGCTGTTAGATCAGGCTTTGATTGAGGCAAAAAATGATCCCAGTGAAGTTCATGCCATGGGACTTCTGATGAAAAGGGCTCAAGGCGTTAAATATATCGATCAGGCCTTGGCGGCCTGGGCGCTTGGCGATCAGGAACTTTTTAATTTGAAAATAATCGCGCTGCAAATCGAAAATCAAATTCAATTAAAAAAATTATCGCCCGTTCAAAAGACTCAATTTTTACAACAAATTCTTCAGGCTGAACAAAGATTGACTCGGGCTGAATTAACTTTTTCAAACACCCTCACCGAGGGAGCTTTGTGGTTGAAAAAGGTATTTATTGGGACGCTTATTTCTATCGCCCTCTTGTTCCTGGCATTGGGATTTTCGATTTCGTACACGATCTCAAAAAATATCCTTCAGCAGATTGAACACTTGCGATTAGCAGCAGCACTGGTCGAAAAAGGGGATCTTGGGAAAATTGTCCCTGTCATCTCATCGGACGAGTTGGGTCAGCTGGCGTCAGTCTTTAACCAAATGACAGCCACTCTTTCTCAGGTCACCCGTGAGCGCAACCAAGCTCAGCAAGCCTTCGAAGCGCGCGCCCACCAGTTGTCAGAAGCACAAGCCACGGCTCATTTAGGAAGTTGGGATTTTGATCTGACGACCCAACAATTATTTTGGTCCGACGAGCTTTTTCGAATTTTGGGTCAGGATCCCAAGATCTTTATTCCGACTTTTGAAAAAGTGATTTCATTTTTATCTGTGGAAGATCGATCGGCCCTTGGCGACGAGGCAAAAAAAGCCATTGAAAATAGGCTCCCATTTACAAAGGTGATTAAAATTCAGCGAACTGGCGATGGCTTTAGATTCCTCCATATTCAAGCTCGGGTGGTCAGGTCGCCAGACGGCACTCCCATTCGAATCTTAGGAACCGCGCAAGACATCACAGAACGGCAGCAACTTCAGGAGCAGTTGGTGCAAGCCAGCAAAATGGCCTCCCTCGGAGAAATGGCTGGCGGTGTCGCCCATGAAATCAATACTCCGTTGGGAGTCATTACTCTTTTAACCTCGCATGCTCGAAGACTACTTGCAGAAAACAAATTAGAAATGCATTCGCTGCCTCCGATGCTAGAGAAACTAGAAATGATGGCCTTGCGAATTGCAAAAATTGTGAAAGGGCTTAGAAGTTTTTCAAGGGAAGGGGCTGGCGATGTTTTTGAAGATATTTCTGTCGAATCAATCATCGAAGACACTTTAAGTCTTTGTGAAGAGCGATTTAAGAGCCAGAAGATTCAGTTTTCTAGAAATCAAGTTTCTAGTGATCTGACCATGTCGGTGAGGAGTGTGCAAATCGCACAGGTTCTGCTGAATCTTTTTAATAATGCCAGTGATGCGGTGACAGGAAAACCAAATCCTTGGATTCGGTTGGATGTTTTTGAAAAAAATGAATTCGTCGAAATTCGAATCACAGATTCTGGCTCGGGAATTCCCTTAGCCATTCAAGAAAAAATGTTTCAACCCTTTTTTACGACAAAAGAAATTGGCTTGGGTACAGGCTTGGGTTTAAGTATTTCGATGGGAATTATTAAAGCTCACGGCGGCGATCTTACGATTGACAATCATTCGCCCAACACTTGTTTTAAAATTCGTCTGCCAAAATGGCAAAGCTTGCCTCTTGAGCAAGCCTCTTAATCCACCCAATCGATGGTTTGCAGAAGGCCTTTAATTCGAAACTTAAGACCATTCCAAAGAAGCCTCTCTGGCTCAGGGGTGCTATTATCAATTGCGCGAAAAATCACTTCGGACTGGACAGCCATCATTTTTTGTTGAGCGTCTTTTAACGCTAAGGGCGCAGTTTTCTGCAGGGGTGGATTTAATTTCCATTCAAAAGCAATTCGGCTGACACGCTTTTCTTGCTCTAAAACAAGGACGTCAATTTTGCTGTACCTTGTTGGGAGGATTATTTTTTGGTTCGCAATAAATTGCGAAAAGGATGTGCAGCGATAGTAATTGATATAGCTCGGGCAGTCTGACGGATTTCCCGAACGGTGGCGACAAGAAAATGGCACCGGAAAAATAGCAAAGATATCCGGTGTCGATTGAAGTTTGTAAGGTGCCATTGTCGTCAGATAGTTTTTTGTGAAAGAAAGTTCATCCGTTATAAAAGTGTAGGCGTGCACTTCGGTTTGCTCAGAGTTGCGGATCGCCGCGATATCTCCTGGCGCTGGGGTCTCATCTTCAGGCACGGCTTGGCAAAGAGGGGACTTCATCCAAAAATTCATTTCTTCTGGTGGAGTGAAGCGTAAAACGGGTAAAATTTTTGCAGCGACAAGGGCCGTGTTCCAGCAATTAGGTCCCCATCGACCGGCATCAACGCTTAAATATTTTGCCACAAATTCTGGAAGGATCGGATCGATTTCCATGTAGCACCGAAGACTATCACAGGTGCAGTCTGTGGGAGTTTTCCCCGGCTTTTCTTGAAGATTTGTTTTCCATAAACTAAAAGCCAAGGACTGCCGTTTTAAAAGATCACAGTTTTCACCCGTTAAAGTAACACCACCGTTGTCCCGGCGCTGGCCATTCACGCCTTCGACGGCTCCGGCTTGCAGGTTTAAGCTTAGTTGTAAAATAAAGAGGCCTACGATGAAGAAGCGCATTCCTCTTTTATGAAGACAAAGACTCGTAGAGTCAAACTCCAATCAAACAGCTTCTATCAAAGGCCTTGTAGATGGTCATAAAGTTTAGATAAAACCAATAGATAAGTATAATTTATAAGCCCTAGATCAAGCCTCTTAAAATACTTGACATGGCGCATTATAATGAGCTAAAAGGAGATGTTATCTTTCATCTAAAATAAGTGGGTCAAATGAAAAAGTTATTTTTTTTAGCTCCCCTGATGGTGCTCTCAAGTCTTGCATCGGCTCAGGAAAATTGCACGATTCAGACCAGGGTTTATGTCCCAAAAACCATCGTGAATAAGTATGTCAGCTCAAAATTAACTTCTGAAGTCAAAGATTGGCGTGAGTGCTATTCGAGGGCCCTGCAGCAAGCCAAGGATTATAAACCCCTTGAAACAGCTCGCGTTCAAGTGAAAATTTTTAATATCACGGTGTCTGATCGTGATCGTCATGTTCATTTTCTGACTGATTGGACTGTCTCAAGCGACCCGTCAGAGCATAAGATAAAAGGCACCGTCAACGAATCCAGCCCCCCAACACCTGCTCTAGGTCCGCAAGCACGATAAAAACCAGGCAAAGTTAATCAATGACCACTTGAGTGCTAAAGCTGAAGACGATAAGCTAAAACTTCAAATTTAAAAGGAGTTTTTGTGCAACGTCGACAGTTTATGAAAGCCACAGCGGCTGGTCTTGCAGGGTTCAGTTTAGTGGGTCCAATCTTAGGATCGTCAGCCCAGGCTAAAAATAAAACCGAAATAAAAACCGAGCCCGAGCAAAAATGGCGCACTGTTGAGCTGACTGAAAAAATCACCGCAGAAGCTGTTGCATCGACAGAGATATGGCTGCCCATTCCTTTGGCACAGGCTTCCTACCAAGAACTGATTTCCACAAATTGGACTGGCAACTTTTCAAAAGCAGGAATTTGGAAAGACAAAACCTATGGAGCTCCTATTTTTTATGCGCAGTGGGATCAGGCAAAAAAAATTGAATTGCAAGTCACACACGAAGTGAAGTTAAGAAATCGGATTCATCCTGAGGCCTCTCCCAATGAGGATTTTGCGCTTTATTTAAAGCCGACCGAGCATATTCCTTTGGATGGGATGGTCAAAGAAACAGCGCAAAAAATTGTTAAAGCAGAAAAAAATCCCAATAAGAAAGCCAAGCTCATTTACAATTGGATAGCTGAGAACACCTATCGCGATGGGAAAGTTCGCGGTTGTGGCCTTGGGGATGTAAAATCCTTATTGGTGTCTGGAAATCTGGGTGGAAAGTGTGCAGACTTAAGCTCGTTATTTGTGGGTCTTTGCAGGGCTTCCGGGGTTCCTGCTCGAGAAGTTTTTGGTCTGCGAGTCTTAAATTCAGAGATGTCAAAATCAATCGGCAAACAAGGTGACGTCAGCAAAGCTCAGCATTGTCGTGCGGAATATTATGCAGCTGGAGCGTGGGTGCCAGTCGATCCAGCGGATGTTCGAAAAGTGATTTTAGAGGAAAATTTAAAACTTGAGGATCCTCATGTGGCCGACCTTCGCAGAAAGTTATTTGGATTTTGGGAGATGAACTGGGTGGCTTTTAATTCTGCGCGCGACTTTTCATTGCCGCCCAATTATTCTGAAAATATTAATTACTTAATGTATCCAAAACTGGTCGCAGGAAGTATCCAAAAAGACGGAATGGAACCCGATGCCTTCAAGTACTCGATTAATTCCAAAGAAATTATTTAAATTCAAAGATTACCAATCCATGCCCTGGAAAAATGGACAGGGTGTGACAGCACAGATCGATCTTCAGAAGGATCATGATCAGCCGGAGACGGCTTTTCTTTGGCGCTTAAGTACTGCGACAATCAGCCATGATAATTTTTTTTCGCCCTTTCCTGGGATGGCCCGTCTTCTTGTCGTTTGGAAAGGCCAAGGCCTGTGGTTGAATGATCATTATCTAGAACCCTTTAAGCCATTTTCTTTTTCCGGCGATTCGACGGTGCGGTGCCGATGTGTGGGTGATGAAGTCAGAGACCTCGGATTAATTTACGATCCGTTGAAAATGAAGGTTCAAATGACTCAAATAAATCTTCATAAATCGACTGATGTGGTTCACTTCAACGAAGGTTTATATTTTTTGTTTGCCGCAAAAAATGATTTTAAAATCAAAGACATTGTTGTCGCCGAAGGGGACAGCCTTAGGTTTGAGGGCCCCGGCGAAATTGAACTGACCCTACCTGAGGGGTCTCTTGCGCAGATCTTTCTGATTCATCTTCAAAATAAGGGTTGATCCTGAAAAATCCCTGTCACAGACTGAAGAACAGGAGGATTTTATGAAAAATATTTCCATGTTGGTGTTGTTGGTGTTGTTGCCACTTTTTTCTCAGGCTCAAAGTCTTTCGTCCATTTCGGTCAAAGCGCAGGCCCACGATCAATATCTAAGTTATAATTTCGGCATTGTGCCGCTTAATTTTCATCAATCGGTGGATTTTATTCTGACGGCCGATTCTACTGAGGCCTCCCATATTCAGCGCCTTGTTGTGTTTGGGATGATGTTTGATGCAGCCACCAATTGCCCAACAATCTTGCCACCCGGCAAATCCTGCACGATTCGTGCGATATTTTGGCCGTCCCGAGATGGTTTCTACAATGGCCAACTGAATATTTACCTTGAGAAAAGTTCAGTTTTTATTGATCTGTCGGGTTGGGGACGCCTTTAGACTAGGAAACCTTTTTCAAAGCACTTAATATCCAATTTTTTCCGGCGCCTTTGGTATGATGTTCTAAGGTCATTAAAAGGGGTCATGAGTGGTCTTTGGCAGGCGGAAAGCAAATTATTTTGCTTTCATTTTTATTTTCTCAGTCTTTAGTTCAACTCCTTTAAAAGCATCGGATCCTATGGATCCGATAATTACCGCCATTTGTCAAAAAAAGATCGACTGCAATCAATGGCCCGGACTTTTAAAGCAATCTCTTTCCCTTTGCGAAGTCTCAAAAAAATCTTATCGTTGCGATGAGTTCGTTCGGCAAAATCCTGAGTACGCAAAGCTGATCAGAAATTGTGATACTAAAAGTTACTGCTCTCAAAATATCGAAGCCCAGCAAGGCCTTGAATCGGCTTGTTGGAAAGGTTACAAAAACGCACTGATTGATTTGGGAATTTCAATCAAAGACACCGCCGTTAGTTTAGCAGACTTTGTCGATCAAGCTTGGGAGCGCAATAAAAAAGCTAGCTTTACTAGGTATGGGGCTTCCCCGGTTCAAATTCAGAAGCAAGGGCTAAGTCCCAATCAAAAAAGTCGCTTAGCTCAAATGACAGATGCGGCGATTGCCGCGATTGAAAAAACAAATATCAAATACAATTGTTTAACACCTCTCGTTCAGGCGGAGATGAGGTGTTACGCTATCGGAACGGTTTTTGATCCCACCCTTGTTGTCGGTTATGCCGCAAAAATAGTGCGCGGCTCACGGCTGGCGCTCAAGTTGTCCGAAGGGGCCAGGATTGAATCTGAGATCGCACTAAAAACGTCGGCCCTTAAAGCCTCTGGCCAATCTGGAAGGTTAGAGCTCGTTCAAAAATATCTTTATTTTTCTCCAACCACAGAGGCGCAAAATAAAAAATTTATGACTTTGGCTTTAGATGAAAATTCTACGAAAAATATTAAATTTGTTAATTTTGAAAATGCCGAGATGACCAATTTAAATCAAACTTTTTTAAATAAAAACTTAGTGACCAGTTTTACAAATTATCACAAGGATTTGATCTTTCGTAAGATGGAAATCTTAAAGAAAGAATTTCCATCTTTAGAAATGGAAAGTTATTCGGATTACAAATCAGCTCGATTTGCTTTTAAGGGACAGGCCCCGCCTGGATTTGAAGATCGACTGGCGCAAGTTTTTGCTGAAACTAATCAAGAATTTCGCGATCATCTGATTGATGATCGAATTATTTCAAAGAATGATGCCCCCCAGACATGGGTTCGTGCCGGCATGGGTCCGACAGCTGATAAGGCTAACTTTGCGACCCGCTACTCTCGCACCCAGGACCTTAATCAGCTCCAAAATTTTAGCACCTCTGAAGTCAAGGATTACCTGGGGAAGACCTATCAAGAGGCTGAAAAGCTAAGGGTTCAAATCTCCTCCGAGCTTCCGATTAAATCAGGGGTCTTCAATGGCAAGACTTTAGATGCAGATGCATTTAATATTGTACGAAAAAATAGTGGTGATACGGAAACAATCCGCTCTTCTTTGATTCAACGTTTTGGTCTTAAGGAGCTGTCTTCTGACACTGTCAAAAATATTCAAAACTATGCAATGAAGGTCGATCAATTTTCGCCCGATCTATTAATTGCCAAGCGGGAGGTCGCAACGCTTGATGAAGCTAAAATGGGCGGTCTTTCCGCCGATATGATCGGCATGGGTGCGCAAAATCTGCGAGCGACAGCGGAAGGGTTAGCGCAATCAAAAACTGTCGACGAAGCTTTAGCTCAGGCACGGCAGATGGAGCAAAAGGTCACTTCGCAGTTTAATTCCCAGCGTGGCGATTTTCAGAACGTGGTCTCGGAATCTGTGGGAGCTGGAAGAATGAAAACCATCTGCAGCGGTGATGATTGTATTTCCGTCGCAAATTCGCCCTTAACTGATCGGGATAAGTCTAAGATTTTGCAGGGGCTTGTCGACCAAGGATACTCTTCTAAATTTAGGATCAGCTTTATTCCTGAAGGGGTTAGTGATGCGTCAGCAAGGACATCTTTAGCCACCCACGGCGAAACCATTGAGAAAAAAGTTCAACAAAACTTAATAGAGCAGATGGAGCCCGCGCGTTTAAAAGGCCTGATCTTTGGAGTCGATATGCAAACCACCAAATTAAACGAAGGTTCGGTGAAGCTTTTAATAGGAGCAAGCAAGGACATGAAGCTTTCGGTGAATGATAAAGCTAAAATCCAGCAAAGCTTTGAAAAAGCTGTGCAGCAAATGAATGACGAACTGGAAGGACAAGGAGCAAAGGGTCAGTACCGGTCGCTTCCTTGACAGAAGGCGAGCCTTGCGATCTTCTGTATAAGGGGGGGCTTCCTTGAAAATAAAAATATCGGTCTGGTTGATTTGTCTTTTTTTGCCCGTTCAAATTTTTGCAGCGGATGCTTTATCTTGCAAAGATACTGTCGATCGCCGAGCGAATCTTCAGGTTCAAGTTTTATTTTCTGGCCAAAGTAAACACTGTTTTTTGACGGTGACCTCTTTAAAAAAACCAACCATGGTTTATCGCGATTATTTATTTTCTGATGATGGAAATTTTTTAGTTTTTAATTCCTTCAGTGAAGGCGAAGAAGCCGATTCGACAGCCGCCAGAGAGTTTTACTTTTTCCCCCGCCTCAACACAACTCCAACTTACCTGTGGAACGATAACGATCGACGCTTAGAAGTCACTCACACAAACGGAGATATATTTTACTTCGATTATGACAATGCACAGATCAAGGGAATCGGCCGCGGACAAGTCGTGGTCTCTAGTGACATTATAAAAGAAAATCGAGGCGGTGTCGAATTTTTGAATTACCAAGGTTTGATTTTAGACGCTGGATTTGCTGTTGGTCATTCGCCCACGGCTGTCGCCAGTGGTACGGCTGTTTTTAAAGCTCAAAATGGAAAAAGCTGCAGCCTTTTAAATCGGGATCTTTTTATTTTGACAGGTTCTCAGGACACTATCTTCAAATACCAAGACGCTGACTTGGTTCCTTTTCTTGATATTCGATGTCCTGAATTAAAGTATCATTAAAAAATCTAAATCTTCGGAAACCAAGGGATAAAAGCCGACGTTTCCCGTTGGTACTGTCGATAAGCTTCACCACGACTTTTTAATGACTGTGCTTCCGCCGGTGGAATGCCTGTGACTTTTAAAAGCAGGAGCAAAATAATCAATGGACTGTAAATAGTATAAAAAGTTCCTGTGGTGCCAAGGGCAAAGATAAAAAATCCCCACCAAATAAGACTTTCAAAAAAATAATTGGGGTGACGTGAATAGCGCCAAAGTCCCACTTTGCAGGTTTGACCTTTATTTTTTGGATCTGTTCTGAAAGAAGTCATTTGGTGGTCGGCAAGGGCTTCACCCACGAAAGCCAGCAGCCAGATACAAAAACCAAATTTTTCTAATGTTGAAACTTCTGGCAGGGGATTAAGACTTATTTCTAAAAACATAAAACATAAAAGAACGACACTCCAGGCCTGGAATTGAAAAAACCAGAAAAAATTGGTGGCGACGTTGGGGGCATATTTTTTTCGTAAATTTTGATAACGATTGTCTTCGGCCGGGTGTGATTTATAAATTCGCCAAAAAAGAAAAGTTCCTAGGCGAAGACTCCAGGCCCCGACCATGCCAAGTAATAATATTTTCCGAAGGATCCAGCCGTCTGAAAAGGCCACAAAGAAGCAGACAATGAATAAGAAGGAGTAG